>NZ_CALCDX010000236.1 GCF_937900395.1 uncultured Caulobacter sp.
GGTCTTCCTGACCCTGGGCGTTTTGACGGCGCGCTTTTCCGACCGGCGGCGGGTCAAGGTGTTGGCGATCAGCGCGGCGGTGCTGGCGAGCCTGCTGGTCGGCGCCAGCCGGGTCTATCTGGGCGTTCACTGGGCCAGCGACGTGCTGGCCGGCTGGTGCGTGGGCGCCGCGTGGGCGATGGTCTGCTGGCTAGTCGCCTACCTGGTCCGGTGGCGGATCAAGCCGTCTTCGGCTTCGGACGCCACCTGAGCTCCAGCGTCGTCCACACCGCGCCGGCGAAATCACCCAGGCCCACCGCCAGCCAGGCCTTGGGCAGCCAGTCGGCCAAGACGAAGGCGCCGATGACCACCAGCGACAGGACGCGCAGCACGACCGAGGCGCGCATATAGGTCCGCTGACCGGTCCAGCCGGCGACGTGGTAGCCCATGGCGTAGGCCAGCAGCAGCAGGCCGCAGAACCGCACCCACGGCAGGGCGGCGGGCTCCACCGGCGACTTCAGCAGATGCAGGACCGCGTGAGGGGCGACCGCGAAGGCCAGGCCCGCCGTCGACAGCAGCGCGCCCCAGGTCCAGATGCTCCACGGCTTGCCGAACGGCACCGGCGTCACCGGCGTCGGCGCTTCGACGGGCGCGCGCCACTCCGGATCGCTGTCGGTCATCAAAGAGGTCCCCGCTCGCCGCGTGTCGGCGCGCGACAATGGCCTATTCGCGCCCTGCGCCGCAAGGGAGCGAGGCGTGGCGATGTCTTGGCTTCACATCCGAAAGCTGAGCGAGCCGTCCGGATTGCCCGACGATTTAGGCGATCCGGCGAAGGCGTCGAGATAGGTCGGCGCCAGCAGGGGGCGGAACGCCGACAGCGGCAGGATCAGCTCATAGTCGCCCTCGGCATAGGGGCCGACCAGATAGGGATCGATCAGAACCATCAGGCCGCCGATCTTCCCCGCCTCGGTCGAGGGGGCCAGCGCGAGCGTGGTCTCGGTCCATTTCGGACAGCCGAAGACGTCGTCGGGCGGAGACGCGCCTTCGCGGTGGCGCTTGGCGGCGGCCACGGCCTCGCAGATGGCCTTGTCCAGTGCCTTCATGTCCGCATCGGCGCGGAACAGGTCGGCGGGCTTGACCTCCTTGTTGGCGGCGGCGTCCCACAGCAGCGCCGCGGCCCCGTGGTTCGGATGGGCGCCGCCGGTGTAGTCGAGCCACATCCCTCGCAGGCTGATCAGCCGGGGTGTGGCCGCCGCCACGTCCCATTGACGCTCGCTAGCGTACTGACGCCACGGATACTGTCCGTCGTCGGCTTTGCGGTCCGCGTCAGCCTTGGTCGCGAAGGCCCTGAGCTGGGCGGTTTCGCGATCATAGAGCAGGGCGCGCAAGGCTGGATAACGGCCGATCTCGGCCGACAGCGTCAGGCTGACCTCGGCCGCGGGATCGGCTTGCTTGAAGGTCAACGGACGGATTGCGTCGAGCGGCGTCTGCGTCTTGGGCGCCTGCGGAGGCTTCCCCGCCTGGGACGCTGGCGGCGACGTTCGCGCCTGCTGGCGCTCACACGCGCCCAGCGTCGCGAGCAGGGCCAGGGCGACGGCCGGAGCGGCGGCGGGGCTCTTCATCGGCTCAAACTCTCCAGAGGCGCCACTACGGTCCAGGCCGGCTAGACCCGTCCCGACTTCTGCAGCTGACTATAAACCTTGATCGCGCTGCAGCTTGTGTTCGGCGCTTCGACGGGCGCGCGCCACGTCGGATCGCCCGCCGCGTGTCGGCGCGCGACAATGGCCCATTCGGGCCTCGCGCCGCAAGTTTGCCTTGACCGTGTGAGGCGGCCGCAAAACAATCTTTCCGAGAATTCTTGGCCGCCGGGGAGAGGGAGCCATGGATCTAAGGGCGTTTTTGATCTCGCATGCTCAGGACGCCGTCCTGAGCGATCAGGTCGCGGCGGGTCTGGCGGCGGCGGTCTACAAGGATCCCGCCACGGGGCTCTCGCGGCTGGAGGCCCTGCCGGGTTGGGACATGCTGGCCCAGGCCAATATCGCGGGCGGCTACGACGCGGCGGCCCTGCACCATCCGCCCAGCCGGAGCCTGGTGGTCGTCAATCGAGGAACGGAGGGGTTCAAGTCCTTCCCGGATTGGTGGGCCAACGTCTCGGCGGCCCTGTTTCAGGATCCGGATCGCCAGATCGAGCCCGCCGTCGACTTCCTGCGCGAAGCGATAGACGCGTGTCGACAGAGGGGGCTGCCGGCCGATCAGCTCCTGATCACGGGCCATTCGCTGGGCGGCGGACTGGCCGAAATCCAAGGCATGCTCGCCCGCGCGGCGTCAGCGCATGCGCCGCCCGACATCCGCGTGGTCGGCGTGGCCTCCGCAGGCTTCGCCAACGCCGCCGCCGGTTTCGCCCATCGCAAGAACCTCAGCCTGGACCGCGCCGTCGAAGGGGCCATCAAGCACTATGTCCGCGAGCTGGACGCCGTGCCGCACCACCCCTTTCGGTCCCTCTTCGGCAAGGACGTGAAGATCGCCTCGGTTTGGCAGGCCAAGCGCGCCAAGCCTCCGAAGGGGGAGATCTGGGAATACACCACGGTCTACGACTTCCTGCGCAACCACGATCAGACGCTCTATTGCGAGCATCTGTCGCTCGGGACGGATCATCACCTCTGGTACAGCCAGAAGACGCGCATGGTGGAGCCGCGAACGGGGGAATACCCGACCTGGGATCACACCTTCATCATGCCGCCCGACTTCTAGCCGCGCTCCGGACTTAGACCAGCCCCGACTTCTGCAGCTGCTTATAGGCCTTGATCACGCGCTGCAGCTTGTGTTCGGCGCTGCGGTCGCCGCCGTTGGCGTCGGGGTGGCAGCGCTTGAGCAGCTCCTTGTACTTGGCCTTGATCGCCGGGCCGTCGGCGCCGGCCTCGAGGTCGAGGTCGGCCAGGGCCTGGCGCTCCAGCTTGCCCAAACCGCGCTCGGCGGCGGTGCGCTGCGATTCGGCGCGGCGCTGCTGGGCGCGGAAGATGCCGAACGGGTCGGCGAAGGCGCGGGCGTCGCGGGCGGCCTGGGCCGCGGCCTCGCGCGAGCGGGCGTCGGCCTTGAAGCTCCAGGTCGGCCGGCCGCCGGTCATGCGCTCGGTTTCCTGCTCGGCCCGGATCTGGGCCTCGGTCATGCCGGCGTAGAAGTTCCAGTTCTTGTTGTACTCGGCCGCATGGCGCTGACAGAACCAGTAGTGCTGGTCAGGCATGTCGCGCGACTTCGGCGCCTTGGCCGAACCCGGCAGGCGGCAGTCGGGATGGTCGCAGGGCTTCTCGCCCGGCTTCAGGCGCAGGACATCCTCGATGTGGTCGTCCTCGCCGTCCTTGGGCGGCCTGACCCGGATGTCATAAAATTTGGGGCGGTACTCGAACGGCCGGCTCATGGCGCTTAGAGTAAGCCCGCGCTATTTCCGTTCAAGGATTGACATGCGGGAGTCGCGTGATGGGCGCCGTTGCGGAAGCTATTCGAGGCAAGCTGGAGGCCGCTTTCTCGCCGTCGCGGCTGGAGCTGATCGACGACAGCGACCGCCACCACGGCCACGCCGGCCATAGCGGCGCGGGCGAAAGCCACTTCACCCTGCGCATCGAGGCCGAGGCCTTCGCCGGCAAGGCGCGGGTGATGCGCCAACGCATGGTGATGAAGGCGCTGGCCGACGAACTGGCGGGGCCTGTCCACGCGCTGTCGATCGTCGCCACCGCGCCGGGCGAGGCCTGAGCTGGCCCGCGATTTTCAGCTTGCGCGCCGCCGCCGCGACTGATTGCCTCTCTCCCCGGCGCGATCTTGGCCGGGGCAGGCAGGATGAGCATGAGCGCCGACGTAATCTCCTCTCCCGACACCCTCGAACAGACCGCCGCCGGGGCGCTGCCCGCGCTGCTGCAGCGGTCCTACGCCCGCTACTCCAACTTCACGGTGGCGGCGGCGGTGATCGACGACGAGGGGCGGGTCCACTACGGCGTCAATGTCGAGAACGCCGCCTATCCCTCCGGCACCTGCGCCGAGCAGACGGCGATCGGGGCGATGATCACGGCGGGCGGTTCGCGCCGCATCGAGAAGGTGCTGATCGCGGCGGGTTCCGACGCGGTGGTCCAGCCTTGCGGCGCCTGCCGTCAGCGCATCGCCGAGTTCGCCGCCAGAACCTGCGAGATCGTGTCCGTGCAGGGCGGCGCGCCCACCGTCCGGACGCCGTTCTGGGACCTGCTGCCGCAGGCCTTCGGGCCGGGCGACCTGGACTAAGCCGAAAGTAGACGCTTTTTCGCCATAGTTCTCGTGTCGCGGGTGCAAATGGCCCGGGCCGTGGCCGACTGGCCTTCGCTGATGTGTCAGAATGGCAAAAGTGCAGGAAATTCAGGTCTCTACAAACCTGGAACATCCTTGCCGATTTGCGCTGTCACGGGGGCGGACCTGGCGCGGAAACGGACGCTTGTCGGAAAAGTGTGCCGATTACGTTACAGTAAATTTATAATCGTGTCTGGTTTGTGGCAATCGGACTTGGAAGGCGCGTCTGGTCGGCTAGGTTGCAAAACGGCGAACGTTTCCTGTGGAGGGGCCTCGGGGAGAGGCGCGTTCGTGTTGCTTTCAAGCTGAGGCGGGAGAAATTTAGTTGACTGCGCGCAATAGAAAATCGCTGCTGGCCAGCACCATGATGGCCGGCTTGGCCCTGGCTGCTCCAGGCATTGTGTCCGCCCAGACCGCGCCCCAGGACAATAAGGTCGAAGAAGTCGTCGTCACCGGTTCGCTGATCCGACGCAACCCGCTCAACTCGCCGACGCCGCTGATCCAGATCGGCCAGGAAGAGATCCAGCAGTCGGGCGAGATCAACATCGTCGACTATCTGGCCGACATCCCGGCTCTGCAGAACAGCCAGGTCTATGAAGACACCACCGGCGGCTTCGTCGGCATCGGCGGTCTGGCTTTCCTGAACCTGCGCAACCT
>NZ_CALCDX010000237.1 GCF_937900395.1 uncultured Caulobacter sp.
GCTAGCCCCCTCCGGCCCTCTGGGCCACCTCCCCCGCATCGCGGGGGAGGATCTGCCCCGTCCCCCGTGACGGGAGCCATCCTTACATCTCACGGCGAGACGATCGCGGGGCTGAGCCTCCAAGAGATGTAAGGTTAGCACCGACCTGGCGAGGTCGGCCTTCGACCCGTGGCGGACGCCAAACGGAATCCCTCTCTCATGGAGAGAGGGAGGGATTCCGAACGCCCGCCCATCCACCCCAGGGCAGACTTCCGCGAAGTCAGCTCTCGGTCGAGCCCTACCCCTCGCCCTCGTCCTTCTTCCGCTTGCCCGCCTTGAGGATGACCTTGTCGATCCGCGAGCCGTCCATATCGACGATCTCGATGTCGAAGCCGCCCATGGCGACGTGCTCGCCCTCGCTGGGAATACGGCCCAGGCGATCGAGGATCAGGCCGGCCACGGTGTGGTAGCCGCCGTCGGCCTCGAAGTTCTCGCCCAGATGATCGTTCAGCTCCTGGATGTCGAGGCGGGCGTCGATCAGCCAGCTGCCGTCGTCGCGACGGATGATCCGGGTCTCGTCGTCGTCGTGGTCTTCCGGGAAGTCGCCGGCGATCATTTCCAAGAGGTCCAGCGGCGTGATCGCGCCCTGCAGCGAGCCGAACTCGTCGACCACCAGGGCCATGTGCAGGCTAGTCTGCTTGAACACAGCCAAGGCCTTCAACAGCGACATGGTCTCGGGGATGGCGACCGGCTGCTGGACGTGGGCCTTCAGGTCGAGCGGCTCGTCGGCCAGGCAGGCGTCCAGCAGGTCCTTCTTGAGAACGACGCCGATGTCGCCGTCCAGGTCATCCTCGGTGGCGACCAGGATGCGCGAGTGAGCGCTGGCGCGGATTTCCTTGAGCACGGTCTCGGGGCTGTCGGCCAGCGACACCCAGAAGAGGTCGCGGCGCGGGGTCATGGCCACGCGGACCGGGCGGTCGCCCAGGCGCAGGACCTCGTTGATCATCGCCCGCTCCTCGGGCTCGATCAGGCCGGCGTCGGCGCCTTCGGCCAGGACGGTCTCGACCTCCTCGGAGGTGATGCCGCTGTTGCGCTCGTCGCGCACGCCCATCAGCTTCAGCACCGCGGCGGTCGAGACGGTCAGCAGGGTCACGAACGGGCGCAGCACCGTGGCCATCACCGCCAGGAACGGCGACATGCGCCGGGCGATGGCGTCGGGGAACATCAGGGCCAGGCGCTTGGGCACCAGCTCGCCCAGGATCACCGAGACATAGGTCAGGCCGACGACGACGACGCCGGTGGCGATGGCCTCGGAGTACTTGGCCAGGGTCGGAACGCTGTGCTCGAGCCAGGCGTCTAGCGCCCCGGCGATGGTGGCCTGGCCGTAGGCGCCGGCGAAGATGCCGATCAGGGTGATGCCGACCTGTACGGCCGACAGGAACCGGGTCGGATGCTCGGCCATGTCGAGGGCCAGTTTGGCCCCCTTGTCGCCCCGATCGGCGAAGCCTTGCAGGCGGGCCTTGCGGGCCGAGACGACAGCCAGTTCGGACATGGCGAAAACCCCGTTCAGCAGAACGAGGAGGAGGACGACGGCGAGCGCGACGAGGATCATGGCCCTTCAGGGTCGGGGACGCGTCGCCGGACGGCGACCGCGGCGCGGGCGATGGGAGGCCCGGCCGGCTCACTATACAAAGAAAAACGCCGTGGCCCATAGGACCACGGCGTCGATCTCAAGCCCGAGGCTCGAACAGTCGCTTAGGCGGCCGGACGGCCCATCACGGTCTTGTTGTTCACGATGCCCTTCTGGGCGTCGTGCTGGCCCGGAGGCAGCGGGATCAGGCCGCGGCCTTGCAGATAGCCGCCACGGCCCGTCGCGGCGTCCGAGGTGAACTCCTTCAGGAATTCCTCGAGGCCCGGCGTGACGCCGATGTTGGCCTTCTTGACGTAGATGTAGAGCGAACGCGACAGCGGGTAGCTGCCGTCCGAGATCGTCTGGGCCGACGGGCGCACGCCGTTGACCGAGGCGCCCTTGATCTTGTCCATGTTCTCTTCGAGGTAGGACCAGCCGAAGACGCCCAGCGAGCCCGGGGTCTTGGTCAGGGTGCCGACGATGGCGTTGTCGTTCTCGCCAGCGTCGATCCAGCCGTCCGAGCGCAGCGGGTCGACCAGGGCCTTGTACTTCTTCTCGTTGTCCGAGCGGATGGCGTCCAGGGTCGGATACTTGCGGGCGCCGGCCTCGATGGCCAGTTCGACGAAGGCGTCGCGGGTGCCCGAGGTCGGCGGCGGGCCGTAGACCTGGATGCGGTTGCCCGGCAGGCCGCCGGCGACGTCGTCCCAGGTCTTGTGCGGGTTGGCGACGAACTGGCCGCCCTTCAGCACTTGCTTGGACAGGCCTTGGTACAGGTGCTCGAGCTTGAAGTTGTAGTCGGCGCCGTCCTTGTCGGTGGCGACCACGATGCCGTCGAAGCCGATCTTGATCTGCAGGATGTCCTTGACGCCCTTGGCGGCGCAGGCGTCGAACTCCGACTTCTTCATCGGACGCGAGGCGTTGGCGATATCCGGGAAGCCTTCGCCCGTGCCGCCGCAGAACAGCTTGATGCCGCCGCCGGTGCCGAGGCTTTCGACCTTCGGAGCCTTCTTGCCAGACTTCTTGGCGAAGTTCTCGGCGGTGCGGGTGGCGAACGGGAACACGGTCGAGGAACCGGCGGCCCACACGTAGTCGCGGGCGGCGTGGGCGGGGGCGGCGGCCAGGCCCGAGAGGGCCACGGCGGCGGCCGCGCAGGACAGAAGCTTCTTCATGACAAACTCCTAGAGGAGGGGGTAGGGGCGAGCCGCCGCGCGGCCCGCCCGGAAGATTGGCGACGCTTAGAAGTCGAGCTGGGCGCGCAGCTGGAACTGCTTCACGTCGAAGTCTTGGTTCGGGCCGTAGTTGTCGACCTTGCCGTCGGTGTAGTTCGCCTGGAAGCGGACATACGACGTCGGGTAGTAGTTCACGCCCAGGGTCCAGCCGGTGTACTCGCCGGCCTGCGACGTGGCCGGCTTCACCTTCAGGGTCTTGTAGGCGTCGGTCGTGTCGGCCAGATCGTAGCGGACGGCCAGTTCCACGCCGCCGAAGCCGCCGGCCGTGACCGGGTTCAGGATCTTCGGACGCTTGAACTCGCCGGCGGCCGCGTCGTAGTTGCGGGTCTCGCCGGTCGGCCAGAAGCTGACGAAGGCGTAGCCGACCTTGATGGTCGGATCATCGCCGGCCGTGCCCGCGCGGGTCACGTCGATGCTCGAATACTCGGCCTGGACCGACAGCGGGCCGTGGACCCAGGCGCCTTCGACGGCGATCGTCTTGTCGCGGTTGCCGATGCCGCCGGTCGTGTAGAACGTGGCGTTGCTGTAGGCGGTGTTGGTGCGGCCGGTGTAGGCGAAGGCGCTCTCGTCGCCGCGGTTGCGGTAACGGTACGAGACCGCCAGGTGCAGCTTGTCGGCGTCGGTGTTCAGCAGCGCGTAGTGGCCCCGCGCCGTGATCGTCAGGCGCTCCTTGGAGTCGGCGCTGGCGTTGTTGACGTCGGTGCTGTTGAGGCTGGCGCCCTGGACGCCCAGCGACATCGAGTAGTTGTAGCCGCTGTACTTGCCGACCACGCCCAGCAGGTAGCTGTCGACGCCGAAGTCGCCGTACGGACCGCGGTCCATGAAGGTGGTGAAGCGGGTCGAGGTCAGGTTCTCGAGGCCGGCGACCTTGACGTTGCCGAACAGGATCGAGACCGGCTCGCTGGGCTTGTACTCGATGACCGCGTCATCCCAGCCCCACGAGCCGCCGTTCACCGCGCCGCCTTCGAGCTTGTAGGCGAAGTAGCTGTTCAGCTTGCCTTCGACGCCGAGGAAGGCCTGGCGGCCGCGGGCGTTGCTGGTCTTGAAGTCGCCGCCGGGGCCATCGCGCTTGATGTCCTGGTTGACGTAGTCGAACAGGATCCGGCCACGGACCTTGAACGCGGTGTCGTCGTTGCTGAACTGCGGAGCGCCGCTCCACTTGTAGCTCATGTCCTGGGCCTGGGCGGCGCCGCCCAGGCCGATCGCGAGCGCGACGGCCAGCGCCGAACCGGCGACCAGCGAGGTCTTGATGCTCATTTGAGAATTCCCCTTGAAAGGCGCCCCTGTCCTCTCACCCGTCTCGAGGTGGATCAGGTTGAAGCCGGGCTTAACGGGGGTCCGTGACGCTTCCGCCACCGATTTGTGACAGCCAAGCGACAAGTGTTTTCAAGGTCTTAAGCTGTGGCGTTCCGGCAACAAGACTCGGCCGAAAACGTCCGTTCACCGACGGTGGGCGCGCTAACCGAAAACGCCTCCCCCGCCGGATGACGAGGGAGGCGCCGGAAGAATTGTCTCGAAAGACTACAGAAGCCGCGTACGGATGATCTGCGACAGCAGGTCGATCATCGACACCGCCACGACGATGACCAGGACGATGCAGCCGGTCTGGTCGAACTGGAAGGCGTTGATCGAGTCGAACAGGATCTGGCCGATGCCCCCCGCGCCGATGATGCCCAGCACGGTGGCCGCGCGGCTCGACGATTCGAAGCGGTAGAGCGCGTAGCTGGTCCACAGCGGAGCCACCTGCGGGATCACGCCCCAGATGATCTCCTGCAGCTTGACCGCGCCGGTCGCCCGCACGCCCTCAACCGGACCCTTGTCGATCGACTCGACGGCTTCCGCGAAGAGCTTCGCCAACACGCCGCCGGTGTTGAACATGATCGACATGACGCCGGCGAACGGCCCCAACCCCACGGCGGTGATGAAGATCAGCGCCACGACGAGGTCCGGGATCGAGCGGATCAGGTCCAGCACCCGGCGCACCGGCTGCTGGATCCAGACCGGGGCGATGTTGCGCGCGCCCAGGAGGCCCAGCGGGATCGCCACGATGATCGCCAGGGCCGTGCCCCACAGCGCCATCTGGATGGTCTGCCACATCTTGCCGATGAACAGGCCCCAGTCCATCGACAGGAACAGCTGGGGGTCCGTGAACGGCTTGAAGAACAGCTTGGCGAAGTTCCCGGTCCGCTCGGTGTCGGTGAACAGCTGCGGGAACTTGTCGATCTCGGCCGGCTTGAAGCTGACGATCAGCAGCAGGATGACCCCGCCCCACAGCAGGGTGTCGAAGGCCAGGGCCGAGGCCGAGCGCTTGGGCGGCGCCGGAACACCAGCGTCCTTGATGGCGACGTCGCTCATGCTGCCGGGCCTCAGTTCGCGGGCGTCGAGGCGAGGCCGGCCTTGCCTTCGGCGGCGACGCGTTCGGCCTTGATCTTGTCCAGCGCCGTCTGGGCGGCCGCGAGCTTGGCCTGGTCGCCGGATTCGCGGGCCAGGCCCAGCTGCTCGGTGGCCTCCATCTCGCGCACGACCAGCAGGTGCGAGTCGTCGGCCGGCTTGAAGCCGCCGATGCTGAGCTTCTTCAGGTTGGCGCGCTGCTGCTCGGCCTGCGGCGTGTCGCCCTGGGCGTAGGTCAGGAAGAACTGGCGCAGCTTTTCCTTGATCGCCGGGTCGAGATCCTTGCGCCAGACGATCGGGTCCTCCGGCAGGGTCGGCGATTCCCAGATGACGCGGATCTTGTCGGTGACGCCTTCGCCGCGCGCCTTGGACAGGCCGATGGCGGTGGAGTTGTTGGTCGCCGCGTCCAGCTTGCCGTTGGCCACCGCGAACAGGTTGGCCTGGTGGTTGGCGCTGATCACGGTCTTGAAGCACTCTTCCGGCTTCTTGTTGGCCGGGATGAAGACGTAGGTCATCGGCGCCAGCGTGCCCGAGGTCGACTTCTTGTCGCCGATGCCGAAGTTCAGCGACTTGTCGCACTTCAAGAGATCCTGCACCGACTGGATCTTGCTGTCGGCCGGAACGATGATCACCGACTTGTAGCCGTCGGTGCCCGAGGGGTCGAAGGTCCGGGCGAAGACCTCGCCGTTCGAGCGGCGCACCGCCTCCAGGCCAGATTGGTTCGAGAACCAGCCCACGTCCGTCTGCTTGGCGCCCATGGCCACGATCAGCGACGAATAGTTGGACGAGAAGAACGGCTTCACCTTGAGGCCGGTCTGCTTCTCCATGTCGGCCAGGATGGGCTTCCAGTAGCTCTCCATGTTCTGGGCCGACTCGGTCGACAGGATCGAGAAGGTGATCGTGTCCTTGGCGGCGGGCGTCTGCGGAGCCTTGCCGCACGAGGCGAGGGCCAGGGCCGACAAGCCGGCGGCGATTACGATAGCCGAACGACGATTGATCATTGCGGGGCTCCTTCCCAGAACACGTCCTCGAATTCCGGGCCGTAGATATCGATGAGTTTTTCGCGGTTCAGGCCGGACGCCGGGCCGTCATAGACCTTCTTTCCGGCTTTCAGGGCCACGACCCGGTCGCAATAGCGCAGGGCGTAGTCCACCTGGTGCAGGGTTACGACGACGGTCAGACCGTCGGTTTGATTGAGATCACGCAGGATCTCCATGACCTTGCGGGCCGAGACCGGATCCAGCGAGGCGACCGGCTCGTCAGCCAGGATGATCTTGGCCTTCTGGACCAGGGCGCGGGCGATGGCGCCGCGCTGCTGCTGGCCGCCCGACAGGGTGTTGGCGCGCTGGGCGGCGTAGTCGGCGACGCCGACGCGGGCCAGCGCGGCCATGGCCGCCTCGCGCGTCTCCTTGGGCCACCAGCCGAGCAGGCCGCGCATCAGCGGGATACGTCCCAGCGAGCCCAGGGCGACATTGCTGAACAGGGACAGCCGGCCGACCAGGTTGAACTGCTGGGCCACGAAGCCGATGCGGATGCGCGCCTTGCGCACCTCGTTCGACACCTTGCCCCTGGCCTGGACCGGGCCGCCGAAAGCCGAAATCAGGCCGTCACCCTCATCGATGGTCTGCAGACCGTCGATCGAGCGCAGCAGCGTGGATTTGCCCGAGCCCGATGGGCCGATGAGCGCGATCATCTCGCCTCGATTCACATCGAGGGAGACGGCGTCCAGCGCGCGACGGGACCCGAAGGTCTTGGAGGCGGCGCGGATCGAGAGAACTGGGTCCGACGTCATGGTCGGGACGAATCCTTAACGTGGTTTCACGACTTGGGGAATGCGATCACCGGTTTGGGGCAGGTTCGCAATGTATTTGTGACAGATGAGGCCTCTTATCGGGTCCGAACGGACCCGCGCCCCGCGATCGACGCCCTGATTTTCCGGACGCGGAGCGCTTCGCCCCCCTGAATCCGCTCGCCCTTTCGGTCCACGCGCCCGGGTGGAACAATTCGTCCCGAAACGGGGCCGCAAAAGGGTCTTTACATCCCGGATCAATGCCCCTATTTCGCACGGCTCCGGCGGACCCGAAGTCCTCTAAACGCTGCTAACGCCGGCCTGGGTTTAACTTCCAACAGGGGGTTACGTGAATTGCGCACGTACCATTCGCCCCTGGACCTGGTCCGTGAGCGGTCACCGGAACGTCCCGTCGCACTCGTGCGGCCTGACGCGGTTTCCGTAGCTGCGCGCTGGTTCCAGTCCGAATTTAAAGGCGACGTCTTCTACGCGGTGAAGGCCAATCCTTCGCCGTGGGTGATCCGTGAGCTGGCTCAGGCCGGCGTGCGGTCCTTCGACGTCGCGTCGCTGAACGAAGTCGAACTCGTGGCCGAGCAGGCCCCGGGCTCGCGCATGGCCTTCATGCACCCGGTCAAGAGCCGGGCGGCGATCGCCGCCGCCTACTTCGACCACGGCGTGAAGACCTTCTCGTTCGACACCCACGAAGAGCTGGCCAAGATCCTGGACTCCACGGGCAACGCCAAGGACCTGAACCTGATCGTCCGCATGGGCGTCCAGGCCGAGGGCGCGGCCTACAGCCTGTCGGGCAAGTTCGGCGTCGAGATGCACAACGCCCCCGCCCTGATGCTGGCCGCCCGTCGCGCCACCCAGGACCTGATGGGCGTGTCCTTCCACGTCGGCAGCCAGTGCATGCGCCCGACGGCGTTCCAGGCGGCGATGGCCCAGGCCAGCCGCGCCCTGGTCCGCGCCGGCGTGCTGGCCGATGTCGTCGACGTCGGCGGCGGCTTCCCGTCGATCTATCCGGGCATGGTCCCGCCGGATCTCTCCGAGTACCTGGCGGCCATCGACCGCGGCTTCGCCGAGATGATGGTCCACGAGACCACCGAGCTCTGGTGCGAGCCGGGCCGCGCCCTGGTGGCCGAGGCCTCGTCGCTGCTGGTCAAGGTCGAGCTGAAGAAGGGCGACGCGCTGTATCTGAACGACGGATCGTACGGTTCGCTGTTCGACGCCGCGCACATGAAATGGCCCTTCCCGGTCAAGCTGTACCGCAAGAACGGCGAAGTGGTGGAAGAGGGCCTCAAGCCCTTCCGCTTCTATGGCCCGACCTGCGACAGCGTCGACCACATGCCGGGCCCCTTCTACCTGCCGGAAAGCGTGGACGAGGGCGACTACATCGAGATCGGCATGCTCGGCGCCTATGGCGTGGCGATGAACACTCGCTTCAACGGCTTCGGCGAGACCGACACCGCCCTGGTGCAGGACGCGCCGATGGCCTCGATGTACGGCCTGGCCAAGCGCTCGATCCCGCCCGTCCGCCAGGAGGCGGAAGAGCGCAAGATCGTCCGCTTCTCGCGTCCGAAGGGCGCGGCCGGCAAGCGCAAGCGCCGTCGCTGATCTGTCTTCTTTGTTGAGTATGCCGACCCCATAACTCCGATTTCCCCGGCGAATGCCGGGGCCCAGGTGAAACCCACGAGAAGCTCAGGCTGAATCTGGGTCCCGGCCCAAATCTCTTCGGCGCGCAAAGCGCGCCTTGGGGCGCCCGGGAAGATCGGAATGGGGGATGCGCTTTGTCCCCGCTCAGCGTTGTCGCTGGGCGCTAAATCTGTTTCCACCGGTCGGTCGCTCCGTCCCGGCAGGTGGCTAGTTCCAACGACGGGCGTCCAAAGTCAGGGAAACCGAAGCGATGAACGCTCCCGTTCCGAACACCAAGGCCGAACTGCTCCAGAAGACCGTCGAACACGTCGACATCACGTCGTACGACGCCCGTCCGATCATCGACTCGATGCGCAAGATGTCGTTCAGCTCGCGCGACACCGCCCGCGCCGCCGACATCTTCAACATGGCTCTCGCCGACAAGGGCTGCTCGACCTGGCTGATCCTGGCCGGTTCGACCTCGGCCGGCGGCTGCATGCACGTCTACCGCGACATGGTGAAGAACGGCATGATCGACGCCGTGGTCGCCACCGGCGCCAGCATCGTCGACATGGACTTCTTCGAAGCCCTTGGCTTCAAGCACTACCAGGCCGCCGGCCCGGTCGACGACAACGTCCTGCGCGACAACTACATCGACCGCATCTACGACACCTATATCGACGAAGAAGAGCTGCAGGCCTGCGACCACACGATCCTCGAGATCGCCAACCGCCTGGAGCCGCGCGGCTATTCCTCGCGCGAGTTCATCTGGGAGATGGGCAAGTGGCTGTCGGAAGGCAACGCCAAGAAGCAAGGCTCGCTGATCCAGACGGCCTATGAAGAAGGCGTGCCGATCTTCTGCCCGGCCTTCGTCGACAGCTCGGCCGGCTTTGGCCTGGTCAAGCACCAGAAGGAACGGGCCGCCGCCAAGCAGCCCTACCTGATGATCGACGCCGTGGCGGATTTCCGCGAACTGACCGACATCAAGATCGCGGCCGGCACCACGGGCCTGTTCATGGTCGGCGGCGGCGTTCCGAAGAACTTCGCCCAGGACACCGTCGTCTGCGCCGAGATCCTCGGCGTCGAGGCCGACATGCACAAGTACGCCATCCAGATCACGGTGGCCGACGTGCGCGACGGCGCCTGCAGCTCGTCGACGCTCAAGGAAGCCGCCTCGTGGGGCAAGGTTTCGACCACCTACGAGCAGATGGTGTTCGCCGAAGCCACGACGGTCGTTCCGCTGATCGCCAGCGACGCCTACTGGCGCAAGGCGTGGGAAGGCCGTGAAAAGCCGCGCTGGAACAAGCTGTTCGGCAAGTAAGCTTGATCAGGCTTCACTGAAAATGCAGGGTCCCCGGAAGCGATTCCGGGGACCTTTTTCATGCGCGCATCATGGCTGGCCGCCGCCGCTGTCCTGGCCCTGGCGGGCTGCGCCACCTTGAGCGGCGATGGCGGAAGCTATCCGCGCTACCTACCCAAGAGCGCCTTCGACGCCCGCGACCACGTCCCGCCGCCGCCTGCCAAGGGCTCGCCCCAGGCCGAGAAGGACCGCGAGATCTTCCTGACCACCCGCGCGCTGAAGGACACCCCGCGCTGGTCGCTGGCTCAGTCCGACAACGCCGAGGAGAAGATCCTCGACGCCTACGCCTGCGCGCTGGGCTACACGCCGACCCGCGAGACCAATCCCAAGCTGGCGGCGATGCTGATGCGCATGAGCCGCGACGTCCGCTCGGCGGTCAGCGGTCCCAAGCTGAAGTACATGCGGCCCAGGCCCTACCTGTCCGAGGACGCCCCCATCTGCATCAAGCCGGGCTTCGGCTTTCGGTTCTCGCCCGACTATCCGTCGGGTCACGCCACCTGGGGCTGGACGGTCGGCCTGCTGCTGTCGGACGTGGCGCCGGACCGCTCGAACGCCATCCTGGCCCGGGCGCGGGCCTATGGCGAAAGCCGGGTGATCTGCGGGGTCCACAACGCCAGCAGCGTCGAAGCCGGCAAGCGCAACGCCGAGACCCTGTTCGCGGCGCTGTGGAGCTCCGAGGCCTTCAAGTCCGACCTCGCCGCCGTCCGCGCCGAGTCGGACGAGGCCCGCGCCAAGGCCGCGCCGCTCGATCCGGGCCGCTGCACGGCCGAGGCGAACCTGGTCGGCGCGCCGCTGTTCTAAGAACGCCGCGTCATAAGGCCAAGGTTGCGCCGGCGCGTCCGGACCTCTACCTCTTGGACATGGCCCAAGGCGCTTCCTGCGGACACGATCATCACCACCACGGCGTGGCCGGCGCGGCCCTGGCCGCCGAACTGGACGCGGCCGAGGCCCGCTGCGTCGCCGCCGACCAGCGCCTGACGGCGCCCCGTCGCCGCGTGCTGGAACTGCTGTTGCAGGCGGGCCAGCCCGTGAAGGCCTACGACCTGATCTCGACCTTCGGGGGCTCGGGCCCGCCGGCCAAGCCGCCGACCGTCTATCGCGCGCTCGACTTCCTAGAGAAGCAGGGCTTCGCCCACCGGATCGAGAGCCTCAACGCCTATGTCGCCTGCCGCAAGGAGGCCGACGGCCACGCCGCCGCCTTCCTGATCTGCGACTGCTGCGGCGCGACCCGCGAGATCGAGCCCAAGGCCAGCGCCGAGATCATCGCCGCCGGGGCCGCGGCCGGCTACGCCTTGACCGGCGTGACCATCGAGGCCCATGGCCTCTGCGCCGACTGCAAAGAAGCCTGATCGGAACAACCGCCCCCGCCTCCCTGTTCTCCTTGGATCACGAGGAGAACAATATGGCCGAGCAACCCAACACCGACGGCCGCAAGGCCAACGAAGCCGAGCCTCTGGGCGACTTCACCGCTTTGGGCGGGAAGGACAGCGTCCAGAAGACCGGCGAGGAATCCCGCAAGCGCGCGGGTCCCGACGGCCCCGACGCCGAAGAGATTGGAAACACCTTCAAGGGCCCGGCCGGCGATCCGGCCTAGGGGAAGCGCTAGGCTCTTCCCCCTAGCCAAGCTCGTCGCAGCCGCTAGACTCGAACGACCGTTCACCGCCGTTCGAGTTTCGCCGCCATGACGACCGCAGAGCCGCTTCCTGGCGTCGAAATCTGGCGAGGCGGGGTGAACACGTGGGACTGCGACGAGATGGGGCACATGAACGTGCGCCACTACGTCGTCCGCGCCCAGGAGGGCCTGATCGGCCTGGCCGCCGAGCTGGGCCTGCCGGGCGCCTTCTCGCCGCACGCCAACGCCACCCTGCTGGTCAAGGAGCATCACATCCGCTTCCTGCGCGAGGCTCACGCCGGCGCGCCGCTGACCATGCTGGGCGGGGTGATCGAGATGGGCGAGACCGAGGCCCGGCTGCTGCAGCTATTGATCCATCCCGCTTCGGGCGAGCTGGCGGCGACCTTCCAGACCACCGTGGTCCACGCCACCCCGCGCGAAGGCCTGCCCTTCCCCTGGCCCAAGATCGCCCGCGAGCGCGCGCAGGCCCTGCTGGTCGAGGTTCCGGAGAAGGCGCGGGCGCGCAGTCTCGATCTCTCGCCCTTCACGCCCACCGCCAGCCTGGCCCGCGCGGACGCCCTGAAGCTCTCGCGCATCGGCCTGGGCGGCCTGTTGCCGAGCGATTGTGACGTATACGGACGAATGCGCGCCGAGCAGTTGATCGGCCGGGTCTCGGACGGCATCGGGGCCTTCATCCACCCGTTCCGCGACCTCGTCGTCGAGCACGCCGAGCACAAGCCAAAGCGCATGGGCGGCGCGGTCCTCGAATACCGGATCGCCTACCTGGCCTGGCCCCGGATCGGCGACCGCATCGACATCCGCTCGGGTCTCGTGGAAACCGACGCGCGGACCATGCGGGTGGTCCACTGGATGCTGGATCCCGCCACCGGCGAGCCCTGGGGGACGTCGGAAGCCGTCGCCATCACCTTCGACCTGGACGCCCGCAAGGTGGTGCCGGTCAGCGACGCCGCCCGCGCGGCGCTGGCGGCTTTCGAAGTGGCGGGGCTGGCGCTCTAGCGCCCTCAACCGCCAAAATCTTTTTTCCGTCGTCATCCCGGCCGGAAGACCGCGTAGCGGGCTGTAGAGCCGGGACCCAGGGGTCGCCGCACTGCCGCCCCCCTGGGTCCCGGATAGCCTCTTCGAGGCTTCCGGGATGACGAGCGTTTATCGGTTGGAGCTCTGCCCCCTTAGCTACCCCGTCGCCATGTCGAACAGGGCGTCGCGGACCACGTCCGGGCGCTCCATCGGCAGGAAGTGGCTGGTCCCCGGCACGGTCTCGATCCGCACGTCGCGTCCGCGGCGCGCGAAGCCTGGGCCCGCGCGACAGGTCGAATGCTTTTCGGCTTTCAGGATCCGGACCGGGGCCTTGGCCTGCCGCACCGCGCGCCAAGGATCATGCGCCTGGGCGGCGTAGTTCGAGGCCTCCCAGGCCGGCGCGCAGGCCAGGCTGACCGCGCCCTCCGGCCGCTCGACGAACCCGCCGGCCACATAGTCGGCCAGCATCGTCTCGGGCCAGGTCTTGAAGGCGCCCCGGCCCTTGTAGGCGGCGAAGGCGGCCTCGCGGCTGTCGAACACCGCCCGGCGACGCAGGGCCCCCTGCACCATCGGCATGCGCTTCCACATCCGGCCCGAGGTCCAAGGGGCCTTGGCGTAGAGCATGCCCAGCCACGGCATGATCACGGGATCCAGCAGGACCAGACCCTTGACCCGCTCCGGCCGTTCGGCGGCGGCCAGCAGGCTGACGGTTCCGCCCATCGAGTGGCCGGCCAGGACGACCGGCGGCCCGTCCAGGGCGTCGAGCAGGCCGACGAGATCGTCTCGCAGGTCGCGCCAGGACCGCCGCCCCTCCGGATCGGCGGGCAGGGTCGTGGCGCCGTGGCCGCGCTGGTCGATCGCCAGGATGCGCAGGCCGGCCGCCAGGGGCGAAAGCAGCGTTCGGTAGGTCTGGGCGTTGAAGCCGTTGGCGTGGACGAAGACGATGTCGATCGGTCGATCGGTCGGGCCGAATTCCAGGCCCGCGATCTCGCCGCCGGCGACCGGCGTGGCGCGCTTGCGCGGTTCGCGAAAGACGGCCGCGTCCATCGGTGGGCTCCTGTGGTCCAGACGAGACTAAGTTAGGCTCGCGATCGGCGCGCGTCCATGGAGAGGCGAGAGATGAACAGACTGGCGACCATCGGCTACGAGACCGACACCCAAGCCGGGATGATCCAGCGCCTCAAGGCCGCCGACGTCGAGCTCGTCGTCGACGTCCGCGCCGTCGCCAGCTCGCGCAAGGCCGGCTTTTCCAAGACCTTGCTGGGGAACAGCCTGAACGCCGAGGGCGTCGGCTATCTGCATCTGCGCCCGCTCGGCACGCCCAAGCCCGGCCGCGACGCCGCGCGGGCCGGACGCACCGACGAGATGCGCCAGATCTTCAACGCCCACCTCGAGGAGCCGGCGGCCCAGCTGGCCCTGGCCCAGGCCACGGAACTCGCCAGGGCCAAGCGGATCGCCCTGCTCTGCTACGAGGACGATCCCAACTGCTGCCACCGCCAGATCGTCGCCGACCGCATCCGCGCGACGCTGAAGTGCGAGGTCGTGGACCTGTAGCCGCGGCGTCCTGGAGAAGGCCCCTAGGCCTGGGTCAGCTGCCATTCGCCGCGGGCGTCGCGACAGGCGCTGTAGCGCTGGCTGGAGGTTCCGCGTCCACCGACCGAGACCGAGGCGTCGATCACCCGGCAGCTGGCGATCGTCTGGCCCGCCGGCCGCACCAGGGAGTCGGCCGCATAGCCGACGGCCTCGCCGCCGCGCCCGACCAGCACCCAGCCGCCCGCCGGCGCCAGGCCGAGCGCGTCGAAGGTCTCGCCCGCCGCCAGCCTGCCGACCACCGCCGTCCGCGTGGAGGGGCCGGCGCGGAGGTTGGCGGTCGATCCGGCCACATAGGCGCCGCCGGCGGCCTCGTAGCTGGGCAGGGCCTGGACACCCGGCGCGAACCGCATGTTGCGGCTGTCGATCGGCGGCCCATAGCTGGACGACGCCACGCTGACGCGGCCCGAATTGCCGGTGCGCTTGTTGTACCAGCTCTGGGCGACGCCGGTTTCCAGAGCCTTCTTGGTCGCCTGCTCGGCCAGGGCGGCGTCGGTCGACTGCATCCGGCAGCCGATGTACGAGCCCGCCGCCGCGCCGGCGGCCGCGCCGATCAGCGTGCCTAGGGTCTTTTCGTTCTTGGCCAGGCTGCGGCCCAGCAGGGCCCCGGCGGCCGCGCCGATCAGGG
This sequence comes from uncultured Caulobacter sp., assembly GCF_937900395.1. Lineage (GTDB taxonomy): Bacteria > Pseudomonadota > Alphaproteobacteria > Caulobacterales > Caulobacteraceae > Caulobacter. The sequence continues at coordinate 14,876 of NZ_CALCDX010000237.1, forward strand.
CGCCGCCCTCCTGCTTCTTGCCCGACCCTTCGCACGAGAACAGCCCATTCAGGGGCCGCGACTGCGCCAGGGCCGGAGCTGGGGTCGCCGCCAAGGCGGACGCGGTCAGAGCCGCCGTCGCCAGGACCGATGAGAGCTTGCGCGCGTTCATCTCGTTGCCTCTTCCGTCAGGTCATCGTTGTCGCCGCCCGCCACCCGGCCGATAGTCGCCGCAAGCGAAAAAGGAGGTCGGCATGAGCAGCCACGATCAGGTCGAGTATAGCTGTTTCAAGGTCGAGATCGAAGGCGGCGTCGCCCACATCCAGCTGAAACGCCCCGAGGCCATGAACACCATGACCCGGCCGTTCTGGAACGAGCTGCCGGCCATTGTCCGCGAGATCGACGACAACGCCCGCGCCCGCTGCATCGTCATCTCCTCGACCGGCAAGCACTTCAGCGCCGGCATGGACCTCTCCGTCTTCACCGACGACGAGGGCGTCACCGTCCGCCAGGACGCCGACCGCTGGGTGGCGGCCGAGAGCTTCCGCCGCTTCGTCCATCACCTGCAGGAGACCTTCAGCTGCCTGGACCGGGCGCGGATGCCGGTGATCGTCGCCATCCAAGGCGGCTGCATCGGCGGGGCGGTCGACTTCGTCAGCGCCTGCGACATCCGCTACGCCACCGCCGACGCCTTCTTCTCGATTCAGGAGATCAACATCGGCATGACCGCCGACGTCGGCACCTTCCCGCGCCTGTGCAAGCTGATCCCCGAGGGCTGGGTGCGCGAACTGGCCTATACCGGCCGCCGCCTGCCGGCCGTCAAGGCGCGCGACATCGGCCTGGTCAACGAGCTCTTCGACACCCACGAGGCCCTGGTCGACCACGCCCTGGCCACCGCCCGCGAGATCGCCGAGAAGTCGCCCCTGGCCGTCGCCGGCAGCAAGGTGATGATCAACTACGCCCGCGACCACTCGATCGCCGACGGCCTCGACTACATCGCCACCTGGCAGACGGGCATGTTCTCCGGCCCCCATATGGCCGAGGCGTTCGCCGCCAAGGCCCAGAAGCGGGACGCGGTGTATCCGGACCTGCTGCCGCTGAAGAAGAAGATGTGAGGCGGTTGGAAAACCCTCTCCCAAGGGAGAGAGCGGGGCCCGCCGCGTAGCGGTGGGAGGGTGAGAGGTTTCGGCCCCGGTGGTAGATGGAGTGAAATTCCTTCTCCCCGGAGGAGGAGCCCGCCTTACATCTCACGGCGAGACGATCGCAGGGCTGCAGCCTCCAAGAGATGTAAGGTTAGCCCCGACCTCGCGAGGTCGGCTTACGACCCGTTGCAGACGCCAAACGGAATCCCTCTCTCATGGAGAGAGGGATTCCGAAGAGTCCGCAATCCACCCTTCTCGGCCCCTCGGAACGCCCGCTCGCGGGTCCCCCGGGCTTCGCCTACCCCCTCACCCTCCCATCGCTGCGCGATGGGCCCCGCCCTCTCCCGCCGGGAGAGGGTTTCCAGCCGCGTCACCCCGCGTACGTAAACACCATCGGCGTATCCGCCGCCGGCAGGCAGCTCCGATCCACCGGCTTCGTCGGATCCTGGAAGAACCCGCGGATCATCTTGCGCACGCACGGGCTGCTCCGCGAGACGCCGTGGGTGGCGTTGGTGACGATGACGACCTGCGAGCCCTCGTAGCCCTTGGACGCGGCCTTGGTCAGCTCCGGCGGGCAGCCGGGGTCGATCTCGGCGGCCAGGAACAGGGTCGGGATGGCCGTCTTGACCGGCGCCTGTTCGGCCTTGGAGATGGGCTTAACGTCGATGGCGGCGCAGACGTCGTGGATCCGCTGCATCGAGGCGACCATCAGGCGGGCGACCGGATCCTTCTCCGTGCCCTTGGCGACGTCCGCGCGGGCCTCGAACGGGATCTCCTCCTTGCACAGGTGGGTCATGAACTGGCCCTCGCTGTAGTAGTCGCGGCTCTCGACGAATTCGGCCACCGGCGAGACGTCGCCCTGGATGATCTTCCAGAGGTCGCGCGGCAGCACGCCGGCGGTGAAGTAGCTGGCGTCCATCAGATAGCCGCCCAGGTCGTCGGCCGTGTAGGTCTTGCCGTTGATCGTCTGCGGTCCGGCCAGCCAGCGCTCGGCGACGACGGCCAGCTTGGCCTTCAGGTCCGGGTAGCGCTGGGCGCATTCGGCGACGACCGCGCACTTGGCCATGACAATGTCGATCGAACTGGAGACCATGGCCGGCCCGCCGACCGTCCAGTCCGCTTCCGGCGGCCAGGGCGAGTCCTGCACCACCGCCCGCACGCCCTGGGGCGCGTGGGTCTGGATGGCCGCCTCGATCCGCGTGCCGTACGAGCCGCCGAACAGGTCGATCATCGGCAGCTTCAAGACCTGGCGCAGGTCCTGGACGTCCTTGGCGACCTCGACGGCGTTGTAGCGCGACAGGTTCACGCCCTGGGCCTGGAAGGCCTTCAGGCAGGCGACGATGCCGTCCTTGTCCTTGTCGGACGGCGGGCCGGCGTCGGTCAGGTTGGTCCCGGGGCAATTCAGGTTCGGGTTCGACTGGCCGCCGCCGCGCTGGTCGATGAAGATCCAGTCCTGGTCGACCGCGACGTACTCGCGCGGGGCCTTGCTCTTCAGCATGCGCGGCAGGCCAGCGAGGGCCGAGCCGCCGGGACCGCCGTGCAGATAGACGACCGGCGGCAGGCCGGGCTTGGGCGCCGAGGCCTTGACGACGGCCACCGCGACGCTGATCCGCCGGCTCTTGGGATCGCCCCGCGTCTCGTCGACGATCAGGTTTCCGCACTGGACCTTGAGGTCGACGTCCTTGTAGTCGCCGACGCAGGCCGTCGGCTTGAACTGGGGCGCGGCGGCGTGGGCCGCGCCGCCCAGGCCAAGGAAGGCGAGCACGCCGGCGGCGGCGATCCAGGACAAGCGCGGCATCGAAAAACTCCTGCGGTTCTCATCGCATCAACACCAAGGTCGAAGCGCGCCGCAAGGCTTCCTTTGCGTCGGGGCCTAGAACCTGTAGGCGACCGAGACGAACGCCGCCGGTTGGGTCGGGTCCATGACGATCGGGCTTTTCTTGGCGTCGCCCCTCAGGCTGCTCACCGAACCGGTCGCGCCCAGGGTCACCTTGTCGTTCAGCCGATAGCTGGCGGTCAGCGAGGCCGAGACATCCTTCAGTCCGCCGCCGGGGCGATAGGCGGTCAGGCCCGAGGCGGCCGCCTGGCGCGCATCGATCCCGAAATAGGCGCGGTGGTAGGCGCCGTCCGCCCAGGTCGCCGAAACGCTGGGGATCAGGGTCAGTCGCGCGGACGCCCGGACGGGCATGGCGAGGCTTGCGTCCACCAGGGTCCCGTCAACGTCGCCCGTCAGCGCCCGGGTCGCGCCGAGGCTGGCCGCCAGCCCGCCCAGGCGGGCGTCGGCGGAGATCCGCGCGCCCGCGCCGCCCGAAAGCCGGCCGACGCCTGCCGGCGCGTCGCGGCGGCGATAGCCCGGCACATAGGTGACGCCGGCGCCGACGCTGACGGCCGAGCCCTCCAGCAGCGTGGCGCCGACACCCCTGCGCGTGTTGACGAAGAAGCGGCCGTATTTGAGGTCCAGCACCGGGAACGGGATCAGACGATAGTCGTCCGCGCCCTGATAGGCGGGCGCATACACGCCGGCCACGCCGACGATGGCGCGATTCTGATCACGATCTTGAGCCAGGGCGGGGGCCGCCAGCGCGGCGGTCAGGCAGGACAGGGCGACAGCCGTGGCGGCGCGGGTCATGGGCGGGCGGCTCCGAGTTCGAGCGGCCTCCGCCGCCGAGGGCAGATTGGCCACGTCCGTTGACGGGATCATGTCAGTACGATCCCTGAAGCCTTTACGCATGAAACGCGCTTTCAGACGCCGAAGATCGCCGGCAATTCGGCGCCGCGCAGATCCGCGCCGTCCAGCTTGGCGCGATCGAGATCGGCTTCCAGCAGCCGGACGCGCGGGGCGCTGGCGCCGCGCAAGTCGGCGCCGCGCAACACCGCCCGGCTCAGGTCGGTGCGCAACACGCGGCCATCGCCGATCTTCAGCGGCCCCAGCTTGGCGTTCGACAGGTCGGCGCGCGACAGCTGAGCGCCCATCAGCCGCGCCCCCCGAAGATCCGCCCCGCGGAGCTTGGCGCCGCGCAGGTCCGCTCCGACCAGGTTGGCGGCCTGCAATTGCGCGCCCTCCAGGTCCATGCCGAAGAACACAGCCTCCGGCGCGACCAGGCCGCTGAGAAGACGGTTCTTGAGCCGCCTTAACGGACGGAAATCGACGCCCTTGGTCTTGGCCGCCTTGCCCTCGGCGCCGTGGGACCGGCAGAAGAGCTCATGGGCCTCGATCACTTCATTGAGGGGGAGGTCGTCGATATAGATGAGCGGCGGGGGCGCGCGCAGCACCTCGCTCAGATCGGCCGCGCTCAGATCCGCGCCGCTGGTGTCCGCGCCCACCATCACGGCCCGACGCAGCGAGACCTTGGTCAGATCGGCGCTTTGCAGATTGGCCCCCGAAAGGTCCGCGCCGTCCAGGCAGGCGTTGGCCAGCTTGGCGCCCTGCAGGTTGACGTGGGAGAGGTCGGCGTCGGTGAAGTCGGCCCGACGCGCCAGCGCTCCCGACATCTGGGCGCCGCTGAGGTTCGCGCCCTGCAGCAAGGCGTAGTCCAGCTCTCCGGGACGCTTGGCGTGGTCCAGGATCCGCAGACCCTTGGTGTCGTCCTGCACGGCCGTCAGGCCCTCGCGCAGGTCGCAACGGGAAAGGTCCGCGCCGCCCAGGTTGGAGCCGCGCAGACAGGCCCCGCGCATGTCGGCGCGGGACAGGTTGGCGTCGCGCAAGTCGGCGTCGCGCAGGTCGGCGCCGTAGAGCGTGGCCCTCATCAGCCGCGCGCCGCGCAACGATGCGCCGGCCAGGAGCGCGCCCGTGAGGTCCGCCTCGGACAGCTCGACCCCGTCCAGGTCGTAATTGTTCAGGTTCACATAGGACAGAACGGCCCGGCGACCGGCCGGCAGGCCTTTCAGAAAGCGGCCATGCGCCTCCACCGCTTCGCGCACCACCGAGGGGTGGAGATTGCGGATCAGGCTGGGTCGGGAAGATGCGGGACGCATCGGCGCAAGGAGCGTTCTGTTTGAAAGATCGTTGAGCGCCGAGCATGGTCCGCCCAGCCTTAAGGCAAGGTTCAAAACCGCGACGAAAAGTCGCGTTTGCGCCTACAGCCAGCCCTTGCGCTTGAACCACAGCAGCGGCGCGCCCGCGACCAGGACCATCAGGGCGATGGCCATCGGATAGCCCTCGATCCAGCGCAGTTCGGGCATGTGCTCGAAGTTCATGCCGTAGATGCCGGCGATCAGGGTGGGCGGCATCAGCACCACCGAGAACACCGAGAACACCTTGAAGATCGAGTTCTGCTCGATGTTGATCAGGCCCAGGGCCGCGTCGAGCAGGAAGGTGATGTTGCCGGCCAGGTAGCTGGAGTGGTCGGTGATCGACTGGACGTCGCGCTGCAGCGACTTCAGGTGATCGCGCAGCTCGCGCTCGCCGTCGAACTGCTCGGCCAGGGCGGCGAAGCTCAGCAGGCGCGCCAGGCTGACCAGGCTGTCGCGGGCCTTGGAATTGATGTTCTGGGCGCGGCCCAGGCTTTTCAGGATCTGCTCGAAGGCCGCGCCGCGCGGGCGGCCGAAGATGGCGCGCGACTGCACCTCGACCTCGGCGGCCGTGCGCTCGAGGATGTCGGCGGTGCGGTCGACGATGGCGTCCAGCAGGCCAAGGAACGTCTGCAGGCCGTTGGGGCAGAGGCTGGGCTGGCGCTCGGCCTGGGCCGCGAACACCGAAAAGGCGCGGGGCTCGACATAGCGGATGGTGATCAGCCGCGCGCCCGCCAGGACGAAGGTCACCGGCGCGGCGGTCGGCAGGTCCCCGTCGGCGTTGACCAGGACGGTGGCGGTCATGAAGGTCCCGCCGTCCTCCTGGTAGAGGCGCGAGGAGGCCTCGATCTCGGCCATCTCTTCCCGGGTGGGCAGCAGGAGGCCGATCGACTGTTCGACGGCCACTTCCTCGGCGCGGGTGGGATCGACCAGCTCGATCCAGACGGTGTCCGCGGGTACGCGCCAGTCCGGGGACAGGCCGCCCGCCTCGAAACCGGGCGCGCCGTGACGGAGGATTCTCAGCATGGACGCCGCCCCTGGAGAAGCGCTCTTCCGCTAGGGTCGCAAAGACCCTGGCCGCAAAGCGCTGCGGGTCGGGTGTGCCCCGGCCCGCGCTTCAGGTCAACGCGGCGCGTTTTGCTTGTTGGCGTCGGTGGTCGACGAAGAGCCGCCCCCCGTGGCGGCCTCGATCAGAGCGGCGATACGATCGGTCGAATCGGCGGCCTGACTGATGATGTCCAGCGGCGAGGCGCGAACCGACGAAGCCACCTGGTTGGCGGCCTGCTTGGCGGCCGACACGACGGCGTTCTGGGCCATGGCGATCTTGCTGGTGGCCATGGCGATCTTCATCGCCTGGGCGTCCTGATAGATGAAGCCGTTGGTCGGATAGACGGTGTTGCCGAGGTCGCGGATCGGGTCGTACCAGACCTTGACCTGGCTCCAGTCGCCGTTGGCGGAGACGTCGACGACGGTGACGTCCTTTTCGATCTGGCCGCGATCGCCCTCGATGACGGACCAGTTGGCGTGGGTGACCTGAATGACGCGGTCGGTGAGCACCTGGCTCACGAAGGCGACGTGGCCCAGGTTCATCCGGGCGGTCGGCTTGAAGGAGAGGACCGAGCCGATCTTCGGCACCGAACCGGTTTCGTATTTGCCGGCAGCCTGCGACCACCAGGTGCGGGCGTCGCCGAAAATCTGGATGCCGGACATCAGGCGCGCGAAAGGAACGCATTGCCAATAGCCGTCGGCGGTTGCCACCGCCGGCGCCAGGCTGATCATGGCGGCAGCGGCCAGGGAACCCAGGAGGGCCCTCGTCCGTTTCGTCATGCTGTGGGTACTCCCCCGCGTTACTGGGTTAAGGGATAACCTTCCCATGGACGTGTGAAAAGAGTCTTTATGTCGCAGATGTCATCCGCGAGCGGCGCCATTTGACGCGGGGCGAGGAAGTTTCAGCGTCGCCAGCCACCCCTTCCGCCTCGACATGCGAACGCCGTTCGCCAGCTTCTCCGGCCTCGATCGCAATCAAGACCGCGTCGGAAATATCGACGTCATCTCCACCGATACTGGACACCCCAACTCCCGTCCTTTCCACCGCGAAAACGCGTCGCTCGGTGACCTGGAAGACTGACAGCTGATCTCATCGGCGTCCTTGATCATCTTAAAGATCCAGGACGAAATGGCTGCTCAAAATTGGTCTCGAAAGCAGACGTCTGCGGCTAAAAAAACCACGTTGATCAATTGATCGGCGTCGGGGCGCGCGAACCCGGAAAGCCCCACCGAATCGTTGACCGCGGCGGGCGGATGTCGGTTGTTTTTTCCGTCGCCAATCTCGACAAGAACGGCGTTCGCCCCCATCTCATGACGTTAGGCGGTTTCGCGCGGGGAGGCGCGGAGCCACATCCTTTGTGGGGATCAATGAACGAAATACTCAGCCTGCTCACCGACCCAGCCGCCTGGGCCGCGTTGGTCACGCTTGTCGTCATGGAAGTCGTTCTGGGGATCGACAACCTCGTCTTCATCTCAATTCTGTCCAACAAGCTGCCGCACGAGCATCGCCAGAAGGTGCGCAGGATCGGTATCTCGCTGGCGCTGATCATGCGCCTGATCCTGCTGTCGACGATCGCCTTCATCGTCGGCCTGACCGCCCCGGTCTTCGACCTCGGCATCACCGGCCCGGTCGGATCGCATGGCGAGCCCGGCTTCGAAACGGCCTTCTCGTGGCGCGACCTGATCCTGATCGCCGGCGGCGCCTTCCTGATCTGGAAGGCGACCAAGGAGATCCACCACACCGTCGATCCCGGGAAGAGCGACGACGTGCTGGAGAAGGACAAGGCGACGGTCGTGATCTCGAACGTCGGCTCGGCGATCTTCCAGATCATCCTGCTAGACCTGGTGTTCTCGATCGACTCGATCCTGACCGCCGTCGGCATGACCGATCATCTGCCGATCATGGTCGTCGCGGTGCTGATCGCCGTCACGGTGATGTTGCTGGCCGCCGACCCGCTGGCCAACTTCATCAACAACAATCCGACCGTCGTGATGCTGGCGCTCGGCTTCCTGCTGATGATCGGCACGGTGCTGATCGCCGAAGGCTTCGGCGCCCATGTGCCGAAGGGCTACATCTACACCGCGATGGCCTTCTCGGCCGGGGTCGAGGGCCTGAACATGCTGGCTCGGAAACGCGACGCCAAGAAAGCCGGATAGGCGAAACGCGCCGTCTACTTCCCGCGTTGGGGCGTGATAGTCGAGCTGATCGACTGTCACGCTTCCCAAGGCCCAGATGACGTCCCCCGCCCCCTGCGCTTGCGCCAGCCGATCGGCGACGCGCCGGTGTTCCTGGGAGCCGCAGGTGCGCGCCGGCCATCGTTTTCCTGCGGAACGCTGGGCCCCAGGCACAAGGCCTGGGGAGGCGGGTTGTGTTGGAGGTTAAGTGAGCGGGAGGAATCCCTCTACGCGCCTACTTCCACTTCGCCTGGACGGCGGCCTTCACCGAGGCCGGAACCGGGGCGTAGCCCAGAGCCGCGATGTCGGCGTCGCCGTTCTTGTAGCCCCAGGTGAAGAAGTCGCGGACGCGCTTGGCGCGGCCCGGATCGGCGTCGTCGCGCAGCAGGCCGTAGCTGACCAGGACCAGCGGCCAGGTCCCCTTGCCGGGCTGGTCCAACGTCTGGACGCCGAACCCCTTGCTGGCCGTCCAGGGCGCCGAGGCGGCGAAGGCCGAGAAGGCGGCCGGCGACGGCGTGACGAAGGTCCCGTCGTGGTTCTTCAGCGCCACGAGATCCAGCTTGTGGTCCAGCGCGTAGGCGTATTCGACATAGCTGATCGTGCCCATGGTGCCGGACATGATGTCGCTGATCCCGCCATTGCCCTTGCCGCCCAGTCCGGTGGGCCAGTTGACGGTCTCGCCGGCCCCGGGACCGGTCTTCCATTCAGGGCTGACCGACGAGAGGTAGCTGGTCAGCAACAAGGTCATGCTGGCCGGATCGGTGCGGTGGGCGACGGTGATCGGCCAGTCCGGAAGGTCGAGGCCCGCGTTCAGCGCCTTGAGCGCCGGATCATTCCACTTGGTGATCTTGCCCAGGAAGATGTCGGCCAGCGCCTTGGCGTCCAGTTTCAGCTTGCCGCTCTCGAGGCCCGGCACGTTGGTGACCAGCACCGTGCCGCTGATCACGAACGGGAACTGCGAGAGGCCCTTGGCCTTAAGATCGGCGTCGGAGATCGGCATGGCGGTGACGCCGAAGTCGGCGGCCTTGGCCTCGATCCGGCTGATGCCGAAAGCGGAGTTGTGACCCTCATAGGCGATCGGTTCGCCCCCGGCCTTCTGGTAGTCGGCGATCCATGCCTTGAACAGCGGCGCCTGAATCGAACCGCCCGCGCCCGACAAGGGCGTGCCCGGTTGGGGCGCGGCGGACTGGGCGACGGCGGAACCCGCCAAGGCCATGCCAAGAACGAACGCCACCGAAATACCGAGCGACCTCATCTCCATTCCTCCTAATGAGAAGGCGTCGGCCTTCCTCCGCGGCGCGTTCGTCGCGCCGTCGTCAACCGGACACTGGAGGAGCGTGCAGAGACACGGAATGTGACCGGTGGACGCAGCGAAGCTTGGCGCCCGCGAGGCTCAGAGGAAGCTGTAAGGATCCACGTCGATGACCACCCGGACCGAGTTCGGGATCTTCGCCCGCGCCCGCCAGGCGGACATGAAGCCCTGCAGGTCGACGTTGCGCTCGGCCCGCACGAGAAAGCGTTTGCGGCGACGGCCGCGCACCAGCGACAGCGGCGCGTCGGCGGGGCCGAAGACCTCGACGCCCTCGGCGTTGGGGATCACCGCCGCCAGGGCGTCGACATAGGCCTCAAGCGCTGCGGCGTCGGGTCCGGAGGCGATCAGCGCCGCCAGCCGCCCGAACGGCGGAAGACCCGCGTCCTGACGCATGGCCATCTCGGCCTCGACGAAGGCATCCCGGTCCTGCGCCGCCAGAGCCCGCATCACCGCGTGGTCCGGCGCATAGGTCTGCAGCAGGGCCCGCCCCGGCTTCTCATGGCGCCCCGCGCGCCCCGCGGCCTGGGCCAGCAGCTGGAAGGTTCGCTCGCCCGCCCGCAGGTCGCCGCCCCGCAAGGACAGGTCCGCGTCGACCACGCCCACCAGGGTCAGGTTCGGGAAGTTGTGCCCCTTGGCCGCCGCCTGGGTGGCCACCAGGATGTCGATCTCGCCGGCGGCCATGCTGGCGACCAGGCTCTTGGCGGCCTCGGCGTCCATCACCGTGTCCGACGAGAACACCGCCACCCGCGCATCGGGGAAGATATGCCGCGCCTCCTCCTCGACCCGCTCGACGCCCGGACCGATCGACACCAGCGAGTCCTTGGCCCCGCAGTGGGGGCAAACCTCGGGCTTCTTCATCGAGAAGCCGGTCAGGTGGCAGACCAGGCGGCCGGTATAGCGGTGCTCGACCAGCCAGCTGTCGGTGTCGGGCGACTTCATCTTCTCACCGCAGGCCCGGCAGAGCACGAGCGGGGCGTAGCCGCGCCGGTTCAGGAACAGCATCGCCTGCTCGCCCCGCTGTAGCGTGACCGCCATGGCCTTGATCAGCGGCGGCGACAGCCAGCGCCCCGGCTCCGGCGGCGTCTGGCGCATGTCGATCAGGTCGATGTCGGGCAGCTGCGCCGCCCCGTGCCGCGCCGACAGGCGCAGCCAGCGATAACGGCCGATCTGCGCGTTGTAGAGGCTCTCCAGCGACGGGGTGGCCGAAGCCAGCAATACGCTGGCGCCCTCGATCTTGGCGCGGGCCACGGCCAGGTCCCGGGCCTGGTAGATGAAGCCCTCCTCCTGCTTGAACGAGCCGTCGTGCTCCTCGTCGACGACCAGCAGGCGCAGCTTGCGGAACGGCAGGAACAACGCCGAGCGGGCCCCGACGACGATGCGGGCGTCGCCGCTGGCGACCGCCTCCCAGACCTGACGGCGGCGCGGCGGCGAGACGCCCGAATGCCACTCGGCCGGGACCGCGCCAAACCGTTGCTCGAAACGCGCCATCACCGCCTGGGTCAAGGCGATCTCGGGCAGCAGCACCAGCACCTGAGCCTCGGGATCCTTCAGCGCCTCGGCCACGGCCTCCAGATAGACCTCGGTCTTGCCCGAGCCGGTCACCCCGTCCAGCAGGGCGGCCTGGAAGCCACCGGCGTCCAGCATCTCCTTCAGCACATCGACGCAGGCCGCCTGGCCGGGATTGAGCGCGCGGGCCGGCAGGGAGAGATCGGGCTGGGGCAGACCGCGCTCCGGCTCGACGAAATCGACCGCCAGAGCCCCCTCGTCCACGAGCCCCTTCACGACGCCGGCCGAGACGCCCGCGGCCGAGGCCAGGGCCGCGCTCGACAGCTTCGTCCCCTCGGCGGCCGCCAGCACCTTCAGCCGCGCCGGGGTCATCCGCGCGGGCTGGACCCCAGTCACGACCAGCACCTTGTCGGGCTTGGGCGGCGGATGGCGCAGGCCGCGCAAGGCCATGGCCAGCGGCCAGCCGGGCACGTCGACCGAATAGCGCGCCGCCCACTCGACGAAGGTCAGCACGCCTGGCGGCAACGGCGGGTCATCGAGCTTGCCCTGCACCACCTTGAGCGGCCGATTGCCGCCCGTCCCGTCGCGCACGGCCGTGACAACGCCCCGGATCACGCGCGGCCCCAGGGGCACGGCGACGTGGTCGCCGACGGCCAGGTCCAGCCCTTCCGGCTCGGCGTAGTCGAAAGCCTCCGGCAAGGGCATCGGCAGCAGGACGGAAGCGATACGCGGCATAGCCAGACGCTTCTGCCGCGAAACGCTCCCCAGGTCGAGAGTGCGCACGGCGCCGCTTATCAAGACCCCGTTAACCGTCTTGGGGCTTCATCGACCCGTCATTTCACCAGACTCGGGGCACCCATGAGCGACGCGACTCGCGCGGCCAAGAAGACGACGGTCGACGCCGACAGCGTCCGGGCGTTCCTGCGCACCCAGCCGCAGTTCCTGCGCCAGGACGAGGACCTGCTGGGGGAACTCGGCCTGAAGGTCGACGCCAGCAACGTGCTCGACTTCGGCCCGGCGGCCCTGGCCAAGGTGGCCGCCGCCCACAAGCGCGAGGCCCTGGCCCGTCAAGCGATCGAGGCCAACGCCCGCGCCAACTACTCCGCCCAGGCCCAGACCCACGCCGCGGTCATCGACATGCTCGACGCCCGCAACCACTCCGACCTCGCCCGCCGCGTCGACGAGCTGTCGGTGCTGCGCTTTGGCCTCGCCGCCGGGGTGATCGCGCTGGAGGGTCCGAACCGCGTTCCCGCCGGCTGGCGCGCCCTCGCCGAGGGCCAGGCGGACATGCTGGTCGGCGACGCCCCAATCGCGCGCATGGGCTTCTTCGCCCCCGCCCTGCCGCTGTTCGGCGACAAGGCCGAGCTGATCCGCAGCATGGCCTTGGTGCGCATGGCGATCTGGGAGCCGCGCCGCGAGGCGGTGCTGGCCTTCGGCTCGACCGATCCCGAGGCCTTCATGCCCGACATGGGCACCGAACTCGTGAACTTCCTGGGCCGGGTGGTCGAACGCACCGCCGAACGCTGGCCGGTCCTGTGACGGCTCGCCAGGCCCTCGCCGCCTGGCTGGACCACCTGACGCTGGAGCGCCGGGCCTCGCCGCGCACGGTGCGGGCCTACGGCGACAACGTCCTCGCCTATCTGAACTTTCTCGAGACCCACCGGGGCGAGGCGCTGAGCGTCGCCGCCCTAGGCGAGATCTCGACCGCCGACCTGCGCGGTTATTTGGCCTTCCGCCGCCAGGGGGAGAACGCCCTAGCCCCGCGCTCGATCTCGCAGGCCCTGTCCTCGATCCGCGCCTTTCACCGCTATGTCGACCAACGCCATGGTGTCGCCAACGCCGCCATCGGCCTGGTGCGCGGCCCGCGCCTGAAGATCGGCCTGCCCCGCCCCGTCTCGGAGGACCAGGCCCGCGACCTGATCGCCGAGGCCTCGGGCGACACCGAGCGCGAGCCGTGGGAGACCGCCCGCGACGAGGCGGTGCTGACCCTGCTGTGGGGCTGCGGCCTGCGCATCTCCGAGGCCCTGTCCCTGACCTGGAGCGACGTCCCGCTGGGCGCGGCGCTGCGCATCACCGGCAAGGGCGGCAAGACCCGCATCGCGCCCGTGCTGGACGCCGTGCGTGACGCGATCGCCGTCTATGCCGACGAGTTGCCGTTCGTCCTCGGGCCCGACGAGCCGCTGTTCCGGGCCAAGCGCGGCGGTCCGCTGTCGCCGCGCCATGTCCAGGGCCTGGTTCAGACCCTGCGCGGGCGCCTGGGCCTCTCGGACCGGGTGACGCCGCATGCCTTCCGCCACGCCTTCGCCACCCACCTGCTGGGCGCCGGCGCCGACCTGAGGACCATCCAGGAGCTCCTGGGTCACGCTTCGCTGTCCACGACCCAGCGCTACACCCAGGTGGACGCCGCGGGCCTCTTGGCGGCCTATCAGGCAGCGCATCCCAAGGCCTGAAGGCCACACCTTACGTAGGGTTATCTGCGACAGACTGTCGCGTTAACGGCCTAAGCTGCCGGAATTAACCGCGATTTTACGTCAGGCAGAGCTTCTTGATCGCGAGACGCGCGCTTTCCGCGTTGCCGGAACGCAGCCCCCGAGAGGCTATCATGAAGTTCGACGACCTGAAGATTTCGACGAAAGTCGCTTTGCCCGCCGTCATCCTGACGGTGGTCGCGCTGGCGATCGTGGGCATGGGCGCCTGGCAGGCGCGTCAAGCCGAACAGGCGACCCAGGTGCTGGTCGAACAGCGCGCGCCGGCCGAACTCGCGGCCGCTCGCTTCAATCGGCGGGTGACCGCCATCGGCTACGGCGCCTATCGGACGGTGTCGTACGACGGGACCTCGCCCGAGGCCAAGGCCGCCAGCGACGACGTCGATAAGGCCTACAAGGAAGGCAAGAAGTATCTCGCCGCCATCAAGGAAGCGGACCCCACCTCGGCCAAGCAGGTCGCCGACTTCTCCGCACGCCTGGAAAAAATCTACACCAACGCGCGCCAAGGCGCCGACATGGGCCTGCAGAACGCCAATGAGGCGGCGGTCATGATCATGGCGATCATCGACCCGGACATCACCAGCCTGAACGAGGACGTCAACAAGTTCGTCTCGGTCCACTCGAAGGAGACCGATGCGATGGTGGCCGCCTCGGCCAAGCAAGCCCTGACCAACACGATCGTCTCGGTGCTGTTTGGCGTGATCGCCGCCGGCTCGGCCCTGCTCTTCGCCCTGTGGATCGGGTCGCGCAAGATCGCCGCCCCGCTGAACGCGACCGCCAAGACCATGGAAGTCCTGGCGGGCGGCTCGGTCGAGGTCGAGGTCAAGGGCGCCGATCGCAAGGACGAAGTCGGCGCGATGGCCCGCTCGGTCCAGGTGTTCAAGGACAACGCCGTGGCCCTGCGCACCGCCGAGGCCGCCCAGGCTCGCGCCAATTCCGAGGCCGAGGCCGAGCGCCGCCGCAACCAGGAAATGGCCGAAGCCGCCGCCAAGGAGCAGGCTCAGGTCATGGAAATCATCGCCGCCGGCCTGAACCGCCTGGCCGAGGGCGACCTGACCTACCGCCTGGATCAGGACATCCCCGAGAGCTACAAGCGCCTGCAAACCGACTTCAACGGCGCGGTGACGCAGCTGGAAGAGACGATGCGCACCATCGTCCACGCCGCCAGCAGCATCGGCGCCGGCTCGGACGAGATCGCCTCGGCCTCCGACGACCTGTCGCGTCGCACCGAGCAGCAGGCCGCCAGCCTGGAAGAAACCGCCGCCGCCCTGGACGAGATCACCGCCACCGTGCGTCGCTCGTCGGCCGGCGCCCAGGAAGCCGCCAAGGTCGTGGGTTCGACCCGCGGCGACGCCGAACGCTCCAGCGTGGTCGTGCGCAACGCCGTCGACGCCATGAACGAGATCGAGAAGTCGTCGCAGGAGATCAGCCAGATCATCGGCGTGATCGACGAAATCGCCTTCCAGACCAACCTGCTGGCCCTGAACGCCGGCGTCGAAGCCGCCCGGGCGGGTGAAGCGGGCCGCGGCTTCGCGGTCGTCGCTCAGGAAGTCCGGGCCCTGGCCCAGCGCTCGGCCGACGCCGCCAAGGAGATCAAGACGCTGATCTCGACCTCCAGCCAGCAAGTGAACCAAGGCGTGAGCATGGTCGGCCAGACCGGCGAGGCCCTGCAGGCCATCGTCTCGAAGGTCGGCGAGATCGACGCCCTGGTCGGCGAAATCGCCTCTTCGGGCCAGGAGCAGGCCACCGGCCTCAACCAGGTCAACGCCGCCGTCAACCAGATGGACCAGACCGTCCAGCAGAACGCCGCCATGGTCGAGCAATCGACCGCCGCCGCCCACTCGCTGAAGGGCGAGGCCGGCAACCTGCTGAAGATGATCGGCCGCTTCCGCGTCGGCGGCGCCGCGGCCGCCGCCCCGTCCTCGAGCGCCAGCTCGGCCCGCGCCGCGACCCGTCCGGCTCCCGCCCCCTCGCGTCCGGCCCCCGCGCCGGCCAAGGGGCCGGCTCCGGTCTCGGCCAGCAGCCGCCCGGGCCTGAACCCGGTGGCCGCGGCCCAGGCCAAGGTCGCCAGCTTCGCCAAGAGCTCGGCCGCTCCGGCCGCCTCGGCCGACGACTGGGAAGAATTCTAAGCTCCAGTAAGCGTAGCGCCCCGTTCATGCGGCGGGGCGTCTCCTCCCCTAAGCGACTTCAAGGCCCCGTCCCCCGACGGGGCCTTTTTCTTGGGCGCTGCGCCCCCATGTCAGACGTCATGCAAGCCGATCTGTTCGCGCTCCAGCCTCCCCCCGGCCTCCCCGAGGGCCTTTTCCACCGTCCCGACCTGATGACGCCGAGCGAGGAGCGCGATCTCGCCGCGCGGTTCGAGGCCCTAGCGTTCAAGCCGTTCGAGTTCCGAGGCTATGCCGGCCACCGTCAGGTCGTGGCGTTCGGTTGGCGCTATGACTTCGGGCGGCGCAGCCTGGATCCGGCGACGCCGATACCGGACTTCCTGCTGCCGCTGCGCGAAACCGTCGCCGCCTTTGCCGGCCACGCGCCCGAAGCGTTCGAGCAGGCGCTGGTCTCGCTGTACGAGCCGGGCGCGGCGATCGGCTGGCATCGCGACCGGCCCGAGTTCGGCGACGTCGCGGGCGTGTCCCTGCTGACGCCCTGCCGTTTCCGCCTTCGGCGACGCGTGGGCGAGACCTGGGAGCGGCGCGCGTTCGAGGCCGCGCCGCGCTCGGCGTATCTGCTCAGCGGGCCCGCAAGGACGGCTTGGGAGCACAGCATCCCACCGCTGGAAACGCGGCGTTATTCGGTGACGTTCCGAACCCTGGCTCAGGGCTGAGGCGTATCGCGACGCACCACGATCGGGGTCGAGATGGCGCAGCCATCGACCGTGCGCAGAACCGCGCGCTCGCCATGCGCGGGCGGCATCTCGCCCAACTTCCGGGCCCTAGCGGAGGAACGGCGAGCCAGGATCTCGGTGGAGCGAGGAGATTCAGCCGCGACGCCCCGAGCGTGCTCCACGCCGTAGCCTCGGCACTTGGCGATCCGCCCCATCCGCGCCTGCCAAGCCTCGCGCTGCTTGGCGTCGCGCATCACCTTGCCGGCCGGCGGAGGCGGCGATTGAACGAACGGCGCGGGCGGCATCTCAACCCGTGGAGCGGCCTGAAGGGCGGCCGCGAAGGCCATGACCGATAAAAGCATGGCGGGGCTCCGTCTCCGAAACCCCGCCACTCTACGTCCGATTGTTCGGACGCAAACATTAAGTTTCGGACAGGTTGCCCCGCCCGCCGGCCTTAAGCCTGCATCGTCCAGCCTTCGACGCCCATCGCCGCCTGGCGGATCGCCTCCGAGCGGGTGGGGTGCGGGTGGCAGGTGCGAGCGATGTCTTCCGACGCACCGCCGAACTCCATGGCCACGCAGACCTCGGCGATCATGTCGCCGACGTTCGGGCCGACGGCGTGAGCGCCCAGGATGCGGTCGGTCTTGGCGTCCGCCAGGATCTTCACGAAGCCGTCGGTCTCGTGGTTGATCTTGGCGCGGCTGTTGGCCAGGAACGGGAACTTGCCGATCTTGTAGGCGACGCCCGCGGCCTTCAGGTCGTCCTCGGTCTGACCGACCGTGGCGACTTCCGGGCTGGTGTAAACGACGCCCGGAATGATGCCGTAGTTCACGTGGCCGGCCTTGCCCGCGATCAGCTCGATGCAAGCCACGCCTTCGTCCTCGGCCTTGTGGGCCAGCATCGGACCCGATGTCACGTCGCCGATCACCCAAACGCCGGCGACGCCGGTCTTGAAGTGATCGTTGGCGATCATGCCGCGCTTGTCCGGCGTGATGCCGACCGTCTCCAGGCCCAGGCCTTGAGTGTACGGACGACGGCCGATCGCGACCAGCACGTAGTCGGCCTCGATCGTCTGGGCGTCGCCGCCGGCGACCGGCTCGAAGCCGAGCTTGACGCCCTTGGCCGAGGCCGTCGCGCCGGTGACCTTGGCGCCCAGCTGGAACTTGAAGCCTTGCTTGGTCAGGATCTTCTGGAAGGCGTTGGCCACCTCGGTGTCCGTGCCCGGCAGGATGCGGTCGAGATATTCCACGACGGTGACTTCCGCGCCCAGGCGCTTCCAGACCGAGCCCAGCTCCAGGCCGATCACGCCGGCGCCGACGACGATCAGGTGCTTGGGCACTTCCGGCAGCGACAAGGCGCCGGTGGAGTCGACGATGCGCTTGTTGTCGATCGTCACGCCCGGCAGCGGGGTCGGCTCGGAGCCGGTGGCGATCACGATGTTCTTGGTCTCGAGGGTGGTTTCCGAACCGTCCTCGGCCTTCACGACCACCTTGCCGGCGCCCTCGATACGGCCCCAGCCCTTCACGTAGTCGACCTTGTTCTTCTTCATCAGGAACTCGACGCCCTTGGTCAGGGCTTCGACGCTCTCGGCCTTCTGGGCCATCATCTGGGGCAGGTTCAGCTTGGGCTTCACCTCGATCCCCAGCTTGACGAATTCCGGACCCGTCGCGGCGGCGTACAGTTCCGAGGCGTGCAGCAGAGCCTTCGAGGGCATGCAGCCAACGTTCAGGCAGGTGCCGCCCAGCTTGCCGCGGCCTTCGACGATCGCGACCTTGAGGCCCAGCTGGCCAGCGCGGATCGCCGCGTTGTAGCCACCAGGACCGCCACCGATGATGACGACGTCGTACTGAGCCATGGGTCTATCGCCTTCAGGACGCGCCGGGATCGGCGCCGGACAAGATATGGGGCCTCGCCGGCCATATTGTCAGACCTTTGGAGGCGGGTGTTCCTTAGAACCAGACTGTTAAAAACGGAACAACCTTTCGTCGTCCGCGCCCTTGAAAATCAAGGAGAAGGCGGGAAACGCACGGCGGCGCCCTCCCCGCTCCGGGGATCGCCACAAGCTTGACACTAGAGCGCCTGGAGAGGGTCACCGGGCCGTGTCGTCCTTAGAGTCATGATGACCCGCCTGCGCCTCTTTGGCCTGTCCGCCGCCTTGGCCTCCGTCGCCGCCGTCTGCGCCTTCTCGGCCGCCTTCGCGCGATCGACGCCGACCTGGACCGGTCCCGTCGTCGTGCCCAGCGCCCAGGACGGCGACACCCTGGCGGTGCTCTATTCAGGCGACGGCGGCTGGGGCCCGCTGGACCAGAAGGTGGCGCGACGGCTGGCCGACAACGGCGTGCCGACGCTCGGGATCAACTCGCTGGCGTATTTCCGAACCGATCGCACCGTCGACAGTGTCGCCGCCGACCTCGCCAAAGCCCTGCGGGGCTACGAGCGCCAGTGGGGCCGGCGCAAGGTGGTGCTGATCGGCTATTCGTTCGGGGCCGACGCCTTGCCGGCGATCATCCCGAAGCTGCCGCAGGACGTCCGCGCCCAGGTCAGCCGCGTGGTGCTGATCGGAACCGGGCCGGACGGCGACCTGCGCTTTCATCCGGTCAGTTGGCTGAACCTGGCGCCCCGTGACTCGTTCCCGGTCGCCCCGGCGATCGCGGCGCTGAAGGACGTGAAGATCACCTGCGTCTATGGCGACAAGGAGCGGCGCGACATCTGCCCCACCCTGCCCGACGACAAGGTCGCCAAGATCCGCCTGCCCGGCGGCCACCACTTCAATGGCGATTACGGCCGCCTGGGCGACGCGGTGCTGGAGGCCAGCCGCTAGAGCGACCAGTCTTCCAGGGAGAGGCCTTCGATCCGGGAAAATTCCCGCGTGTTCGAGGTGACCAAGGTCCAACCGCGATTCAGGGCTTGGCCCGCGATCAGGAGGTCGTAAGGACCGATCGGCGTACCCGCGCGCTTAAGCGCTTCGCGTATGCGGGCGGCGACCTCCACATCGTCCTGGGACAACGGCTCAATGACGACATCCCGTAAGAAGTCGGCGAGATGTCTGGCCGCTGCCTCAGGATCACGGCTGGCGAATACGCCGAACCGCAGTTCGTGGTGCACGATTACCGAGGCAGCCATGAGTTCGGCGGCGAGCACGGCTTCGATGTAGCGCTCCCGGACCTTGGGGCGCCGTCCTTGGGTCAGATCGACAAAGACGTTCGTATCGAGCGCCAGGGTCACCAGTCGAAGTCACGCTCTTGCATGGGCGGCTGATCACGATCGGGGAAATCGGCGCCGCCTTCGGCGTCGATACGCGCGAACATGGCCTCAAGCTCGGCGCGCGTTCGCGGCGGCTTCACCGTCGCCGGCTCCAGAATGACGGCGTTACCCTCGCGGCGAAGAAGCACTTCCGCGCCTTCGAACGCAAAGCCTTCAGGCAGCTGAACGGCCTGGCCGCCACGGTGCGTGAAGAGCTTGGCCCTTGCCGGCGCGATCTCGAACTTTCCCATGGGGCCGTCCTATCTACGCTCGGATAGTATAGTATCCGGGACCGCAGCTCAAACGCGCTCTAGATCTAGAGCGGCGCGGCCAGGCCGTGCTTGGCCGCCAGGTAGCGCGTGATCGGGCGGGCGTCAGTGAGGAATGACAGGCCATTCGCCGACAGGATCTCGCCGTGCGGACCGGCGTCGGGCGCGGCTTCCGCCAAGACCAGGGTCGGGGCGTTCTGGTGGTCTTCGCCGAGCCGTTCAACCAGCGGCGCGCGCGGCCGGGCGTAGTCGACACGGACGATCTCCAGCGCCTCGCGCAGCGCCGGATAGGTCGCCAGATAGCCCTCCATCATCGCGCAGTCGGGGCAAAAGCGCTGGGCGCCGTCCTTCTCGAAATGCGGCTTCAGCAGATAGAGCGTGTCCTTGGCCATTGTCCCAGGTCCTGAAGTGCGAACGGCCCCGACGTAGAGCCTTTAGCCTGAAATCGGAATCGATTTCCGGCGTTAAAAAGGCTCTAAAGTTAGATACTTAGAGCGTAAGATCAGCCGAAACCGGTTCCCACTTTCGGCCTCACGCTCTAGGACGCCGGGGCCGGAAAAGCAAAGAAGCCCGCCGGTGAGGGCGGGCTTCTCGGGGTCTCTTAGAGGTCCAGCAGCAGGCGCTGCGGGTCTTCCAGGGCTTCCTTGACCTTGACCAGGAAGGTCACGGCGCCGGCGCCGTCGACGACGCGGTGGTCGTAGGACAAAGCGAGGTACATCATCGGACGGATCTCGATCTTGCCGTTGACCACCATCGGGCGTTCCTTGATGGCGTGCATGCCCAGGATGCCCGACTGCGGCGCGTTAAGGATCGGGGTCGACATCAGCGAGCCGTAGATGCCGCCGTTGGTGATCGTGAAGGTGCCGCCTTGCATGTCCTCGATGGCCAGGCCGCCGGTGCGGGCCTTCTTGCCGAGGTCGCCGATGGTCTTTTCGATCTCGGCCAGGTTCAGCACGTCGGCGTCACGGACGACCGGAACCACCAGGCCCTTGTCGGTGCCGACGGCGACGCCGATGTCGTAGTGGTTCTTGTAGATGATGTCCTGACCGTCGATCTCGGCGTTGACGTCCGGGATCGCCTTCAGCGCGGCCACGACGGCCTTGGTGAAGAACGACATGAAGCCCAGCTTCACGCCGTGGCGCTTTTCGAACACGTCCTTGTACTGGGCGCGCAGGGCCATCACGGCGCTCATGTCGACCTCGTTGAAGGTCGTCAGCATGGCGGCGGTGTTCTGGGCTTCCTTCAGGCGGCGCGCGATGGTCGTGCCCTTGAAATCGCGTTCCGCGAGCAATTGGAGATAGACGCGGATATCGTTCACGCCAGCACTCGCGCTCGAAAGCCGCTTATCCGTGAGGAACTCCCGATAATCGGCAAGGTCGCGCGCATAGGCATCGAGCGTGTTCTTCGCCCCGCCCCGCTCTGCCGCGACCATGGCGAGAAACGCGCGGACATGCCTGTCGGAACCAGGCTTTTCGCTCACGACGCCCTCAATTCTTCGGCTTCGGCGTCGGGATGATGACGGTAATCTCGCGCTGTTCCGGCTCCACCATCGCGCCAAGCGCATAGAGCGCGCCATAGCCAAGCCCGGCGAGAAGACCAAGGAACACGAGAATGCGCGCGAGGAGAAGCATCGCCGAACCGCCCTGAAAGCCCGCCGTTTATCCGCCGCAGATCACGCCAAGGCAAGAGGCGCGCGAAAAGCGGCGCAACAAAGCCGGACGAAGTTCGGCGCAATGTGACAAAAGTCGGTGGATATTTGCCGAAGATTTTGCATTAGGTGTCCACGCCTGCCGTTTCGCACAAAAAAGAAGATGACCGAGACCGAAGCCCTGCCCCCGCCCAACCCCGTGGCACAAGAGACGACCAAACGCCTTCTGGAAAAGCTCGGAGGGCGGCATCTCGTGCTGGTGGGGCTGATGGGCGCCGGCAAGACCTCGGTCGGCAAGCGGCTTGCGCAGCGCCTTGGCCTGCCCTTCATCGATTCGGACCATGCGATTGAGGAATCGGCGCGGATGTCGATCCCCGAATTCTTCGCGCTCAGGGGCGAGGTCGAGTTCCGCGCCGGTGAGCGCAAGGTGATCGCGCGGCTCTTGAGCGAAAAGCAGCAGGTGATCGCGACTGGCGGCGGAGCCTATATGGATGCGGAAACCCGCGCCCGCATCCGCGAGCATGGTGTTTCCCTCTGGCTGAACGCCGAATTGCCGACGCTGATGCGTCGTGTGCAACGCCGACAGAACCGTCCGCTGCTTCAGAATGCCGATCCGGAAGCCACGATGCGCGAGCTGATGGCCAAGCGATATCCGGTCTATGCCGAAGCGGATGCGACGATCCTCGCGCTTGGGCCGCACGAGGCGGCTGCGCTGATAGTTCAGATGCGCGAGCTCAACCTGCAGCGTGCCTTCGCGAGTCTTGGCGCGGCGGCCGAAGATTTCGAGGATGATGCCGGTGCGGTCGAGCACCTTGGCCTTCAGTTCCTTTTCGAGATTGCGCTGCTGGATCGGCGTCAGCGGATGATCGACCACGACGAGTTCGATG
>NZ_CALCDX010000238.1 GCF_937900395.1 uncultured Caulobacter sp.
CGGGAAGCTGGTAGAGCTTGCCGTCCGGGGCAGTGGTGAAGGACTTGCCGATGAAGTCATCGATGTCGAGGCCGGGGTTGGTGACGTCCTTGCCTTCATTGGCCATGAAGTCGGTCAGCGAACGGGCCTGCTGGTAGCGCCAGTGGGTGCCGATCAGGTCGGAGTCGTTGATGTAGGCATCGTAGACGTTCTCGCCCGACTGCATCTGCGTCTGCAGCTTCTCGATGACGTCCCCTTCGCCGATCAGATCGTGGGTGATCTTGATGCCGGTGATCGCGGTAAAGGCAGGCGCCAGAACCTTGGATTCGTATTCATGGGTGGTGATGGTTTCCGAGACCACCTTGATGTCCATACCGGCAAAGGGCTTGGCAGCGTCGATGAACCACTGCATTTCCTTTTCCTGGTCGGCGCGAGACAGCGCCGAAAGGTCGCCGACCTCCTTGTCCAGGAACTGTTTTGCCTCGTCCATGCCGGCGAAAGCCGTACCGGTCAATGCCAGCAGCATGGCTGCCGTCGTCGTCAAAAGATGCCGTCGCATGATTGTCCTCCCAAGGGTTTGCGATTGCAGTTTTCGTCGTCGTGGATGGCGAACAGGCCCATGCCGAGGCGCGAATGCACGACCCACCAGGTGATGGCGAGCGTCAGCAAGATCATCACGGCACTCGTCGTACTTGAGAAGTACCCGCTCGCGGACGCATCCGATCCCGGCCCGACGATCACGTTCTCGAAAGCCGATCACGATCTCTACGACCAGTACTACGTTCGTGGAGCGACGATCGCGGCAATGCCCACGGGCACACGGATGTCGCTGCACGATGCGCTGGCCATCGTGAAGCGCTTCCGCCTGTTCCTGCGCCAGCACTACCGTTTCGACAGCCTGTAGCCATGAAGCGCGGCCCGGTCACCCAACGGCTGCTGGCCTTGTTCGTCGCCGGCTGGGCGCTGTTCGACTTTCCGCTGCTCGGCCTGGCGCTCGCCGCCCTGCTCTCGCTCGAGCGCCTGTTCGAGCGCGACTACGAGGACGGGACGCTGGACCTGCTGGCGCTGGGCCCTGCGCCGCTGGAGGCCGTCGCCGTCGCCAAGTGCCTGGCCCAGTGGCTGGCGACGGGCGCGCCACTGGCCCTGGCCGCCCCCGTGGCCGCCCTGATGTTGGGCGCGGACCTGAAGGTCATGCCGCTGCTGGTGCTGTGCGCCCTGGTCGGCGGCCTGGCCTTCGCCTTCCTCGGCGGCCTGGGCGCGGCCCTGGCCCTGGGCAGCAAGCGCGGCGGTCTGCTGGTCGCCGTCATCGTCCTGCCGCTGTTCGCTCCGCCGGTGATCTTCGGCGCGGGGGCGCTGGACGGCTATTCGGCCGGCCTGCCCTGGACCGGCGGCCTGATGCTGATGCTGGCCTACTGCGCCGGGGCGGTGGCCCTCTCGCCCCTGGCCATGGGCGCCGCCTGCCGGAACGCCCTGGACTAGGGAGTCGGCGCCACCGTCGCCTGCAAGTCGCCGGGCGCGGCGTTCTTCTCGCCGAGCACCACGGCCAGGCTGCCGCCGATGATCAGCGCGCCGCCGGCCAAGAGCGGCAAGGTCAGGTGGTCGCCGAACAACAGCACGCCGCAGGCCGCGCCCATCAGCGGCTCGATGTTGATGAACACCCCGGCGCTGGCCGCCCCGACCCGCGCCGATCCAAACTGCCAGGCGGCGGTGGCGAGCAGGGTCGCCAGCACGCCCTGGGCGACGACGGCGGCCCAGACCGGCGCGCTCAGGTCCAGCCTCGGCGCGCCGTGCAGAACGAAGGCGATCGGCAGGATGGTGACGGCGGCGATGATGATCGACACGGCCGGAATGGCCATCGCGTTGGGCGCGGTCGGGGCTCGGCGTAGCACCAGCAGCCAAGCCAGGAACAGAAACAGCGCCGCGATCGACAGCGCCACGCCCCAAGGCGAGCTGGCTCCATCTGGCTTGCCCGCGATCAGCGCCGCGCCCAGGGTCGCGGCCGCCACGCCGGTCCAGGACAGCCGCGAGACCGTCTCACCCAGCACCCGGGCGCTGACGGCGATCAGGGCCGGCATCGCCCCGACCAGCAGCGCCGCGACGGTGACGCTGACATGGGCCAGCCCCTCGAACTGGACGAGGAACGCCACGCCGTAGATCACGCCCGAGGCCAGCACGACCGGCGAGCGGAACAGGGCGCGGACCTCGGGCTTGCGCAGGGCGAACGGCGCGGCGGCCAGGGCGGCGACGGCGAAGCGCAGCAGCACCATGTGAGACGCCTGGGTCTCGGTCAGGATCAGCTTGCCGGTCGGAAAGCCGAGCCCCCAGCAGACGCCGGCCAGGGCAAGAGCCAGAAACGCGATCGACTTCATGCGGACTCCGCGCGGAAAGAGGAAGGACCAGAGAGCGGGCTCCCGGGGCGACATCTAGCGTCGACGAGTCCTGGAAATGTCAGCGGTGATAGCCGAAGGTCGGGTCCGTCCGCAAATCGGGCGCCCTGCGGCATGCCGACAAGCCTGTAGAATTGTTCATCTATCCTGACATTTTCGCGCCACATCGCGATGGCCTAGCTTTTCGTCAGTTCAACGACAGGAGCTCACACCATGCGTAAAAGCCTTATCCGCCTGGCGCTCGCGGGCGCCGCCGTCACCGCCCTGGCCGCCGGCGCCGCTTCGGCGCAGATTCCCGCTCCGCCGCCGCCCCCGGCTCCTCCGGCCCCTCCGGCCCCGCCGCCGATGGACGCCATGATGGCCATGGGCCCCGGCATGATGATGATGCACCACGGCCGCGGCCTGGATCCGGCCAAGCGCGCCGAACACCTGCGCGATGTCCTGCAGCTGCGTCCCGAACAGGACGGTGCGCTGAAGGCCTATGTGGAGGCCACCTCGCCCAAGATCGTGGTCCGCAAGGACAATGACGACGACAAGCCGGGCGAGAAGATGGACCGCATGGTCGATCGCAAGCCGCCAACCACCCTGGAGCGCCTGGACCAGATGTCCAAGGTCGCGGAGGCCATGCAAAAGCGCGTCGCCGCCACCCGCGCCTTCTACACCGCCCTCTCGCCCAGCCAGCAGAAGGCCTTCGACGCCCTCGACCTGGAACGCGGCGGCGACCATGTCTTCATCCGCCGCTTCGAGACCCGCGGCCCGGCGCCGTTCAAAGGGTCGCGGACGACGGTGATCCAACGCAAGGTCGGCTGACCCCGGCCCTGCGTCCGGAGGGCGGCGCGCCTGCACGCGTCGCCCTTCTTCGCACCTTCTCCGGCTCCGTAGCGATACGGCCATTGCCCGCGCCGCCCGGTCGCTCTAGAGCGTGATCCATGGACGCGCGCCACACGTTCGATTTCCTGACCAACCCCGAGCGGTTCATGGCCTTCTCGCGATGGGCCGCCCCGCTGCTGGGCGTGCTCTCGACGATCGCGGCCGCCGTCGGCCTGGTGCTGACCTTCCTGGTTCCCGAGGACTATCAGCAGGGCGACACCGTACGGATGATGTTCATCCACATCCCGGCCGCCTCGCTGTCGCTGTTCATCTATCTGTGCCTGGGCGTCGCCAGCTTTCTGGCGCTGGTGTTCCGCCAGGCGCTGGCCGACCTCGCCGCTCAAGCCTGCGCCCCGATCGGCGCGGCCTATACGGCCCTGGCCCTGATTACCGGCTCGCTGTGGGGCAAGCCGATGTGGGGCGCCTGGTGGGTCTGGGACGCGCGTCTGACCTCGGTGCTGGTGCTGCTGTTGTTCTACCTCGGCTACATGGCCCTGCGCGGGGCGCTTGAGGACGAACAGAAGGCCGCCCGGGCCGCCGCCATCCTAGCCCTGGTCGGCCTGATCAACCTGCCGATCGTCAAGTTCTCGGTCGAGTGGTGGAACACCCTGCACCAGGGCTCCTCGACCTTCATGGCCGCCAAGGGCGACGGCCTGCCGGCGATCTACGCCTGGCCGGCCGTGCTGATGGGCCTGGCCTATCTGGGCGCGTTCGGCGCCCTGTGGCTGGTGCGGATCCGCGCCCTGGTCTGGCGGCGCAAGGCCCGCAGCCTGTCGCTGAAGCTGGCGGAGAGCGCGCGATGAGCTTCGATTTCGACGCGGGCAAGTACGCCCCCTACCTGTGGCCGGCCTTCGCGATCTCGGCCCTCGCCTTCGCCTGGATGATCACGAGCAGCCTGCTGATGGCCCGCCGCTGGCGGCGCGAGGCCGAGCGCCTGCAGGCCGAGCTGGAGACGTCCAAATCGTGAAGCGCTGGCTGGCCTTCGTCCCGCTGCTGATCCTGCTGGCCCTGGCGGGTCTGTTCGCGGGCTATGCGCTCAAGCGCGACCCCCGCGTCCAGCCCCAGGCTCTGGTCGGCAAGCCGGCGCCGGCCCTGTCGCTGCCCGAGCTGACCAGCGGGACGCCGACGGCGATCCGCACGCCCGGCGAGGGTCCGATCCTCGTCAACTTCTTCGCCTCCTGGTGCGCCCCCTGCGAGGTCGAGCACCCACAGCTGATGGCCCTGAAGGCCCAGGGCGTGAGGGTGGTCGGCATCGCCTACAAGGACGCCCCGGCCAACACCCAGGCCTTCCTGACCCGCCTCGGCGATCCGTTCGCCCTGAAGCTGGTCGATCGCGATGGCCGCGCGGGGCTGGAGTTCGGCGTCACCGGCGTGCCCGAGACCTATCTGGTCGGGTCGGACGGCGTCATCATCGCCAAGCATACCGGCCCGCTGACGCCCGACGCGGCCGAGGACCTGCTCAAGAAGGCCAAGTAGTCTCTAAGGGTGCGCGGACAGGTCGCGGCCCCGGCGCGTTAACTTTGCGTTGACCATACTCGCGCAGCTTTCGTTAACCATGCTAGACTTCGAGTCATGAGCAACGTCCGTCCCGCCGGCTGGCCCGTCGTTCCGTCGCAGACCCCGTCGGTCCCCGCCAAGACCGGCGCCTCGACGCGCGCGGCCTTCTTCCAGGCCGCCCTGACCGACGCCGCCCCGACGCGTCCGGCGACCGCGCCCTCGACGGTGCAGCTGCAGACCCAGGCTCAGCCCCAGCAACGGGCGGCGCCGCAGAAGCCGTTCGTCCAGCCCGACGCCCAGCCGACGAAGATCCTGCGGCCGGGGTCGTTGCTGAATATTTTGGTCTGATTTCGAGGCTCGAAGCCAAGATCCGACCGCCTTCCTAGGCCTTGTGCCTAGGACCCAGCGTTCCGCCTGTGCTCGGGTTGGTAAGCGCACGCCGGATCGTCAGCGCACAACCGCCTTATCCTCGCCAACCTGAACCATGGGTCCTCGCCACGAGGGCGAGGAAGGCGGCGGAAAGACTGCAGCCTTAGGCCGCCTTCTTCGCGGCCTTGTCCTTCTTCACCTTCTTGTCCTTCTTCGGCTTGTCGGCCTTTTCGGCCTTGGCCTTCTTGGACTTCGGCGCGGCCTCTTCCGGATGCAGGTCGGCGCCGGCGATGTCGGCCAGCAGGTCGAGGAAACCTTCGCGCTTGCTGGGCTTGAGCAGCGCGAGAATGCGGGCGTCGGCCATTGCCACCATCGGGCGGACGGCCTCGAGCGCTTCGCGGCCGGCGGCGGTCAGGCGCACGCTGTTGGCGCGGGCGTCCTCGCTGGAGCGCTGGCGTTCCAGGTGGCCCTTGGTGATCATCCGGGCGACCATGTCGGCCAGGGTCGAGCGGTCGATGCCGGTGGCGCGGACCAGCGCCGTTTGGGTGACGCCCTCGTTCTCGGCCACGGCGGCCAGGACGGCGAACTGGCGCTGGGTCACCCCGGCCTCGCCGCATTCCTCGGCATAGATGTCGAGCGCCAGTTGCAGGACCCGGTGGAGAAGATGGCTGGGCGAACGCTCCAGCAGGCCGCCGACCGTTTTCTCGCCCTTGCTCTTGGCCATCTCTCGCGCCCCCACATCGCACGGTCCCTCGACCGACGACTGAACGCTAGCATCGTAACACGTCGATTTGACGACAACGGTCCGTGGACGGCTGAAAGCGACGCGGGGCTAGAAGCCCGCGTCCGGAGGTTCGGCCGCCGCGGGCTCGTCGCCCTTGGCCATGTGCTTCATCATGAAGGGGATCTGGGTCGCCACGAACACCAGGGCCAGCGGCAAGAGACCCAGGCGGAACTTCACCCAGGTGTCCGTACCCTGAGTATTGCGGACCACCTCGTTCAGCACCGCGACGAGCGCGAAATAGCCGCCGTAGCGCAGGGTCAGGGTCCGCCACGCCGCGTCGGGCAGGTGCAGGGCCTCGCCCATCAGCAGCTTCAGCGGCTGGCGGCCCATCAGGGTCCCGCCCAGCAGGAAGGCGGCCAGGGCCAGGTTGATCACCGTGACCTTGATCTTCACGAAGATGTCGGAGTGGAAGACGAGGCCCAAGGTCCCGAACACAAGGGCCATGCCGCCGAAGAACAGCGGCAGCAGGGCCAGGCGCCGCTCGACCGCGTAGCCGATCGCGAGAGCCGCTGCCGAGGCGGCCACCAGCACCCAGGTCGCCTTCTGAAAGTCCTTGGTGACGAAATAGGCGACGCCGAACGCGATAGCCGCGCCGTAGTCGACGACCGTCCGCACCCAGCCGGCGTTCTTCTTGGGAGCCTCAACCGGCGCTTCGCTCACGGATCAGTCCTTCAGGCCGACGAGCGAGCGCGAGAAGGCCCGGGCGTCGAACGGTTGCAGGTCCTCGACCCCCTCGCCCACCCCGATCAGCTTGATCGGGCTGTCGGAGGCGCGGGCCACCGGCACCAGCACCCCGCCGCGCGCGGTGCCGTCCAGCTTGGTCATGACAATCCCGGAGACGCCGACCTGGTTGCCGAAGATCTTCTCCTGGGCCAGGGCGTTGCGTCCGACGGTGGCGTCCAGCACCAGCAGGGTCTCGTGCGGATAGTCGGGATCGACCTTCTTCACGACACGGATGACCTTGAGCAGCTCGTCCATCAGGCCCTGCTTGTTCTGCAGGCGGCCGGCGGTGTCGATCAGCACGACGTCATAGTGCTCGGCCTTGGCGCGCTCGACGGCCTCGAAGGCCAGGCCAGCGGCGTCGGCGCCGGTGGGCTTGGACATGAAGTCGGCCCCGGCCCGGTCGGCCCAGACCTTCAGCTGCTCGACGGCGGCGGCGCGGAAGGTGTCGCCGGCGGCGATCAGCACGCGCGCGCCCTTCTCGGTCAGGTCGGCGGCGATCTTGCCCAGGGTCGTGGTCTTGCCCGAACCGTTGACGCCGATGAACAGCACCACATAGGGGCGCGGGCCGTGCAGCGGGTCGAAGCTGCCCTGGCGGTCGGCCAGCTCGGCGGCGATCAGCTCGGCCAGGGCCTCCTTGACCTCGTCGTCGGTCGACGACTTGCCGAAGCGCGCCTTGCCGAAGGCCTCGGTGATGCGGGCGGCGATCTCGGGGCCGAGATCGGCCTCGATTAGCATTTCTTCCAAGGCGTCCAGCTGTTCCTGGTCCAGGGGCTTCTTGGTGAAGACCCCGGTGACCTGCTCGGTCATCGCCTGCGACGTCCGGGTCAGGCCGGACGTCAGGCGTTGGAACCAGCCTTTTTTCTGCTCGGGCTTGTCGCTCATCCGCGCCCCTTTAGCCGACCCGGCGAAAGTGTAAATCGGGATTTAACTGGACGCGGTTAGCGCGGACCGCCCAAGCGTGCGATGGAAAGGGCATGGACGTGCAACTTGACCCTTTGGGAACGGCGCTTTTCTGGCTCGACTACGCCGCGGCGGCCGTTTTTGGGGCAACCGGCGCCCTCGCGGCGGCCCGGCGCAAGCACGACATCATCACCTTCGGATTCTTCGCCGCGATCACCGGGGTCGGCGGCGGGACCCTGCGCGACCTGCTGATCGGCGCGCCGGTGTTCTGGGTGCAGAGACCGGGCTATATCGTGGCGTGTCTGGCGGCAGCCACCGTGGTCTGGCTGCTGGGAAAGCGCGGCTGGCGCTTCCGGGCCCTGCTCTGGCTCGACGCGCTCGGCATGGCCGCCTACGCCGTGGTCGGCACGGCCAAGGCCCTGGGCCTGGGGGTGCATCCGTTCAGCGCGGTGGTCATGGGCGTTTTGACCACCGCCTTCGGCGGCGTCATCCGCGACGTGCTGGCCGAAGAGCCGAACCTGCTGCTTCGCCGCGAGATCTACATCACCGCCGCCCTGCTGGGCGCGACCGTATTCGCGGCGCTGCAGCTGGCCGGCGTGGCCTTCTGGCCGGCGGGAATCGCGGGCTTCGCCGCCGCCTTCGGCTTGCGGGCCTGCGCGATCAAGTTCGGCTGGAGCCTGCCGGGGTTCATGGGGGAAGGATCTCCCTCTCCCCCTGCGGGAGAGGGTGGCCCGCGCAGCGGGTCGGGTGAGGGGTCGCGCTGACCGGCCCTTTATCGACCCCTCATCCGGCCCTTCGGGCCACCTTCTCCCGCAAGGGGAGAAGGATCATATGTCGTGATCCGGATGCTGCCTCGACACCACCGCCCCCGTCGGCCCCATCGGCGGCCGGACCGGCATGTCGGCGAGGTGGTCCATCCAGGTCGGCCGGCCCTCGACGGCCAGCTGCACGACCGGCGCAACCGCCGAGGGATCGTCGAAAGCAAACACCGCCAGGTCGATCTTGTCGGCGCTCCATTCGAAGGTCAGCGGCGTGCCGCAGGCGGCGCAGAAGCCTCGCTGGATCGTGTCCGAGCTTTGGAAGGTCGCCCGCTGGCTGCGCGTCCAGGTCAGGTTGGCGACGTTGACCGTCACCAGGGCCCCGAACGGCCCGCCGAACGCCTTCTGGCACATGCGGCACCAGCAGATCGACGCGCGCTGAGGCTCGCCCTCGACCCGGAACCGCACCGCGCCGCACTGGCAGCCGCCGCTCAAGCCCATGATCCCTACCCCTTCGGCGTCAGCCGAAACGTCACCTTGTAGCCGTCGTGGTCGGACAGCACCGGCTCGGACGCGCCGTCGAACGTCGCCTCGACCGCAACGGGCGTCACGGTGACCTGTTCACCATCCAGGAAGCCGATCAGGTCCTGAGTGTCCAGCCACGGCGCGTCGCCGTCATAGGAAATCTGGGTGTCGCAGGCGCCCGGACGGTGGTGGCACCACCGGCTGACCACCTCGAACGGATAGTCGGCCATCACGTGGTTGAAGCGCTCGGGCGAGTGCATGACGTTGAAATCGCCGCCGACGATCAACGGCGCGCCCGGCGTGCGGTCCTCCCGCATGAAGCCTTTCAGCTCGTCGGCCTGCAGACGATGAGCCTGGGTCGCCCGGCGACGGGGCACGCCCGAGGCGCCCTTGGAATTGAGATGGGTGTCGGCCACTTCGACCGGGGTCGGCAGGCCGGGGACGTCCAGGCTGACCAGCATGACGCCCTTGTTGGCCAGGCAGTCGAGGCCCGCGCAGTAGCGGTAGGCGTGCGACTTGACCCAGTTGATCGGATGGTCGCTCAGCACCCAGAGGCCGCTGGAGCCCCACTTGCCCAGCCCCTCGCCCTTGTGACGATATTTGACGCGCCGGAAGTCGGTCTTCTGACCATCCAGCATGTTGGGGTCGCGCTGGCCCTTGTTCGGACCTCGGG
Organism: uncultured Caulobacter sp.; assembly: GCF_937900395.1. Lineage (GTDB taxonomy): Bacteria > Pseudomonadota > Alphaproteobacteria > Caulobacterales > Caulobacteraceae > Caulobacter. The sequence goes on from NZ_CALCDX010000238.1 coordinate 9,466, forward strand.
CGACATAGGGGTAGCCGCTCTCGTCGATCAGGTCCCAAACCTCGGAGCGGAAGCCTTCCTGAAGCAGGACCACGTCGGGCTGACGACCGGCCGCGCGCATCGCCGCCAACTCGCGGCCGATCGCCTTCAGGGCCTGGCCGCGCCCCTTGCGGACCGGCCAGGGCAGGCCCTCCACATTGTAGGTCATGACGCTGAACGTCACGGGTTTGGGCGTCTCCGCGCGAGCCGGCGCCGCCGTCAGGACGGCCAGAAGCAGGGCGGCGGCCAGCGCTCGCCAGATCAGGAGACGCGCTCCCCGATCACTCTGGCGCCGTCGTGACCCGTGACCTTGAAGGCCACGATCCGACCGGCCGGCGCCTCGCCCTCGAAGCGGATCTCGGTGAAGTCCTCGGCCCGCGCCAGGCCGTCGCGCTCGACCAGGCCCGACAGCACGCGCCCGACTTGGCGCTGGAGATGGCGTTCGAGACCCCGCTGGCCCGCCTCGCGCAGGCGACGGGCGCGGTCCTTGATCACCGGCCCCTTCACCGGCGGCATCCGCGCGGCCGGGGTGCCGGGGCGCGGGCTGTAGGGGAAGACGTGCAGGAAGGCCAGATCCGCCTCCTCGACGAGGCGCAGGGTGTTCTCGAACGCCTCGTCGCTCTCCGTCGGGAAGCCGGCGATCAGGTCGGCGCCGAAGGCGGTGTCCGGGCGCACGCGGCGCACCTCTGCGACCAGCTTTAGGGCGTCCTCGCGGCTGTGGCGGCGCTTCATGCGCTTCAGGATCATGTTGTCGCCGGCCTGCAGCGACAGGTGCAAGTACGGCATCAGGCGCGGCTCGGTCTCGAGCAGCGCGAAGAGGTCCGGATCGATCTCGGCGGCGTCGATCGACGAGAGTCGAAGCCTGGGCAGGTCCGGGACCATGCGCAGGATGCGGCCGACCAGCTGGCCCAGGGTCGGCTGCTCGGGCAGGTCAGCCCCCCACGAGGTGACGTCGACCCCGGTCAGCACGACTTCCTGGTAGCCCTCGGCGGCCAGCTTGCGGACCTGCTCGACGACCTCGGCGGCCGGCGCCGAGCGCGAGTTTCCGCGGCCGTAGGGAATGATGCAGAAGGTGCAGCGGTGGTCGCAGCCGTTCTGGACCTCGACATAGGCCCGGGCGCGGTCCTTCAGCCCGTCGATCAGGTGACCGGCGGTCTCCTTGACCGACATGATGTCGTTGACCCGCACGCGGCCCGTTTCCAGCAGCGCCCCGGGCGCGGCCTTCTCGGCGTTGCCGAGCACGAGGTCGACCTCGGGCATGGCGGCGAAGGCGGCAGGATCGACCTGGGCGGCGCAGCCGGTGACGATGACCCGCGCGCCGGGCCGCTCGCGGCGGGCCTTGCGGATCGCCTGGCGAGCCTGGCGCACGGCCTCGTTGGTGACGGCGCAGGTGTTGAACACCACCGCGTCGGTGACGCCGTCGGCGGCGGCGCGGGCGCGGATGGCCTCGCTCTCATAGGCGTTCAGGCGGCAGCCGAACGTCACGACCTGGACGCCGTCCGGGCCGGAGGAAACGACGGCGGGACCGCCCTCCTCCCCGATCTCTGGCTTGGGCTTGGGCGTCGCCTTGATGACGGTGTAGGTCGCCATGGCTTTAAGCGGCGACCGCCTCGGGCAGCTTGCCGGCGAAGTCCATGCTGACCGGGCCGGTCATGATCACGTGGCCGTCGCTCTCGCGCCATTCGATCGTGAGCGCCCCGCTCTCGAACTCGACCTTGGCCTTGCGGTCGGTCAGGCCGCGACGCACGGCGGCGACCTGGGCGGCGCAGGCGCCGGTGCCGCAGGCGGCGGTCAGGCCCGCGCCCCGCTCCCAGACCTTCAACCGGATGTGGTCGCGACTTTCGACATAGGCGAAGCCGACATTGACGCCTTCCGGGAACAGCGGGTGGTGTTCAACCAGGCTGCCGGTCTTGGTCGCGAACTCATCGGAGACCGGCGCATCGACGAAGAAGACGACGTGCGGATTGCCCATCGAGACGCAGACCGGCGTGTGGACCCACGGGGCGTCGATCGGGCCGACCTGCAGCTCGACACGGGCGGTGTCCATTTCCTCGGCCAGCGGGATCTGGCTCCATTCGAGGCGCGGCGGACCCATGTCGACCGTGACCAGCTTCTCGCCGGCCGCGACGCCCGACAGGCGCCCGGCGACCGTGTCGAAGGCGACCTCGGTCTTGCCGGCCGACTGCATCAGCAGCCAGGCCACGCAGCGGGTGCCGTTGCCACAGGCGCCGGTCTCCTCGCCGTCGGAATTCCAGAAGCGAACATAGGCCGACGCGCCCTCGGCCTTGGGCGGGTCGATGGCGATGACCTGGTCGCAGCCGATCCCACCGTCGCCGCGTTTGGCGATCGCGCGGATCTCCTCGGGCGTCGGTTCGAAGCTCTGGGTCAGGGTCTGGACCACGACGAAGTCGTTGCCCAGGCCGTTCATCTTCAGGAAGGTGCGGCTCATGGCCGGGCTATATAGTGGAAAGCCAAGCAAAATGCACCGCGACGATCAGCGTCAGGACAAGCACGAGCTTCGCCTGCGCGCCCGACTGCGGGCGCTCTACCATGGCGCGTCGCCGACGGCGGTCCGGTTTCGCTATGCGATCATCCTGATCGACATCGCGATCATCGCCTTCTTCATCGCCGCGCCGCTGATGCAGCGGCATGGCGTGACATTCTATCTGATCGACTACGGGATCGCGACGTTCCTGGCGCTGGACCTGGCCGCGCGCGCCGTGGCGCACGGGGACATCAAGGCGTGGCTGAGAAAGCCGATCGTCTGGCTGGACCTGCTGATCCTGGCGACCCTGCTGTTTCCCGCCTGGCTGTTCAACTTCGGGTTCCTGCGCGTGTTGCGGCTGTGGACCCTGATCCACAGCGAGTTCTTCTGGCGCACGGTCGGGCGGCGTTATGACGACACCCGGGTCGAGGACGTGACCCGCGCGGCCAGCTCGCTGGTCACCTTCGTCTTCGTGGTGACGGGCTTTGTCTATACGAGCTTCGCGGGCCGGCACGAAGGCATCGGCGGCTATGTCGACGCCCTCTACTTCACCGTCACCAGCCTGACGACCACCGGCTATGGCGACGTCACCTTGCCGGGGGTTTGGGGCAAGCTGCTGTCGATCGCGGTGATGCTGGGCGGGGTTTCGCTGTTCATCGGCCTGATCCAGTCGATCCTGCGGCCGCACAAGGTCGTCCATCCTTGCCACGTCTGCGGCCTGCGCCGACACGATCCAGACGCCGTCCACTGCAAGGCTTGCGGCGTTCTGCTGAATATTCCCGACGAAGGACTGTGAGCTTCCCTTTCTGGGGACCGCCAAGCTCTGGCGCTGGACAAAATTTCCGATACCGTCCCCCGCCATGACCCTGTCCCGCACCTGCTCCGCCGCGGCCCTGGCCGCCGTGCTTGCCGCCCTCGCCGCCGGCGCCGCCGCTCAGGAGGCCGATCCCCACCTGGCCCTGGAGGCCGTCGAGAGCCCCGAGTCCCTGGCCTGGGTGAAGGTTCAGAACGACAGGACGCTTCCGCTGCTGTCGGCCGATCCGCGCTTCGCCGGCCTGCAGGCCGACGCGCTGAAGATCCTGGCCAGCAAGGACCGGATCGCCATGCCGAACTTCGTCGGCAAGACGGTCTTCAACTTCTGGCAGGACCAGACCCACGTGCGCGGCGTCTGGCGGCGGACGAGCCTGGAGTCCTACACGTCGGCCAATCCGCAGTGGGAAACGGTGATCGATCTGGACGCCCTGGCCGCGGCCGAGGGCAAGAACTGGATCTGGAAAGGCGCCGACTGCCGGCCCAAGACCCACGACCGGTGCCTGGTAAACCTGTCCAACGGCGGCAAGGACGCCGTCACGGTCCGCGAGTTCGACCTGACGACCAAGGCCTTCGTCGATCCGGCGTCGGGCGGCTTCGTCCTGCCCGAGAGCAAGCAGACGATCGAGTGGCTGGACGCCGACACCCTGATCCTGACCCGCGACTGGGGTCCGGGCACGACCACCGACAGCGGCTACGGCTTCGTGATCAAGACGCTGAAGCGCGGCCAGGCCCTGGACCAGGCGGTCGAGGTCTATCGCGGCCAGAAGTCGGACGTCTCGGCGCGCCCCAACGTGCTGCGCGACGCCGCCGGCAATCGGGTGGTGCTGCTGACCCGCGCCACGGACTTCTTCCACGACGAGACCTACCTCTGGGACGGCCAGACCGCCAAACTTCTGCCGATCCCGCAAAAGGTCGGCGTGCGCGGCCTTCTCGACGGCAAGCTGATCCTGAAGATCGAGGAGGCTTGGGCGCCCAAGACCGTGGCGACCCCGCTGACCTATCCCGCCGGTTCGCTGGTCGCTGTGTCACCCGACAAGCTCTTGCCGGCGGACCGCAAGGCCGGCGACGCAATTGCGATCAGCAACGACTGCGATCCCTGCCAGCTGCTGGCGCCCGGTCCGCGCCAGTCGATCGACCAGGTGGCCGTGACCGACCACCGCGTGCTGGCCGTCGTCTATGACAATGTGCGGGGCAGCCTGGTCAGCCTGAGGCTGCGCGGCGAGTTCGGGGTCACGTCCCAGCCCTTGCCGGTGATCGACAACGCCGCCGTCTCGCTGGGCTCGCACTCCGACGAGGGCGACGACGTCTTCTATACGGTGGAGGGCTTCCTGACGCCCACCCAGCTCAAGCTGGCCGACGCCACGGGGACCACCGCCCAGACCGTCAAGGCCCTGCCCGCCCTGTTCGACGCCAAGGACCTGGTCGTCGAGCAGAAGTCGGCGACCTCGAAGGACGGGACGAAGATCCCCTACTTCCTGGTCCACCGGAAGGACTGGAAGCTGAACGGCCAGAACCCGACCTTGCTGCACGCCTATGGCGGCTTCAACCTGTCCAAGCTGCCGGTCTACGACCCGCTGGTCGGCAAGCTGTGGCTGGAGCGCGGCGGCGCCTACGCCGTGGCCAACATCCGGGGCGGCGGCGAGTTCGGCCCGGCCTGGCACGAGGCGGCGCTGAAGGCCAACCGCCAGCGCGCCTATGACGACTATTTCGCCGTGGCCGAGACGCTGATCGCCGACAAGGCGACATCGCCCCGGCATCTCGGCGCCTATGGCCGCTCGAACGGGGGCCTCTTGATGGGCGTGGCCCTGACCGAGCGCCCAGATCTGTGGAACGCGGTGGTGGTCGAGAGCCCGCTGCTGGACATGATCCGCTACACCCAGCTGCCGGCCGGCGCGTCGTGGATCGGCGAATATGGCGACCCCGACATCCCGGCCGAACGCGCCTGGATCGAGAAATACAGCCCCTATCAGAACCTGAAGGCGGGCGTGAAATACCCGCTGGCCTACATCACCACCTCGACCAAGGACGACCGCGTCCATCCAGGCCACGCCCGCAAGTTCGCCGCGCGCCTGGACGACCTGAAGGTCGACCACCTCTATTTCGAGAACACCGACGGCGGCCACGCCAACGGCGCCGATCCCAAGGCCAACGCCCGCCGCTGGGCCCTGCACTACACCTATCTGTCGCGTCAGCTGATGGATCACTAGATGAAGCGTCTTCTCCTCGCCCTCTTCGCATCCACGAGTCTGATGACCCTGACCCCCGCGATCGCCGCCGACGGCGCCAAGCCCGCCGAAGCCCGCACGCCGCTGTCCGAGCTGGGCAAGGATGATCCGTATCTGTGGATGGAGGAGATCGAGGGGACCCGCGCTCTGGACTGGGCCAAGGCCCAGAACACCCGCAGCCTGGGCGTGCTGCAGGGCGACGCCCGCTACGCCGACCTTGAGGCCAAGGCCCTGGCGATCCTGAACGCCAAGGATCGGGTGCCGGGCGTGTCGTTCGCGGGCGACGGCAGCTTGCGCAACTTCTGGCAGGACGCCGACCACGTGCGCGGCCTGTGGCGCAAGACGACTCTGGAGAGCTACCGCACGGCGGAACCCGCCTGGGAAACGATCCTCGACATCGACGCCCTGTCCAAGGCCGAGAACGCCAACTGGGTGTTCAAGGGCGCCGGCTGCCTGCCGCCGGACGAGACGCGGTGCCTGATCACCCTGTCCAATGGCGGCAAGGACGCGGTGACGGTCCGCGAGTTCGACACCACGACCAAGACCTTCGTCGACGGCGGCTTCGTCCTGCCCGAAGGCAAGCAGAACTATGCGTGGCTGGACAAGGACACCCTGCTGGTCGGCCGGGAATGGACGCCGGGCGAGCTGACCGACTCCGGCTACGCCTACGTCCTGAAGACGCTGAAGCGCGGCCAGGCCCTGGACCAGGCGGTCGAGGTCTATCGCGGCCAGAAGACCGACGTCTCGGTCAGCCCGTTCGTGCTGCGCGACGCCGACGGCAAGGTCGTCGCGGTCCTGGCCCATCGGGGCGTGACCTTCTTTGAAAGCGAGGTCTATCTGCTGGACGGCGCCAAGCCCGTGAAGCTGGACCTGCCGCTGAAAAGCTCGATTCAGGGCTATGTCGACGGGCAGATGATCGTGCTGATGGAGCAGGACTGGCCGGCCAAGGGCTTCAAGACCGGCGACCTGATCAGCTTCGACCTGGCGAAACTGAAGGCCGCGCCGGACAAGGCGACCGCCACGCTCGTGATGCGTCCGACCGCCCGCCAGTCGGTGGAGTCGGTGGCGACGACCCACAACAAGCTGGTCGTTGGCCTGCTGGACAACGTCAAGGGCGCGGCCCTGGTGTTCAGCCACGGCGCCAAGGGTTGGACGTCGCAGAAGCTGGACCTGCCGGCCAATTCCAGCATCGGCCTGGGCTCGACGTCGGAAAAGGACGACCGGATCTTCTTCACCGTCACCGGCTACCTGACCCCGACCACCTACTGGCTGGCCGACGCGGCTACGGGCAAGCTGGAGCAGGTCAAGGCCTCGCCCGCCCGCTTTGACGCCTCGACCCACGTCGTCGAGCAGTTCGAGGCGACCTCGTCCGACGGGGTGAAGATCCCCTACTTCGTCGTGCGTCCGAAGGGCGTGAAGTACGACGGGTCGGCCCCGACCCTGCTCTACGCCTATGGCGGCTTCCAGGTGCCCATGACCCCCGGCTATTCGGGCGTGATGGGCAAGCTGTGGCTGGAGCGCGGCGGGACCTATGTGGTCGCCAACATCCGCGGCGGCGGCGAGTTCGGCCCCGCCTGGCACGAGGCGGGCCTGAAGGCCAACCGCCAGAAGGTCTATGACGACTTCTTCGCCGTCTCCCAGGACCTGATCGCCCGCAAGATCACCTCGCCCCGGCGCCTGGGGATCATGGGCGGCAGCAACGGCGGCCTCCTAATGGGCGTCGCCTTGACCCAGCGGCCCGAGCTCTACAACGCCGTCGTCGTGCAGGTGCCGCTGTTCGACATGATCCGCTACAGCCAGATCGGGGCCGGGGCCTCATGGGTGGGCGAGTATGGCGACCCGGCCATCCCGTCCGAGCGGGCGGTGATCGCCAAGTACGACCCCTATTCGAACCTGAAGGCCGGCAAGACCTATCCCGAGGTCTTCATCGAGACCTCGACCAAGGACGACCGGGTCCACCCCGCCCACGCCCGCAAGGCGGCGGCGCGGATGATGGAGCTGGGCTATCCGGTGCTCTATTATGAGAACATCGACGGCGGCCACGCCGCCAGCGCCAACCTGGCCGAGACGGCTCGGCGGCAGGCGCTGGAGTACGTGTATCTGACGCGTCGGCTGATGGACTGATCCAGCAGATCAGTGGACGGCGTTGATCCGGATCGCCGCCGGATCAACGCCGCCGGCGAACCAGGCGCGGGTCCAGCCGTATTTCAACTCGCCTTCGCGGAAGGCGAAGCGGTCGAGGTGCTTGGCCACAACATCCTCGAGGCGGGTAAGGCCTTCCAGGTCGGCGGCCTCGAGCGTGATGTCGAGACCGTCGGCGTGGGCGGTCATGTGGCAGGTTCCCAGCGGCAGCGGAAACAGGGCCGAGGTCTCGTCATAGACGACCTCGAACTTGTGGCTCCAGTGCTTGGCCAACTGGGTCATGTAGCGGGCCGCCTTGTCGGTGGCGACGCGGGCGTGGCTTTGCATGCGCGCGTCTCCCCTCAGATCGACTCGATGGCGGTCGCGGCGTCGTCCAGCGCCTTGGCCACCGCGGCGATCTGCTCGGCCGTCAGCTGGCCGCCGTGCAGCTTGAGCCGCAGGGCCGTCTTCAGGTTCTCGCGGGCTCGCAGGATCTGCGGCGAGAACGCCGCGCTGGCGGACGCCGCCTCGGCCATGCGCTCGAACAGCGAGCGTACCGGGGCGTCGTTGCTGGCGAGAAAAGCCTCGCCCTCGGCGGTGATCGTATAGAGCTTCTTGCCGCCGCCCGCGTCGCTGGCGGTGACGTAGCCCAGCTCCTCCAGCAGGGTCAGGGTCGGATAGACTACGCCCGGGCTGGGGCTATAGGCGCCGCCAGCCGCGGCCTCGATGGCCTTGATCAGCTCGTAGCCGTGGCTGGGCTTGTCGGCGATCAGCTTGAGGACCACGAAGCGCAGGTCGCCGTGGTCGAAGAACCGCCCCATGCGCCCGCCGCGGCCGCGGCCCGGATGACCGCCGTGGAAACCGAAGGGATGACGGCCGTGGTGCTCGTCGCCATGGCCGTCCCAGCGGCCCCGGTGGTGGTGATGATGTCGTCCAAACATGTCTTTCGACTCCGTTTCGTTATATCGGATTTACAGATATATCGGAATCGTTCGTGGTCAAGAGCTATTTCCGATATATCTAAAACGTTACGCGAATCATCCGTCGAAAGTCGGCCTAAAATCAGGACGCGAGGGTCCGCGAGGAGCAACCAGTGCGACTTGTCGGCCTCAGTGGGGCCTTAATCGACCTGGAGGAAACGGGGTCGCGAGCGAAATAGTCGCCTTCAATCTTGATACGGATGACGACGTGAATACATTGCGCGTGTGAGAAGCAGGAGCATGAGCTTGAGCCACCTGGACCAGAGCGCGCGCCGCAAGGCGGCCGGCCGGCGCATGACCGCCGCCGGACTGACCGTGGCCGCCGGCCTTCTGGCCCTCGCGCCGGCCGCTCACGCCGCCCATCAGGCGCCCGCTCCCGCTGGAAGCGTCTCCGCCAACGATCCGCTCGAAGGCTTCAACCGCGGCGCCTTCAAGCTCGGCATGGGCCTGGACAAGGTGCTGCTGGCGCCGATCGCCCACGGCTACATGGCCGTGACCCCCAAGCCGGTCCGCGACCGCGTCAGTTCGGCCGTCTACAATCTTGGCGAGCCCAACACCGTCATCAACATGGTGCTGCAGGGCAAGCCCAAGCGCGCCATGCGCTCGACCACGCGCTTTGTCGTCAATTCGACGGTGGGCGTGCTGGGCCTGTTCGACGTGGCGTCGAAGATGCACCTGCCGCGTCGCGATTCCGACTTCGGCCAGACCTTGGGCTATTATGGCGCGGGCCCCGGGGCCTATATTTACGTGCCGCTGATGGGTCCGCTGAATGTCCGCGACGGCGTCGGCCGGGCGCTGGACATCGCGACCGACCCCGTCGGCGCCGTGGCCGGCGGGATCAGCACCGACTTCGGCAAGGCCCGCCTGGGCGTCACCATCGTGGATGTCCGCACGCAGGCCGATCCGGCCTTCCATGCGTTGAAGGACTCCTCGGACCCGTACGTCACGGTCCGTTCGGCCTATGGCCAGTACCGCGAAGCCTTCATCCGGCAGGCCACCGGCGAAGCCGAAGACCTGCCCGATTTCGACGCGCCGCCGCCTGACGCTTCCGCGCCGCCGGCGACGCCGAATCCATAGCGATTGGTAAGATCATGACTCTGTCCACCACCCGGCGCGGCGCCAACGCCGCGCTTTTGGCTTTCTTCGGCGCCGTCGCGATCAGCGTGCCCGCCATGGCCCAGCAAGCCCGCGATCCGGGCGCCGAGGCCTTCGTCCAGACCAAGGCCCAGCGCGTCATTTCGGTGCTGGCCAACAAGGGCATGAGCGACGCCCAGAAGAAGCAGATCTTCCACCAGGCGGTGGACGAACTGGCCGACGTGCCGCGCATCACCAACTTCGTGCTGGGCAAGTACGCCCGCACCATCACGCCGGACCAGCGCGCCCGCTTCGCGCCGGCGTTCCGCACCTACGCCGAGAACGTCTATCAGGACCGTATCGACGACTATAAGGGCGAGGTCCTGAAGGTCACCGGCTCGGTCGTGCGCAAGCCCGGCGACGTGATCGTCAACACCACCATCTCGGGCGGCCAGATCAGCCAGCCCCTGCCGGTGGCCTGGCGCGTGCTGGGCGGCGGCCAGACCTGGAAGGTCGTCGACGTGCAGTTCAAGGGCGTCTGGCTGGCCATCACCCAGCAGCAGGACTTCGTCTCGACGATCGACAACGCCGGCGGCAACATCGACGTGCTGATCAATCAACTTCAAAAGGGGCAGAGCGCCAAGGGCCGCTAAGCGGCGGGGGGCGTTCGAGGACGGATAAGACATGGCGTTGCGCGAACAGTGGGCCGAGACGGCCATGGGCTTGGTGGTCCTGGCTCTCGCCGGCGGCTTCCTGACCTATTCCCTCAGCGTGGGCGGCGTCTCGACCAAGCGCGGCGCCTACGAGATCAGCGCCAAGTTCGGCGAGGCCGGCTCGCTGGCCCCGGGCGCGGCGGTCAGCGTCGCCGGGGTCAAGGTCGGCACCGTCTCGCAGGTCACCCTCGAGCCCAAGACCTATCTGGCGGTCGCCAAGCTCAGCATCGACCCGACCGTGAAGCTGCCGGCCGACTCGACGGCCAAGATCACCAGCGACGGCCTGCTGGGCGGCGCCCATATCGCCATCGCCCCCGGCGCGTCGCTGGAGGACCTGAAGCCCGGCGGCGAAATCGAGAACACTCAAGGCGCCGTCGACATCTTCGGCCTGATCGGCTCGGTGATCCGTCCGCAGGGCGGCGGCTCCGGCGGGGCCAGCGAAGCGGCGCCCGCGCCGTCGGCCTCGCAGCCGGCCGAGAGCTACTGAGATGACGGCGGGCGAGGCGGCCCGGAAGGTCGCCGTCAATCCCATCCAGGCGCTGGGTCGCTCGACCCTGGCCGCCGTCCGCATGGTCGGGTCGGTCGGCGTCTTCGCCGCGCGCGGAACGGCAGCGGCGCTGAGCCCGCCCTGGTTTCCGGGCCAACTGCTGCGGCAGTTCATGGCGATCGGGTTCTTCTCATTGCCCGTGGTCGGCCTGACCGCCGTCTTCACCGGCGCGGCCCTGGCGCTGAACATCTTCACCGGCGGCGGGCGCTTCAACGCCGAGCAGGTGATGCCGCAGATCGTGGCCCTGGGCATCACCCGCGAGCTGGGCCCCGTGCTGGCCGCCTTGATGCTGGCCGGGCGGGTCTCGGCCGCGATCGCCGCCGAGATCGGCGCGATGCGCGCGACCGAGCAGATCGACGCCATGCGGACCCTCTCGACGGACCCCTTCCGCTACCTGGTCGGACCGCGCCTGCTGGCCGGCGTGCTAATGCTGCCCCTGCTGACCGCCGTGGCCGACACGATCGGCGTCGCCGGCGGCTGGCTGGTGGCGACGCGGGTGCTGGAGTTCAACCCGACCGTCTACATCCGCAACACCATCGACTTCCTCGAAAGCTGGGACATCGTGTCCGGCCTGATCAAGGCCGCGGTGTTCGGCTTCATCGTGGCGCTGATGGGCTGCTACCACGGCTACAACGCCTCGGGCGGGGCGCGCGGCGTCGGCCGGGCCACGACCCACGCCGTGGTGTCCTCGGCGATCCTGATCTTCGCCTCGGACTACCTCCTGACCACCTTCTTCACCCATATGTCATGACAGAGACCCCGAAACTGGCCTGGAAGGGCGTCACCAAGCGCTTTGGCGACCGGGCGGTCCTGGACGGCCTGGACCTGTCGGTGGCGCCTGGCCGCTCGCTGGTGATCATCGGCGGCTCGGGCCAGGGCAAGTCGGTGACCATCAAGACCGCGCTTGGCCTGATGCGGCCCGAGGCCGGCCAGATCGAACTGGACGGCGAGAACATCGTGGGACTGTCGGAAAGCCAGCGCCGCAAGCTGTTCTCGCGGATCGGCGTGCTGTTCCAGGGCGCGGCCCTGTTCGACAGCCTGAGCATCTGGGAGAACGTGGCCTTCCGCCTGCTGAACGCCGACGGCGTGCCGCGCAAGCAGGCTCGCGAACGCGCGATCGAGGCCCTGGAGCAGGTGCGCCTGGACCCCGCCGTCGCCGACCGCTTTCCATCGGAGCTGTCGGGCGGCATGCAGAAGCGGGCCGGCCTGGCGCGGGCCGTCGTCGCGCGGCCCGAGATCCTGTTCTTCGACGAGCCGACCACCGGCCTCGACCCGATCACCGCGGCGGCGATCAACGAGCTGATCTCGCATCAGGTGCGCCGGCTGGGCTCGACCGCCATCTCGATCACCCACGACTTGGCCTCGGCCCAGACCATCGGCGACGAGATCGCCATGCTGCACGGCGGCAAGATCGTCTGGCGCGGCCCGGCCGCCGAGCTGCGGACGACCGACAACCCCTATGTGCGCCAGTTCGTGGAAGGGCGCGCGGACGGACCGATCGCCCACACGGCCTAAGGTCAGACCGCCTCGCGCAGGGTCTCGGCCAGCAGGCGGCCCTCCACCGAGCGGCTGGAGCCCGAGCGCCAGGCCACCACGATCTCGCGGCTGGGATGCTCGGTCGCCAGAGGTCGCACGGTGACGGCGGCCTTGTCGGTCAGCCCGGCTTGCACCGCCATGGCCGGCAGGAACGAAACGCCCAGGCCCGAGCCGATCATCTGCACCAGGGTCGGCAGGGAGGTGGCCGCGAAGCTCTCTTCCTCGCCGACGCCTTTCGGCGGCTCCAGGCCGCAGGCGGCCAAGGCGTGGTCGCGCAGGCAGTGGCCGTCCTCGAGCAGGATCAGGTCATCGCCGCGCAGGCTGTCGGGATCGACCCGGATCGAGGCGGCCATCGGATGGTTGGCGGGGGCGGCGGCCAGCAGCTCGTCGTCCTCGACATGGGCCCAGTCCAGGCCGGACATGTCGTAGGGCAGGGCGATCAGGGCCGCGTCCAGCGCCCCCGACTTCAGCGCCCCGATCAGCCGCTGGGTCAGGTCCTCGCGCAGGAACAGCTTCAGCTTGGGAAAGCGATCGCGCAGGACGGGCAGGGCGCGCGGCAGCAGGTAGGGCGCCACCGTCGGGATCACGCCCAGGCGGAACCGCCCCGACAGCGGCTGGCCGGCGCCGCGGGCGGCCTGCACCAGGTCTTCGGCCCTCGCGAGAATATCCTCGGCGCGACGCACGGCCTCCTGGCCGGCGGCGGTCAGGATCACGCCCGAACGCGCACGGTCGACGACGGGCGCGCCCAGGATCTTTTCCAGCTCCTGGATGCCGGCCGACAGGGTCGGCTGGGTGACGTGAGCATTCTCGGCCGCCCGGCTGAACGAGCCATGCTCGGACAGCAGCTTCAGATATTGCAGTTGGCGCAGGGTCGGCAGCATCCGGAGAATATAGGTGCTCTCTATCGGAAATCAAAAAACTATCGATTGGATAACTTCGAGAGCAAGGCGTACCCATCAGTCATGGCGAAAGGCTTCGGGGATCTCCCCCACCGCCCTGAAGCGCCCAGCCTTGGTCCCGGTCCGCTCACCCCCCTCCCGGCGGACCGGGACGCCGTCCCCGGACAATGCTATGCGGCGGCCGCCACGTTCGGAGCCGCCCATGTCGATCGAAGCCTTGCGCCTGCCGGCCTATGCGCGGGACATCGCCACGAACCTCTCGGTTCTCGTCCAGGAAACCGTGCTCTCGGACCAGGCCAAGTGGGGCTGTTTCGTCGCCAGCGCTCACGCGGTCGGCGAGCCTTCGACCCTCCGGGCCATCGCGGCCGCCGCCCAGGCGGGGGGCCTTACGGCCGAGGGCTTTGACGCCGCCAGAACCGCCGCCGCGATCATGGCGATGAACAACGTCTATTTCCGCGCCCTGCACCTGATGACCGCGCCCGACTACCGGGACCTGCCGTCGCGCCTTCGGATGAACCGGCTGTCGCGGCCCAGCGTGTCCGCGGTCGACTACGAGCTCTGGTGCGTGGCGGTGTCGGCCATCAATGGCTGCGGCGCGTGCCTCGACGCCCACGAGGCCGAGCTGCGCGAACGGGGCGCGGCGCCGATCCAGATCCAGGCCTCGCTGAGGATCGCGGCCGTGGTGAACGCCGTCGGTCGGGTGATGGCCGCCGAGTCCGCCGCCAATCCCCAGAAATGGGGCGTTTGAGCGGGGTCCGCGACGCCCGGTCGCGGCTAGGCCTACTCGACATTCATCTTGTCCGTGAACTAAGTTGTTAACCTCTGGGTAAGAGATTCGCGGCGTCCGCCGTCGTTCCTTCAGGAGCGCGTCGGGCCCACATGGGGCGAAGGTGGGCGAGATGAGACTGCTGTCGAAGACCTCTCGGGAGAAGAACGCCAAGCCGGCCGTCCTCACGGACGACCGCAGCGAGGCGATGCTTCACCAGATCGAGTCCACCCAGGCGATCGGTCAGCGCTACGAGACCATCCACGGCGGCCTCGACAGCATCGGCCGGGTCATGGAGCACCTGAAGGCCATCGAGCCGTTGATCGCCGAGATCCGCGGTCCCGTCGGCCAGGAGTTCGAAGCTCGCCGCGCCGAGCACGCCGAGCTGATCGCCCTGCGCGCCAACTTCGACCAGGCCCAGCGCCAGATCGCCCAGATCCAGGCCGAGGAGCGCGAAGTCAGCGCCCGTCTGGCCGCCGCCGAAACCGCCCTCGGCGAGTCCGAAGCCCGCCGTCAGAGCCAGGACGTGACCCTCGAGGACAACGCCCTCGAGATCGACCGCCTGCGCAACGCCCTGCTGCAGTCGGACCTGAAGGTCTCGAACCTCGACGCCTCCCTGCGCGACGCCAACGCCCGCATCGAGCACCTGGTGCAGGACGTCGAGGGTCTGCGCGCCCAGGCCCAGGACATCGACACCCGTCGCGGCGACGCCGAGGCCGCCCTGGCCCGCGCCAATCAGGAAAACGCCCTGCTGGGCGAGGAAGCCGCCACGCTCAAGAAGCGCGTCGATCAAGCGGGCCTCGACCTGGCCCGCCTGTCGCGCATCGAGACCGACCTAGAAGCCCAGATCGCCGCCGAGCGCGCCCGCGTCCAGGCGCTCGAAAACGCCCTGGCCGCCCACCAGACCGACAGCGGTCGCATCGTCCGCGGCCTGGAAAGCCAGGTCGAGGCCAGCCGCGCCGAGATCTCGGCCCTGCAGACCCGTCTCGAGACCGCCACGGGCCGCGCCGACAAGCTGGAAGAGATGAACACCCAGCTCTCGGCTCGTCTGGCCGAGTCCAGCGCCCACCAGAAGGCCGTCGAGCGCCGCGCCGGCGACCTCAATGTCGCCCTGGAGCGCGCCCTGGAACGCATCCGCGCCCTGGAGGAAGAGGCCGAAAGCCTGCGTCAGCGCCACGCTGGCGTCGACACCGCCCGCGCCACCGCCATCGAGCGCGCCGACCAGCTGGCCAAGAGCGCCGTCGCCCAGGACAAGGCGCTCAAGCGCGCCGAGGAGCGCGCCCAGCAACTGCGCGCCCGCCTGGACGCCATGCAGGAAGCCCAGGACCAGATCCGTCGCGAGCACGAGGACAAGGTGTCCGAACTGCAGGCCACGATCGAACGCCTCACCTCGGAAAACGCCCTGGCCGAGGGCGCCCTGGAAGCGGCCCGCCGCGACCGCTCGCGCCTGCAGATGGCCCTGCTGGGCGCCAGCGGCGACAGCGACCTGGCCGACGTGGGCTGAGTTTAGGGCTCCTTCCTTCTCCCCTTGCGGGAGAAGGTGGCCCGAAGGGTCGGATGAGGGGTTGATAAACGTCTGACGCCGCGACCGGCTGAATGGCTGTCGCGGCGTTTCCTTGTCTGAGACCCCTCACCCGTCCGCCTCCGGCGGCCACCCTCTCCCGCAAGGGGAGAGGGAAATTACTTCCCCTCCACCGCCGCTTTCAAACCCGCGACCTGCTGGCCGATCATCCCGTCGACAGGGCCGGCCCATTTATCGAGCCCACCCTTCACATAGCCGCCGACGTCATAGGTGACCGTCACCGTCGTCTTGCCGTCCTTCTCCGCGAGGACAAAGGCCAGCGCGCCCGTCGCGCCCGAGGTCTGCAAGGGCCCAAGCCCTCCAGACAGCACCAGCTTCTGGCCCGGCGTGGCGTTGACCGTGGTCATGTGCAGCACCGATCCCCCGTTCGGCAGCCGCTCGCAGAAGCAGCCGCCGGACGCCGGGGCCAGCGACAGGTTCGCGGCGGAACCCGACCAGGTATGAGACGACGCCCACCATTTCGAGGGCCGGACCAGTACATTCCAGACCGTCGCGGCCGGCGCGTTCGCCACCACCTCGCGCCTGACCTCGAAGCCGTTCGGCTGGGCGTCGACCACCTCGGCCTGGGCCACGCCGGCGGCCAGCACGGTCAGGCCGGCGGCCGCCATCATCGTCATTCTCATGCCCTAGCTCCCTCCCGAAAGGCGGGCGGAGGCTGACGGTTTCGAGACCCAGCCGTCAAGCCGGCGAGCGCCGTTATTCGACCGGCGAGGTGATCGTCGCGCCGTTCGCCTTCAGGCGGTCGAGCACACCGTTGGCGGGCAGCAGGAAGCCAAGGTCCACCACCGCCACGGTGACGCCGGGCCGCTTCAGCGCCTCGGTCATGGCTTCCGTCGTCAGGACTAGGCCCTTCTCCAGCAGCTCGGCGCCGCCGGGCGCGTGGATCAGGCAGCGCTGAGCGGCGCTGGCGCGGTAGCGAGCGCGAACGGAGCCAAGGTCGCCTTCGGCCCAGTCCTGGCCGATCGTCGTCGAATGCGCGCCGTCATAGGCGATCTCGTCCAGCGCCACGCGCAGACAGTAGAGCTGGTCCTCGGGCGAGAGCTTGGAGGCGATGGTCGTCACCGCGCTCATCCGGTATTGGCCGACCGCCTTGACCTTGAGCTTGCGAGCCTTGGCCATGCGCTGGACCGTGCTGACCGGCTTCGCTTCGGAGAGGCCTGCCGCCTGACGGAAGTCCGACAGCAACAGGAAGCCCGCCACGGCTGGCCTCCAGTTCTTGTATTCGCCCGGCCCTTTGCGGGCCTGGGTCCGCGCCTCCACGAACCGGGCCCTCAGGTCCGGCGGCAGCTGGGGCTCCAGCGACTTGCCCAGAGGTTGGCGCAGGCCAGCGCCAAACCGCAGCACGAAGCTGGCGATCTGGGTGACGCCGACCGAGGCCTCGGGCGGGACCAGCACGAGGCTGGCCTTGTCCAGCGCCTTTTCCAGCCGCGGGCTGGACCATTTCAGCTGATGGGGCAGGGGCGGGGCCGAGCCAAGGATGTAGAGCTTGGCGCCGTCCTTCTCGACCAGCCAGACGGCGGGGCCCGGCGGCTTGGCGACCACGGTCAGCTCGGCGACCACCGCGCTCTCGTCCTGCGCGGGCGCCTGGCCGAGGTCGACGGTCGGCGGCGGAACGGCCTGCGCCAGGGCCCCAGTCGAGGCGATCAGGGAGAGGGCGAGGGCGGGCAGGACGGACTTGGACGCGGCCATCGAAACTCCTTCAGCCCCCGCCGATATCTAGCCCTTCTCCCCTTGCGGGAGAAGGTGTCAGCGAAGCTGACGGATGAGGGGTCGCGCGAACGAAAACCGCCGCGACGGCGGTCAGGCTGTCGCGGCGGTCCTGGTTTTCAACCCCTCACCCGGCCCGGTGGGCCACCCTCTCCCGCAGGGGGAGAGGGAGATCGCTTACGCCCCCGCCGGCACGGGGAAGCCGCGCTTGCGCATCAGGGCGCCGATCTTGACGTCGCGGCCGCGGAAGGCGCGGAACTGCTCGACCGGATCGATGGTGTTGCCCTTGGACATGATGTCCTCGTAGAGGCGCTTGGCGACGGCCTTGTCGTAGAAGCCGCCCGGCGCCTCCTGGAAGGCCTCGGCGGCGTCGGCGGTCAGGGTGTCGGCCCACAGATAGCTGTAGTAGCCGGCCGAATACCCGTCGCCGGAGAAGACGTGGCCGAACTGCGGCGTGCGGTGCCGCATGACGATCTCCTTGGGCATGTTCAGCTTGGCCAGCTCGTCGCGCTCGAACTTGTCCGGATCGATGTCGGCGTCGCCGGCCAGGTGCAGCTTCATGTCGATCAGGGCCGAGGCCAGGTACTCGGTCGTGCCGAAGCCCTCGCCGAACTTGTCGGCCGCCTCGATCTTGTCGACCAGAGCCTTCGGGATCGGCTTGCCGGTCTGATAGTGCAGGGCGAACTGGTTCAGCACCTGCGGCGTCGAGAGCCAGTGCTCGTTCAGCTGGCTGGGGAACTCGACATAGTCGCGCGCCACGGCCGTGCCCGACACCGACGGATAGGTGGCGTTGGCGTTCAGGCCATGGATGGCGTGGCCGAATTCGTGGAACAGGGTGACGGCGTCGTCCCACGAGATCAGCAGGGGCTCGCCGGGCTTGCCCTTGATGAAGTTGGAGTTGTTCGAGACGATCGTGGTGATCTCGCCCTTGAACCGCTCCTGGGTGCGGTAGGCGTTCATCCAGGCGCCCGAGCGTTTGCCAGGGCGCGCATAGGGGTCGAAGTACCACAGGCCGACGTGCTTGCCGCCACGCGTCACCTCATAGACGGTGATGTCCTCGTGATAGACGGGGATGCCGGAAAGCTTCTTGAATTCAAAGCCGTAGAGCTGGCCCGAGGCCCAGAACATGCCTTCGCGCAGCTTGTCCAGCTGCAGGTAGGGCTTCACCTCGTTCATATCGAGGTCGTACTTCGCCTTGCGGACCTTCTCGGCGTAGTACCGGTAGTCCCAGGGCTCCAGCTTGAAGCCGCCCCCTTCCTTGTCGATGATCGCCTGCATATCGGCGACGTCGATGGCGACCTGGGCGATGGCCGGCGTCCAGACCGCCTCCATCAGGCCCATGGCGTTCTCGGGCGTCTTGGCCATCGAGTCCTCAAGGCGCCAGTGGGCGTGGGTCTTGTAGCCCAAGAGCTTGGCGCGCTCGGCCCGCAGCTTCAGGATCTTGGAGATGATGGCGTTGTTGTCCGTCGCGCCGCCGTTGTCGCCGCGATTGACGAAGGCCCGCCAGACCTTCTCGCGCGCCGAACGGACCGGGGACTCGGTCAGGAACGGGTCGACGCTGGAGCGGGTGTTCACGACGATGAACTTGCCGGGCAGCTTGCGCGACTCCGCGTTGGAGGCGGCGGCGGCCTTGAGCCCCTCCGGCAGGCCCACGAGATCGGCCGGCGAAAGCTCGATCCAGGTATTCTCGTCAGCCAGCAGGTTCTGGCTGAACTTGGTGTAGAGCCCGGCCAGCTCGGTGTTGATGGCGCCGACCCGCGCCTTGGCTTCAGGGCTCAGCTTGGCGCCGGAGCGCACGAAGTTGGTGTAGTAGATCCACAGGACCCGCTGCTGCTCGGGCGTCAGCTTGGCCTTGTCCGGCGAGTTGTAGACCGCCTCGATGCGGGCGAAGAGCGCGGCGTTCTGGTTGACCTTGTCGTAGTGGGCCGAGAGCTTGGGATCCATCTCCTCCTCGACCTTCTGGAAGTCCGGCGTGCTCATGTTCGAGCCCCAAATGTAATAGTAGGTCGAGACGCTGTTCAGCGTCCGGCCGGCGTCTTCCAGCGCCGCGATGGTGTTCTCGAAGGTCGGCGCGGCCTTGTTGGCGGTGATCGCGTCGATCTCGGCCAGGTTCTTGGCCATGGCCGCTTCGAGCGCCGGCTTGAACTGCTCGACCTTGACCTTGTCGAAGGCCGGCACGCCGCCATAGGGGCCGGTCCACTTCTGGAGCAGGGGATTGGACGCTTGGGCCATGGACACGCTGGGGCTGAGGGCGGCGGCAACCCCGGTGGCGGCCGCGGAGGCAAGGAACGTACGACGTTGCACGGAGGATCTCCGGTGGATGTTTGATGTCGACCGTAGGGCAAGGCTTCCGAACCGTCACATGACAGGACTGTAACCTTTCGTGCGGCCGGCCTACGTGACGGCGCCCGCCGGGAGCGCTAAAGCTGGGCTCATGATCGGCGTCTTCGACTCCGGCGTGGGCGGCCTGACGGTCCACCGCGCCCTCGTGCAGCGTCTGCCCCAGGCGGACTTCACCTATCTGGCCGACCAGGCCAACGCCCCCTATGGCGTCAAGACCGGCGAGGAGATCGTCGACCTGACCAAGGCCGGCTGCGAGCGCCTGTTCGAGCGCGGCGCCAGCCTGGTCGTCCTGGCCTGCAACACCGCCTCGGCCATCGCCCTGCGACGGCTGCAGCAGACCTGGCTGCCCAGCTACCGCAAGACGCTGGGTCGTCCGGTCAACATCCTGGGCATCATCGTGCCGACCATCGAGAAGGCCACGGGCCTGCCGTGGGAGCACGAGGCCGAGCGGCGCGGCGAGAAGGTCGAGCAGCTGGACATCCTGGGCGTCTTCGCCACCCAGGCCACGGTGCGCTCGCGCGTCTACGAGATCGAGATCGACAAGCGCAAGCAGGATCTGGCCGTGTTCTCCGAGGCCTGCCCCGAGCTGGTGCCGCTGATCGAGGGCGACGCCTCGGCCGTGGATCTCGCCAAGGCGGTCGAAGGCCATGTCGAGGCGCTGAAGACCCGCATCGGCCGCTATCCCGACCGCGTCGTGCTGGGCTGCACCCACTACGAAATCATCGCCGACATCTTCCGCGCCGCCCTGCCGGCCGGCACGCCGCTGATCCAGCAGCCGGAAGCCACCGCGGACGCCCTGGAGCTCTATCTGGAACGCCACCCGGAATACGATCCGGGGCAGGGGGGCGGCCGCGTTTTCCTGACGACCGGCACGCCAGGCCCGCAGAACGGCCTGGTCCAGAGCTTCTGGGGCGGACCGGTCGCGTTCGAGGCGGCTTAAGAACTCGGCTTCCGGAGATTCCTCGCCCTAGAGCCCCGCCTTCCTCGCCCTTGTGGCGAGGATCCAGGGTTTGGCTTGGTGATCGGGGTCGGAGAGGACGCCGCCCGCGTGGTCGCGCATCCTGATCGTTCGGCGCGCTCTGAACCATGGTCCTCGCCACAAGGGCGAGGAAGGCGACGAGGTGTGGGCTTCCGCATAAGGCGGGCGCCGCCCCCCTCCTGAACAAAATCCTGACGAACGTCGTAAACGCCTCTTAACCCTCTTCGGCCAAAACATGTTGGTTCGACCCATTCTGACGGGTCGCGAGATACGTTTTGAGTTCGGAGACTTTCATGGCGCGAGCGGCGCGGCGATCCCCGACGGAGCTCCTTTGGGACGCGATCCGTTACGGCTGGGTCCAGCCCTGGACCGCCCGGTTCCGGGGCGGGGTGGTCACCGTGCTCGGCGCGGTGCTGCTGCTGGCCATCGCCACCTACAACGCCACCGATCCCAGCCTGAACGCCGCGAGCGGCGAACCGGCCCGCAACGCGCTGGGAAGCGTCGGCGCGACGATCTCCGACCTCTTGATGCAGTCCCTGGGCCTGGCGGCCTGGGGGGTTGCTCTGCTGATGCTGGTGTTCGGCGTCACCCGCGTGGCCCAGGCCGATCCGGACACCGAGCGCAAGTCGATGCGCCAGCGCGCCATGGTCGGCGCGGTAGGCTTGCTGGCCCTGGCCGCCGTTCTGGCCGCGCCGCCGCCGCCGGCCATCTGGCAGCTGGAGAAGGGGCTGGGCGGTTTCTGGGGCGAGGCCCTGCTGCACGGCGTGGCCGGCACGTTGCGCTTCGCCCACATCCCCGGCGCGACCGTGATCGCCGCCGTGCTGTTCGCGATCGCCGCCGTCTTCGCCCTGGGCTTCGCGATCGGCGTCCGCGACATCGACCCCGAGGTGATCCAGGCGGCCCTGCGGCCTCGTCCGCGCCAGGAGCCCGCACCCGCCAAGGCCGCTCCGGCCAAGGCCCCGCGCGCCAAGAAGGAGAAGGCCGAGGCGCCCAAGCGCGCCGGCCGACTGCCGCCGCTGGACGACGAGGACGACGCCACCGCCATCGCCGCCGCACCGGCGCCGGTCGCGCCAGAGCGCGCCTACACCCCGCCGCCCGCCGTCCAGGACGACGAGGACGATTTCGAGGACTCGCTGGACGCTCGCCCGATGGCGATCGCCAAGCCGAAGGTCGCGCCCAAGGAGTCGGGCCGCGAAGCCCGTGAACAACAGAAGGCCTTCGACTTCGAAGGCGACGGCGGCTTCCAGCTGCCCGAGCTGGCCATGCTGGCCAAGTCCAAGCCGCGCTCGGCCGAGGTCGACGCCGCGGCCCTGCGCCAGAACGCCCGCCTGCTGGAAAGCGTGCTGGCCGAGTTCGGCGTGAAGGGCCAGATCGATCAGATCCGTCCCGGTCCGGTCGTGACCATGTACGAGCTGGTGCCGGCGCCCGGCGTCAAGACCGCCCGCGTCGTGGCCCTGGCCGACGACATCGCCCGCTCGATGAGCGTGATCTCGTGCCGCGTGGCCGTGGCCCAGGGCCGCAACGCCATCGGCATCGAAATGCCCAACTCCCGTCGCGAGACCGTCTATCTGCGCGACCTGCTGTCCAGCGCCGACTACGAGAAGGCCAGCCAGATCCTGCCCATGGCGCTGGGCGAGACGATCGGCGGCGAGCCCTATGTCGCCGACCTGGCCAAGATGCCTCACCTCTTGATCGCCGGCACCACCGGCTCGGGCAAGTCGGTCGGCGTCAACGCCATGATCCTGTCGATCCTGTACAAGCTGCCGCCCGAGAAGTGCCGCTTCATCATGGTCGATCCCAAGATGCTGGAACTGTCGGTCTATGACGGCATCCCGCACCTCCTGGCCCCCGTCGTGACCGATCCGAAGAAGGCCGTCGTGGCGCTGAAGTGGACGGTCCGCGAGATGGAGGACCGCTATCGCCGGATGTCCAAGATCGGCGTGCGCAACATCGCCGGCTACAATGAGAAGGCCAACGAGGCCCTGGCCAAGGGCGAACATTTTGAACGGACGGTTCAAACGGGGTTCGATGACGCCGGTCGCCCGATCTACGAGACCGAGCAGATCCGCCCCGAGGCCATGCCCTATCTGGTCGTGGTCATCGACGAGGTCGCCGACTTGATGATGGTGGCCGGCAAGGACATCGAAGGCGCCGTGCAGCGCCTGGCCCAGATGGCCCGCGCCGCTGGCATCCACCTGATCATGGCCACCCAGCGTCCGTCGGTCGACGTCATCACCGGCACGATCAAGGCCAACTTCCCGACCCGGATCAGCTTCCAGGTCACCAGCAAGATCGACGCCCGCACCATCCTGGGCGAGCAGGGCGCCGAACAGCTGCTGGGCCAAGGCGACATGCTCTACATGGCCGGCGGCGGCCGCATCACCCGCCTGCACGGCCCGTTCGTCAGCGACGGCGAGGTCGAGGCCGTGGCCAAGTTCCTGCGTGACCAGGGTGTGCCCCAGTACCTCGAGGAGGTCACCGCCGGCGGCGACGAAGAGCAAGAAGAGGCCATCGAGGCGGCGTTCGGCGGCGAGGGCGGTTCGAACGACCTCTACGATCACGCCGTGGCCGTGGTCACCCGCGACCGCAAGGCCTCGACCAGCTACATCCAGCGTCGTCTGCAGATCGGCTACAACCGCGCCGCCTCGCTGATGGAGCGGATGGAGAAGGAAGGCGTGGTGGGACCGGCCAACCACGCCGGCAAGCGCGAGATCCTGGCCCCGCCGCCGCCGGCGCTGTAAAATTATCCCGATCTCCCCGGCGAATGCCGGGGTCCAGACGCCAAGACGCCCGCGATTTCCGGAAGGTCGCGGGCGTTCTTGCACGAGCCTCAGAGCCATACGAACTGGGCCCCGGCATTCGCCGGGAAGTCGGAGGAAGAATGGCAACCTGGGCCCATTGCCGAACGTTCTCCCGCTCCCAACCTGAATGGCGCTTCATCGGCGCGCCGGAAAATGGCCTCGCGGCGGCCTTCGCGCGGGCCAAGGTTGCGGGTAGAGCCTGTCCGTTTCCGATGTTCCACCGGACACGGATAAACAGGCTCTATATTCAAGAGTTTAGAGCGTGGCAGACGCCAAAACCGCTCACACTTTTGGCTGCCACGCTCTAAGGAGTTCGCATGACCACTCGCCGTTTCTTCCTCGCGGCCGCGCTGACGGCCGCACTCTCCTCGGCTATGGGCGCCTCTCCGGCCCTGGCCCAGAACGCCGCGCCGGCGCCGGCCGTCCTGAACGCCGAGCAGAAGGCGCTGCTCGACAAGGCCACCGCCTATGTCCAGGGGCTGGGTTCGGCCAAGGGCCGCTTCGTTCAGACCGACGCGCGGGGAACCCGCACCCAAGGGACCTTCTACCTTCAGCGGCCGGGCAAGGCGCGGTTCGCCTATGACGCGCCCGCCGGCCTGCTGGTCGTGTCGAATGGCAACAATGTCAACATCTGGGACAGCCGGCTGAAGACCTATGAGAGCTATCCGCTCAGCAAGACGCCGCTGAACCTGTTGCTGGCCCGCGAGGTCCGGCTGGATCGCGGCGTGGTCATCACCGACGTGCGACGCCTGGCCGACGGCTTCACGATCGTGGCTCAGGACGCCAAGCGCCAGGCGCTGGGCAAGATCGCTCTGGATTTCTCGGATGGGCCGGTCGCCCTGATGGGCTGGACCGTCACCGACATCAAGGGCGGCCAGATCCGCGTGCGCTTGGCCGACTTCGGCCCGGCCTCTGGACTCGACCCCAAGCTGTTCGTCCTCACCGACCCTCGTCCGAAGGTAGGCCGCCCCTAGGCCGTTTTGTGACATTCTCACAACATGCAAGAATCAACCTGCGTCGCACTTGACTAAAAATTTGGACGTGGCATATTTAACACGCATGGCGATGAGCGACCGACCCGCTCTTCGCGAACCGTGCCGGATTCTATCCCCTCCCGGCGGCGGCATGAGAGACCTGACTTTCGCCCCCGGCCATACGATGGCCGGGGGCGTTTTTCTTTTCAGGGCGGGGCAAACACCCTAAAGCCGGTCCATGCGCCTTCGTATCGCCACCTGGAACGTCAATTCCGTCCGCCTGCGCGCCGAACAGGCCGCCCGCTTCGTCGATGAGCAGGCGCCGGACGTCCTGTGCATGCAGGAGATCAAGTGCCAGGACGGCGAGTTCCCGCGCGAGGCCTTCGAGGCCATGGGCCTGCCGCACCTGAAGATCGCCGGCCAGAAGGGCTGGCACGGCGTGGCGATCGCCTCGCGCCTGCCGATCGAGGACGTCCCGACCCTGATG
The DNA here is from genome assembly GCF_937900395.1 of uncultured Caulobacter sp. GTDB lineage: Bacteria > Pseudomonadota > Alphaproteobacteria > Caulobacterales > Caulobacteraceae > Caulobacter. Next base: position 34,516 of record NZ_CALCDX010000238.1, read on the forward strand.
AACTGCCGCGAGGGCCACGCGCGCTGCGTGGCGGTCAAGGTGGCGGGGGTCGAGATCCAGAACTTCTACATCCCGGCCGGCGGCGACCTGCCCGATCGCGTCGCCAATCCGAAATTCGACCACAAGCTGGATTTCTACGAGACCCTGACGGCCGCGCTGAAGAAGCGGAATCCCAAGGATCCGCTGATCGTCACCGGCGACCTGAACATCGCGCCCGGCGAGAACGACGTCTGGAGCCACCGCCAGATGCTTAAGATCGTCAGCCACACCCCGGCCGAGCTCGAGGCCTTCGACGCGATGATCAAGTCGATGGACCTGCTGGACCTGCCGCGCCTGGCGACGCCCGAGCCGGAGAAGCTGTTCAGCTGGTGGAGCTACCGCGCCGCCGACTTCCGCAAGTCCAACCGCGGCCTGCGGCTGGACCACATCCTGGCCAGCCCCGGGCTGCGGGACGCGGCGGTCGTGGACGGCAGGGTCTCATCCCGCGTCCACGACGACGTTCGCGAATGGGAGCGGCCCAGCGACCACGCCCCGGTCACGGCGGATCTGAAGGTCTAGAAGTAGCCCGCCGTCTCGATGTCTTCGATCAGGCCCGGACCGGTCGGGGTCCAGCCCAGGGCCTCGCGAGTCCAGGCGCTGGAGGTCAGGGCGTCCATGCCGGCGAACAGGGCGAACCAGCCGAAGTGCTCGGCCGGGCGGCTCTCGACCGGAAGGTTCAAGCCTCGCCCGATGGCGGCGGCGATGTCGCGGAACGCCACGCCGTCCTCGGCGACCGCATGATAACGCTCGCCGCCGACCCCGCGCTCGAGCGCCAGGCGGTAGACCTTGGCCGCGTCCAGGCGATGCACGCCCGACCAGCGGTTCTCGCCGTCGCCGATATAGGCCGAGACCCCCGTTCGGCGGGCGATGTCGATCAGCATCGGCACGAAGCCGTGGTCGCCCGCCCCGTGGGTCGAGGGCGCGAGGCGCACGGTCGAGGCGCGGACGCCCTTGCTCAGCAGGTTGGCGGCGGTCGCTTCGGAAACGCGCGGCAGGCCCGGCCCCTCGACCGGCAGATCGGTTTCGAGCGCCGCCCGACCCGCGGCCAGCCGCGCCGTGCCGGAGGTGACCAGCAGCGGCTTGTCGGATCCCGCCAAGCCTTCGCCCAGGGCCTCGATCGCTCGCCGATCCAGGTCGCAGCTTTCCGCGAACCGCGAGAAGTCGTGGTTGAACGCGGTGTGGATCACGCCGTCGGCCGAGGCGGCGGCGCGGGAAAGGGCGTCGGCGTCCTCCAGAACGCCACGAACGACCTCGGCGCCGGCCGCCTTCAGGGCCGCCGCGCCATCATCCGAACGCGCCAGACCTAGAACCTGGTGGCCGTGCGCGAGCAACTCCTGAACGACGGCCGATCCGACGAACCCCGTGGCGCCGGTGACGAAAACACGCATGAGAACGATCTCCGATATTTACGCGGAGATCCTGGCCGCTAGATTTATCCTGTTAAAGTAGTGACTTTATACAGGTATAAGGGCTAACAGCTTGAACGCGCCGCTCACGAGCGAAAACCGATTAGGCGCCTATCTGCGCGACCGCCGCGCCCGGTTGGACCCCATTGCCCTGGGCTTCGCCGGCGCGCGGCGACGCACGCCCGGCCTTCGGCGGGAGGAGGTCGCCCAGCGCGCCCACATCAGCGCCACCTGGTACACCTGGCTGGAGCAGGGCCGCGGCGGCGCGCCGTCCGCCGACGTGCTGGACCGTATCGCTCGGGCCCTGATGCTGACCGACGTCGAGCGCGAGCACCTGTTCCTCCTGGGCTTGGGTCGCGCGCCAGAGCCACGTTATCGCGAGACCCTGGACGTCTCGCCCCGTCTTCAGCGCGTGCTGGACGCGCTGGACCCCAGCCCGGCGATGATCAAGACCCTGACGTGGGACGTCGTCGCCTGGAACCGCGCCGCCACGGTCGTCTTCGGGGACTACGGCGCCGCGGCTCCCGAGGACCGCAACATTCTGCGCCGGATCTTCCGCCATCCCCGGTCCCGCGCCGCGAATTTCGACTGGGCGGCCGTGGCCCGCTTCGTGGTGGCCGCGTTCCGAGTGGACGTAGCCCGCGCCGGCGCGGGCGCCGAGGCGGCCGCCGCCGCCCTGGTCGAGGAGCTGAGCCGGAGCAGCCCCGAGTTCGCCGCCCTGTGGGCCGCCAACGATGTCGGCGATCACCACGGCGGCGTAAAGCGGCTGCGGCATCCGCTGCTCGGCGAGGTCGCCTTCGAATATTCCGCCTTCGCCGTCGACGGTCGACCTGATCTCGGGATGATCGTCTACAACCCGATGCAGGCCGGAACCGTCGCCCAGCTCGGCAAGCTCATCGACCAAACCGACCGCTAGGCGGCCAGCGCCCGCGAGGCCGCTTCGCTGACCTTGAACTGGCTCATCAGGCGGGCCAGGTCGTCGGCCTCGGTCGCCAGGCTGTGGCTGGCGGCGGTGGCTTCCTCGACCATGGCGGCGTTCTGTTGCGTCACCTGGTCCATCTGGTTCACGGCGACATTGACCTCGCCCAGGCCGGTGGCCTGTTCGCGCGCCGAGGCCGCGATCTCGCTGACGATCCCGCTGACGTCGATGACCTTGGCCACGATGCTTTCCAGCGCCTTGCCCGTCTGGCCGACCAGTTCGACGCCCGTCGTGACGTGATTGGTCGACAGGGTGATCAGCGACTTGATCTCCTTGGCCGCCTCGGCCGAACGTTGGGCCAAGGCCCGTACTTCCTGAGCCACGACCGCGAAGCCGCGGCCGGCCTCACCGGCCCGCGCGGCCTCCACGCCCGCGTTCAGCGCGAGCAGGTTGGTCTGGAAGGCGATCT
>NZ_CALCDX010000239.1 GCF_937900395.1 uncultured Caulobacter sp.
GATGGTGCCGATGTTGCAGTGCGGCTTAGTACGTTCGAACTTTTCCTTGGCCATCTTCTTAGCTCCAGGACCCCAGAGGGGCCTTCAGTTGATTGGACTACTTCTGGGGTGGGCTGGAGGGGTCTCCTAGGAGGCCCCTCCCATCCGCGTCTAGGCTTTGTCCCGAAGGACGGGGCTTAGGCGTACTTCTTGATCACTTCGTCGGCGACGTGCTGCGGCACTTGCTCGTAGTGATCGTATTGCATCGTGAACTGGGCGCGGCCTTGCGACATGCCGCGCAGGGTGTTCACGTAGCCGAACATGTTGGCGAGCGGCACGAAGGCGTTCACCACCGTGGCGTTGCCACGCATGTCCTGGCCCTGGATCATGCCACGGCGGCTGTTCAGGTCGCCGATGACCGAGCCCAGGTATTCTTCCGGCGTCACGACTTCCACGGCCATGATCGGCTCGAGGAGCTTCGGGGCGCCCTTTTCACGCAGTTCCTTGAAGGCGGCGCGCGAGGCGATTTCGAAGGCCAGGACCGACGAGTCGACGTCGTGGAAGGCGCCGTCGATCAGGGTGGCCTTGAAGTCGATGACCGGGAAGCCGGCCAGCAGACCGTTGTCCTTCACCGATTCCAGGCCCTTCACGACGCCCGGGACGTATTCCTTCGGAACCGCGCCGCCGACGATGGCCGACTCGAACACGAAGCCCGAACCCGGCTCGCCCGGCTCGAACACCAGCTTGACGCGGGCGAACTGGCCCGTACCGCCGGTCTGCTTCTTGTGGGTGTAGTCGATCTCGGCCTTCTTCGAGAGGCTCTCGCGGTAGGCCACCTGCGGCGCGCCGACGTTGGCTTCGACCTTGTAGGTGCGCTTCAGGATGTCGATCTTGATGTCGAGGTGCAGTTCGCCCATGCCCTTCAGGATCGTCTGGCCCGACTCGTGGTCGGTCGAGACGGTGAAGGAGGGGTCTTCGGCGGCCAGCTTCTGCAGGGCGACGCCCAGCTTTTCCTGGTCGGCCTTCGACTTGGGCTCGACGGCGATTTCGATAACCGGGGCCGGGAACTCCATGCGCTCCAGGATGACCGGCGACTTCAGCGGATCGCACAGGGTGTCGCCCGTGCGGGTTTCCTTCAGGCCGGCCAGGGCGACGATGTCGCCGGCGTAGGCTTCCTTGATGTCTTCGCGGTTGTTCGAGTGCATCAGCAGCATGCGGCCGACGCGCTCGCGCTTGTCGCGGGTCGAGTTCATCAGGGACATGCCGGTTTCCAGCTTGCCCGAGTAGATGCGGCAGAAGGTCAGCGAACCGACGAAGGGGTCGTCCATGATCTTGAACGCCAGAACCGACAGGGGTTCGTCGTCCGAAGCCTTACGCTCGACTTCTTCTTCGGTCTTGAAGTCGATGCCCTTGGTCGGCGGGATGTCCACCGGCGAGGGCAGGTAGTCGACGACGGCGTCGAGCAGGGGCTGGACGCCCTTGTTCTTGAAGGCCGAACCGCAGAGGATCGGATAGAAGGCGCCGGTCAGAACGGCCTTACGGATGCACTTCTTGATCGTTTCTTCCGAGGGCTCTTCGCCGCCCAGATAGGCTTCCATGGCCTCGTCGTCGAGCTCGACGGCGTTCTCGATCAGGTAGTTGCGGGCCTCGAGGGCCTTGTCCATCAGGTCGGCGGGGATCTCTTCGTCCTTATAGGACGCGCCCAGGCCGTCGTTGTCCCAGACCACGGCCTTCATGCGGACCAGGTCGACCAGGCCCTTCAGCGAGGACTCGGCGCCGATCGGGAATTGGATCGGCACAGCCTTGGCGCCCAGACGGTCGCGGATCGACTCGACCGACTTGTCGAAGTCGGCGCCGATCTTGTCCATCTTGTTGACGAACACGATCCGCGGAACCTTGTACTTGTCGGCCTGACGCCAGACGGTTTCGGTCTGCGGCTCGACGCCGGCGTTGCCGTCCAGCACCGTCACGGCGCCGTCGAGGACGCGCAGCGAGCGCTCGACTTCGATGGTGAAGTCGACGTGCCCGGGGGTGTCGATGATGTTCAGACGCTTGCCGTTCCAGAAGGCGGTCGTCGCGGCCGACGTGATCGTGATGCCGCGCTCTTGCTCCTGCTCCATCCAGTCCATGGTCGCGGCGCCGTCGTGGACTTCGCCGATCTTGTGCGACTTACCGGTGTAATACAGGATCCGCTCGGTCGTGGTCGTCTTACCGGCGTCGATGTGCGCCATGATGCCGAAGTTGCGGTAGTCTTCGATTTTATGCGTGCGGGGCATAGCGATCGCTCTGCGAAACGGGACGGCCCTGGACGGACACGACCGGGATTAAACGTGCGGCGCGGGCGGTTTATCTCAAACCGCCCGCGCCTGAAAGAGTGCTGGGAGCGAAAAGCTTACCAGCGGTAGTGCGAGAACGCCCGGTTGGCTTCAGCCATCTTGTGGGTGTCTTCGCGCTTCTTCACGGCGGTGCCGCGGTTGTTCGAGGCGTCGAGCAGCTCACCGGCCAGCTTTTCGGTCATGGTGTTTTCGCCACGCTTGCGAGCGGCGGTCACCAGCCAACGGATGGCCAGGGCGCGGCGACGGTCCGGACGGACTTCAACCGGCACTTGGTAGGTGGCGCCGCCGACGCGGCGCGACCGGACTTCGATCGCCGGGGCGACGTTGTCCAGAGCGGAGTGGAAGGTTTCAAGCGGACCTTGGTCCTTGCGCTTGGCTTCCAGGATGTCGAAAGCGCCGTAGATGATGTTCTCGGCGACAGCTTTCTTACCTTCGTACATCACGTAGTTCATGAACTTCGTGACAACCAGGTCCCCGAACTTCGGATCCGGCAGGACTTGGCGTTTCTCGGCGCGACGGCGGCGGGACATTCTTCTTCTTCCTTACTTCGGACGCTTGGCGCCGTAGAGCGAACGACGCTGCTTACGATCCTTGACCCCTTGGGTGTCGAGGACGCCGCGCAGGATGTGATAACGGACGCCGGGCAAGTCCTTGACGCGGCCGCCGCGGATGAGCACCACCGAGTGCTCCTGCAGGTTGTGGCCTTCGCCCGGGATGTAGCACACGGCTTCGATGCCGGTGGTCAGACGGACCTTGGCGACCTTACGGAGAGCCGAGTTCGGCTTCTTCGGGGTCGTGGTGTAAACGCGGGTGCAAACGCCGCGACGCTGCGGGCAGCCCTTCAGGGCGGGCACCTTGTTCCGCACCGGCTTCGGGGAGCGCGGCTTACGGATGAGCTGGTTAATGGTAGGCATTAAGTCTCTGCTCTGATGGAAGCGTGTGCCTTTCGGCCGAGGCGCTTCAGGTCCTTGTCTTTGTTGTTCTTGGTTCAAGGCTCCGCTTGGAGACCCGATAAACACGAAACTCGCCGGGACGCGGGAAGCATACCGGCGGGTCAGGCTCCTCTCGGACCAAATGGCCCGCCAGGAACGTAGGCTCATCAGGACGGACGCGAACGACCGCCTCGAAAAAGAGCGCGGTATTTACTCGCGAAGGAGCCTTACGTCAATCGCCTGTTCCCGCGTCGGTTAATGGCCGCTTAACGCTGGCGCCACGGTCAAGATTCCGCCACTCCAGGCTGTGCAGGCTCGTCTGGAGCGAGAGCGGCTTGTTTCGGCCGGCGCCCTATCCATGTGGGGGAGACGGGCGGGCTTTGGGGAAGGGCGTGTGGCGAGCGGCGTCATGATCAGGACGGCGGACAGGCGCCAAGGGGACGGACGCCAAGGGAGCGGATGGCGGGCGGCGATCCTGGCCGGCTCACTGCTGCTGCACGTCCTGGTGCTGGCCTGGCTGGCCCTGCCGGTCCCGCCGCTGCTGGAGGAGATGCTGGCCGACGACCTGCCGACCGTGCAGGTCGATCTGATCCGCCCCGAGCGGCAGGAGCAGCCCCGCCCCCGTCCCGCCGCCTCGCCCCAGGCGACGGCGGCCCCCTCCCCCGTCCTGCCGTTCCAGGTGCGCCAGCCCGCGCGGCCCGCGCCGGCCGGCGTGCCGACGCTGGAGGTCCCGGCCGCAGGAATCGCCAAGCCCGGGACCGCCATCCGCCCCGCGCCCCTGCCGGGCGACGGGGCCGGCGACCTGCGCACGGCCCTGCGCGGCAGCGCGACCGGCTGCGTCAGCGCCGACGCCGTCGGCCTCAACCGTCGCGAACGCGAGAAATGCGAAGAGCGCTTCGGCGCGGCCAAGGCCAAGGGCGGTCCGCTGGACGGCCTGGACGCGGCCAGGCGTCAGGCGCTCGAGGCCCAGGGCGAAGCCCAGCGCGCCTACAAGGACTATGTCGACGGCCCCATGGCCCCCGGCGTCGACCACCGCAGTCGCGAGCACCCCGGCACGATGAAGGAGATCCCTTTCGTCCTCGGCGCCGAGCAGGACGGCCTGGGCTACGAGCGCAAGTCGGTCGCCGACCAGATCCGCAGGAAGAAGGACGTCGAGGACCGGGCGCGCAAGTATCTGGAGCTGAAGAAGAAGGCGGGGCAGGAGCCGTAGGCATGAGGCTCAGGCCGATCTGGGGAGTCGGCTTTCGCCCCTTAGGGGCTTCGAACTCTCCGATATCCGCGCCAGCCCTCCAGGCCGGCGCGGCCCAGGCGACTATCCCGCGTAGTCCGTGGCGAGGTGGAACATCCGTACGAGGCGGCGACGGAAGGTCTGGCGCTGTTCGTAGTCGGCCGCGCGGGCGGATTGGACCACGGCCTCACATCTTCCCGAAAACCCCACGGCCGCGGCGTCCTCGACACACCGGGCCAGCCAGCGCGCCGATTGCGCGATCGCCTTGCGGTGAAGCGCCTGCGCGCGGGCGCAGAGCGCCGGCATGTCGTCGCTGCAGCCCATGGCCAGGGCGAGATAGGCGATATAGCCGGGATTCCAGACCTCGTCGTCGACGCGCATCGCATCGGCCCCAGGAACATTGTCGGCAAGGATCTCGCAGCCGTTCCCGTCGATGAAAGGCTCGCCGCGCGGGAAGCATGACCTTGAAAGATAGTCAAAGGCGCGTTCTGCGCTGGCCTCTCCGGCGAGGCCTTTTCGGTGGATGATTCCCAGAAACTTGCAGGCGTAGGGACCGATACCGGGGTCGGTTCCTTCGCATACCGGCGTCATTCTGTCCTTGGACTTGCCGTAATCGCGAAGCGACAGATTCAGGAAATAGATCTTGCCCGCCTCGTAGCAGCCGCCGATCTGAAGGCCGGCGGCGCAGGAGGCTTCGTAGGCGGCGAGAGCGGCCCTGGCGTCCCCGCGCCTCTCCGCCTTCACGCCGGCGCGCCAGCAACTGTCCACGTTCGCTTCTGGCGCACAGGCGCCGGGTCGTGGCTCCATCGCCGCTTCGGCGCGCGCGGTCGGCTGGGCCATGACCGGCCCCGCTGCGACCGCGATACCCAGGATCATCAGCAAGGCCGCCAAGATCGATCGCAATCTGGTCTCCCCTCCGACAGGACGGCGGACGTTCCCGGCCGCTGGGTTGGGACCGCGCAAGTTCTGCGCGGCGCATCCCAGGGCAGGTCGGTCGAACCGGTCGCGCATACCGTTTGAACAAAGGCGCAAGCGCTTCGTTTCGATAAAGGTTCAATGCAGAAAGCGGCCATGTCGATCTCCGCTTCCAGGCGCATCTTCATCATAGGCCAGACTATCTTGGCCCTATTGCCCCCGGCGGTTTGCGCCCAGGCCGCGCCAGCCAGGACCGCCGACCCAGCCGTCGGTGAATATTCCTCCGCGACGAGGGAGTTGATCGCGGGCCTTCGCCTCGATCCAGACGGCGGCTTCGAATACGGCTTGACCGTAGGCTCGCTCGATGAGCGCGCACGGGGACGCTGGAAGCGTGAGGGCGAGCGGATCGTTCTGGTCAGCGAACCGCGACCGACGCCGCCCTCGATCGCTCCCGACAGGATCGAGAACGCTCCTGGCCAGCCTTTCTCGATACGGCTGCTGGGTCCCGGGGGGCAGGATATTCCGATGGTCGATCTGCGTATCGACTTCGAGACGGGGCCGCCGCTGGAGTCCTATCTGGCCGGCGGTCCATGGACTTGGCCGGCGAGCGAAAAGCGGCGCCCCCGCTTCGTCACCTTCAGCAAGAAGGCCTATGGGATCGATTCCGGGCGGCTGCCGCTGCGCGCCGAAGACGGAAAGATCGCCACCTTCCGGCTGACGCCGAACGACCTCGGCGTCGTGGATCTGACGGGGGCCTATCTTGAACCGAACGGGGATGAGCTGATCCTCGTGCGGCGCGACGGATCGTTGTCGTTCAGCCGCATCTCGGACGCGTCGCCAGCCCCGTCCTCATCCAGCCCGCCCCTCCGCTGAAGGAGGCCGGCGCCAGCAGTTTCGAACGTCAGCTTCAGCCTTGAGAGGACCTTACCAAAGCCTGCTGTCAGGCCGGCCCGCCGTCGAGTACAAGGAGATGGAAGGCCGCATAGTCTCGCCACTCACGCCGGAGGCTTCGATGTCCGAATTCCCGACCGCCAGCTGGATTGCGATTTTCGCGGCGCTCGGCGGAGCGCTGATCGCCATCTTCGCCGGCCGCAGGGGTCGATAGCCTCTTCCGGAGGCGCCCGGAACTGGAGACCTCGCCATGACGCAAGCAGCAATCGTTTTGGTCGTGTTGACGACGCTCGGGCTTCTCGCCGCCATGTCGCTGCGCGCCAACCGGCCCTTCAAGGGCGAGCGTCGGCTGCCGATGCAGTGGGGGTTGGATGGCTCGGTCGCCTGGACCGCGCCGCGCGCGGTGGCGCTAGCCTTCACCCCCGTGGTCGCCGCGATCTCCTTGGCGGCCGTCGCCGCCTTGGCGATCTTCGTAAAGCCGAGAGCCGGTCAGGAAGACCTCGTCGGGCCCGCGGTCATCGCCGTCGCGCTCGTTTTCCTGGGGGCGCACGCGCTTCACCTGTGGCTGATCCAGCGGGCCGTCCGGCGGAAGGCCTAGCGTCTCGCCCTTTCGAGTCCTCTACCGCCGCACCGCGCGCGCCTGGCCGCCGTTGACGTAGAAGATCATCGACCGCGGCGGCCCGGCGCCGGCCTCGAAGGTGATCTTGGCGTCGACGCCGTGGATGTAGAAACGGTCCAGGGCCTCGGCCAGGATGTTCGTCGACGGGGCTCCGTCGACCTCCAGCAGCATGCCGTCCTCGTCTTCGCCGATCGTCACCTTGCGGCCGTCCGACAGGACATAGACGCCGAAATAGCGCTGGGTCTGCTCGCGCGTCAGGGCGATCGGCGAGGGATGCCGGATGGGCGCGGCGCGCGGCAGCAGGAACGGCAGCGCCGCCGACATCACCAGCGGGTAGTATGAGAGGTGGGACTCGTTCTCGAACGCCCGGGTCTTAAGGGCCAGGCGCTCGGCCGCGCCCGCCAGGGCGGCCGAGACCCGCTCGCCGCCGTCGATCATGTACGGCTCCTCCTTGGCGCCCCAGGCGACGAACGCCTTGCGGCCCGGCGCCCGGGCGGCGACGGTCTTCAGGCGGTCGATCACGCCGGGATCGGCCCACAGGGACGGGCTGGCGATCAGGTAGCCGGAAAAGGCCTCGGGCCGGTCGGCCAGCATGTTGGCCGTGAAGATCCCCGACAGCGAATGGCCAAACAGCACGGCCGCGTTTGGATCGAGCGGATAGCGGGCCCCCAGGAATGGCTGCAGCTCCTCCAGCAGGAAGGCGCGGAACGCCGCGCCGCCGCCGCCCTGGGCGACCGTTCCGTCCGGGCGGGTCCCAGGGGCGAACAGCATATCGCGCTCGCGGGTCGACGGCGCGCCGGGCGGGTAGCCGATGGCGATCACATAGGCCGGCGCGATGGCGCCCGCCCCGCCCAGCAGCCAGCCCGTCGGTCCGGCGATGTCATAGCCGCCGTCCAGCACATAGATCGCCGGCGCGGTCTGACCCGGCAGGATCGGCGGGGTCACCGGCGCGGTGACCTGCACCTGGAAGTCGCGCCCAGCCCGCTCGGAATGCACGATGAACTGCACCGCGCGCCGCTGCGGCGCGGGGCCCTCGGACACCACCGTCAGGGTCGGAGCAGGCGCAGCGAGCGCCGGGAGCCCGAGCGTCAGCCCGCAAAGGGCCGCCAAAACGATCCGAAAGCCCATGCCCACTCCCCCAACGCGGTGATCGCGCGAAGCAGTTTAGGCTACAGTTGTAATTCTACGTCAACCGCCTTGAGGCAGCTCGGCCGTCAGGCCGCCCGCCGCGCCTCGCCAGCCACGCTCGCGCCCACCTTGAACCGCTGGACCAGCTCGGCCAGGCCGCGCACCTCGGCCAGCAGGGCCTGGCTCGACGCGGCCGAGCGGCTGGCCATGGCCGTGGTGGCTTGCGTGCCCTGGTCCATGCTGTTGACGGCGGTGTTGACCTGGGAGAGGCCGGCGGCCTGCTCCTGGGCGCTGGCGGCGATCTCGGTGATCACGCTGCTGATCGCGCCGACCTGGCCGGCGATGCGCTGCAGGGTCTCGCCCGCCGCGCCGACCAGCGAGACGCCCGACTCCACCTGGCGCTCGGAGTCGCTGATGTGGGTCTTGATCTCCTTGGCGGCCTCGGCCGAGCGCTGGGCGAGAGCCCGGACTTCCTGGGCCACGACGGCGAAGCCGCGGCCCGCTTCGCCGGCGCGGGCGGCCTCGACCCCGGCGTTCAGGGCCAGGAGGTTGGTCTGGAAGGCGATCTCGTCGATGACGGTGATGATCTGGGCGACTTGGCGCGAGCTGGCCTCGATGCCGCCGATGGCCTCGACGGCCGAGGCGACGACCTCGCGCGAGCGGCCGGCTTCGTTCTGGGCCTGGCTGACGGCCTGGTAGGCCTCCTGGGCGCCGCTGGCGGTCTTGCGGACCGTGGCGGTGATCTCGTCGAGGGCGGCGGCGGTCTCTTCCAGGCTGGCGGCCTGGGCCTCGCTGCGGCGCGACAGGTCGTCGGCGGCGTCGGCGATGCCGCCGGCCCCGGCGTTCAGGCCCGACACGGCCGAGACCACGGCGGACATGGCGCTCTCCAGCCCCTCGACCGCACGGTTGAAGTCGGCGCGCAGGCCCTCATAGTCCTCGGCGAAGGGTTCGGTCAGGCGAACGGTCAGGTCGCCGTCCGACAGGCGGTGCAGGCTGTCGGCCAGGCGGCGGACGACCTGGGCCTGGTCGGCGGCGCGGCGCGCGCCCTCGGCCCCGGCGGCCTCCCGCTCGGCCTCGGCCGAGGCGCGGGCCGAGGCGGCCTCGCTCGAGAGACGGTTCTTCTCCAGCGCCTCGTCACGGAAGCGGTGCACGGCGTCGGCCATCAGGCCGATGTCGTCGGGTCGGCCGGCGAACGGCAGGGCCACGGTCAGGTCGCCGCCCATCAGCTTGCCCATGGCGTCGCGCAGGGCCGACAGGGGGGAGAGCTGGCGACGGGCCATGACGACCGAGGCGGCGGCGCCGGCCGCGCCCAGCAGCACGCAGGCTGCGGCCAGCAGCCCCAGCTGGCGATAGACCGGCTGGAAATAGTCGGCCTGGGGCACGCCTACATACAGCACGCCGATCACCTGGCCCGAGGCGTCCTTGATCGGGTCGTAGGCCACGAAGAACGGCCGGCCAAGGATCTTGGCCTCACCGCGATAGGGCTCGCCCTTGCCCAGCACCGCGTCATAGACTGGGCCCTTGGCCAGGGCGGTGCCGACGGCGCGCGAGCCGTCCGGCTTGGTGACATTGGTGGTGATCCGCTTGTCGCCCATGAAGACGGTGGCGGTGCCGCCGACCAGGCCCTTCACGCGGTCGACGCCGTCGAAGTCGCCGTTCAGGATGTGATCGCCGACCAGCAGGGTGTCGCCCTCGCGCCGGAACGCCTTGCCGCGCTCGCCGATCACGTCCCAGGCCACCCGCATGCTGGCCTCCTGGTTCTGCGTCGCCTGGCGGCGGGCGAAGTCGAGCGAGCTCTTGGCCACGATGCCCAGGACCGCGAGGGTCAGGACGAGGAAGGCCGAGGCGATGGTCAGACTGACTTTCGTGGAGATGCTGGCGCGCATGATACCGGTCCCAATTTCTCGACGAAAATGGGCCGGCCGTGCTGAAAACTGATTAAGATCAATGCGAAACCGCTGTTATACGGGGGTCCCGCGTCAATCGGTCGCATAGCTGGCGCGCCTGGATGGCGGCGGCGGCGTTGATCACCGTGTCGACGCGGTTGTCGAAGCGGTGGCCGGCCGCGGCCTTGGCCTGGGCGTTGCGCCCCATCCGCCAGGCGGCCTCGGGATCCTCGACCAGGGCGGCGATGCGCGCCACGCCCGCGTCCAGGTCGCGCCAGCGATAGAGCAGCAGGTCCTCGTCCTCGACGAATTGCTCGGCCCACCAGGCGCTATGGTCCGAGGCCACGGCCGCGCCCGCCAGCATCGCCGTCAGCGGCCGCTCATGCGAGCCGAACCCGAAGTTGGCGTTGGCGTTGAGGACCACCCGAGACCGCCCCATGAACTCGGCCACGTCGGTCAGGCTCATGGCCGGCGCCAGGCGGAGGCTCGGATACTTCTCGATCCACGCGTCGTAGCCGAATCCCGCGCAGAACACCGGTAAGCCCGCCTTTCCGGCGGCCTCCAGCAGCTGCATGCGCCGGACCTTGCGGACGTGCTCATGCACCATGAATGAATAGCGCCGAAGCATTTCGTAGCGCGGGTCGGCGGGATCCTGGCCCATCCCGCGCAGGACTTGGTCGACGGCGTCCAAGGCGGGAATGAACTCGGCGCCGAGGGCGATTTCGAGCGCGCTGTCGAAGATGCGGGTGATGTCGGGACCTTCGGCCGCCCACATCGGGGTCCCCAGCTTGTAGAACGAAGCGGGAAACAGGATCGGTAGGGGCCGCCGCGCGGCGAAGGCGTCGGGATCGGCGTCCAGCTCTACGGGTTCGCCGACACCGGCGTGTGGACAGAAGGCGAGGTGGGCGACGTGCTCCTCCCCGAACGTCGACCGCACAGCGTCAATATGGGTCGGATCCACCGTCAGAAGCGCCGTCTCGGGCGCGATGTCCGTCAACGTGTTCAGGTGGGCCAAAGGATAGTCGACGTGCTGCAGCACATGCGGCGCGTTGAAGATCTGGGCGACCGAACGCCCGCGGTCATCGCGGAAGTCGCCGAACAGGCTAATCGTATAGACGAGGTCGGCCTGCCCCTGAGCCGCCGCGGCGGCGAACACGTCTCTCAGGTCCGCATCGACCACGCCGTCGATGACCGTCGCTTCGTGTCCTCGCCGGCGGAACGCAGCGGCCATCTCGTCAATGAACAGACGGGTGGCGTCGTATTGAGACCCCCCCTTGATGAAGACTGCACGCACAGGGGGACTCCCACGCAACTCAAATCGAGCCACTCAACTGAAGATAGACCTCGACATGCGTTGGTTAACAAAGGCTTTCCCCCGAACCGAGCGCGAGACCATCACGCGATAATTCGCAGAACGGACCTCGCGACGGCGCGTTGGACAGGCGTGTGTGACCGCGCAAGACCCAGGAGGATCCCATGCCCGCCAAGTCCGCCGCCCAGCAAAAGGCCGCCGGCGCGGCCCTCTCCGCCAAGCGTGGCGAGACGCCGAAAAGCCAGCTCAAGGGCGCGTCGAAGTCGATGATGTCGATGAGCGAGAAGGAGCTCGAAGAGTTCGCCCACACCAAGCGCAAGGGCAAGCCCGAGCACGTCGACGACAAGCGGTAGGAGGCCGCGATGTTCCAGCCCGAACTGCTCTGGGGCGTGGGGACCGTCCTGCTGTTTCTGGCCCTGATCTACGGCATGATCCAGTACAGGACCCGCAACCGGGCCAATGACCCCGTCTCCGAAGAGGCGGCCAAGACGCTCTACGACGATCCCGACGGCTATGACGCCAAGCGCGGCGCGTTGAAGGACAAGGTCGAGAAACCCTAACGTCTTGAGGCCAACGCCTTAAGCAAAAGGCCCGCTTCACTCGCTTTTCGAAGCCAGCCGCGGGCGAGTCCACGCGAAAGTTGCACGCGAACGCCAACTCGACGACAGTAGCGCCGAGGAGCTTCGAAGATGCTTGTGATCGCGCTCATCGCCGCTCTGTCGGGTCAAGCCGCGACAGAGGACCCGAACGCCGTGGCGCCGCTCACGATCCGGCCGGCCGTCAAGGAGCAGCCGTTCACGCTGCCGGACGGAGAGATCATCTCTCAGCTGAACGCGCTGCGCAAAGCCCAGCCTGACCTGGTCATCTGTCTTGAGAAACGAGATCTCGGCTCGCTTATTCCCCGGAATGTCTGCGCGTCTCTGAGCCAGTGGTACGAGATCGAGACGGCGCGCGACACGCAGTACGTGGTCGGTCTGATCAAGGGCGAGAAAGCCATCGACAGCTCCCCGCCGCATGGGCCGCCGCACGAATTGATCCAGTTCATCAAAAGCCGTCTCAAGGATCCCAAGGCCAGGGCTCTGGCCGCTCAGCGGGCCGCCCAGCGCGTGGCGCTCTCGCGGGAGACGCCTCCCCAGCCGAAATAGCCGATCTACGGTCGCTTTGGGCCGTCGGGCGGAACGCTCTTCGACGCGCGGGGTTGTGAGAACGTCTCACCGGCGCTCGCCGCGCCATGCTCCTCCCCCGCCCCGAGGTTTCATCATGACCGACTATTCCGATAGCCTGACCGCGACCGACAACGGTTTCCGCCCGGACCTCTCGAACAAGGCCAGCCGCGCCCGCGCCAAGGTCGAGCCCAAGCTCAAGGCCGTCGGCGGCGCCGCGCACGAAGCCTATGACAGCCTCAAGGAAGTGGCCGCCGAGGCCGTGGGCGAGACCCGCACCCGGGTCAAGGACGTCGCCGCCCAGGCCAGCGACCAGATCCAGCGCCGCTATGCCGAACTGGAGACGTGGGCCAGCGTGAAGCCCGTCCGCGCCCTCGGTGTCGCCGCCGGCGTCGGCCTGGTCCTGGGCCTGCTTCTGCGCGGCCGCTCGACCAAGACCATCTACGTGCGTCCGCGCGGCTAAGCCACGGCGAGCCAGAACGCGAAAGGCCCGGACGAAAGCCCGGGCCTTTGTCGGCTCCATGCGCGCGTCGCGCAGGCGGTTACGCCGGAGTGTTCTCCGGCATCCATCCAGAAATCCGACCGTCCCGGCGAACGCCGGGCCAGCCCACGAGCGCTTATGCTGCTAACGCCGTGCGACTTCGCATCATCCCCAACCAATCCGGATGGCTCTGGGCCCCGGCATTCGCCGGGGAGGTCGGTGGATTCAAAAAAGAAAAAGGCCCGGGATCGCTCCCGGGCCTTTCCGTAGTTGCTCAAGCCTGGCCGC
>NZ_CALCDX010000240.1 GCF_937900395.1 uncultured Caulobacter sp.
GAGGGTCGGACGCGGCGCCGCGGCCGGCGCGGGCGGCGGCGGCGGCGCCGGCGAAGCCGGGGGCGGCGCGGTCAGCCGGACAAACGCCATCCCGGCCAAGCCGCCGATCAGGAAGACGTTGATGGCCGCCGAGACGGCCAGGGCGATCATCCAGGGACGCGATCCGTTCATCAGGCGTCCGGCTCGGCGATGGCGTCCTGCAGCGACGCGTTGGTGTCCACGGCCGTCACCACCGGCTCGACAGCGGCGGCGACGGCCACCGGCGCGGCGACCTGGGGCGAGCGCTCGACCGCGACGCCGACGAACACCCCGGCGAAGGCCGCCGCCGAAAGCCCCAGGGCGGCGGAGAGGCCCGCGATCCAGCGCGGTCCCGCCGCGGCGGGCCGCGGCGCGGCCGAGATCAGGCGGCCGATCAGCGCGGCGTCGGGGCTCTGGGCCGGCGCGAGATCCAGCAAGCGATCCAGTTGGGCGGCGGCGGCGAGCACCGGCGCCAGGCGCTCGGCCTGCCCCGCCAGCACGGCGCGCGCGGCCTCGCGCTCGCCTTCCGGCCAGCGGGCGATGTCGCCGCCATAGATCTCGGCCAGATCCTCGAACCTTTCGAGAGACATCATGACCACGCCTCCTTCATCCGCTCGCCCCCCGCAGATCCGCCAGCGACGCCTTCAACGCCCGGCGCCCCCGCGCGAGCAAGCTTTCCAGGGCCTCGACGCTGAGCTCCATCAGCGCCGCGGCCTCGATATTCCCAAGGCCTTGGTGGTGGCACAGCACGATCGCCTCGCGCTGACGCGGCGGCAGCGCCGCCAGCGCCGCCTCGACCCGCCGCGAGAGCTCCGCCCCCATCAAGCCCGCGTCCGGCGCGGGTCCGGTATCGACCTGCTCCGGCGGCGTATCGGTCGCGATCTCGCGCCGACGCCGCAGACGATCGTAGCACAGGTTCAGCGCCACCCGGTGCAGCCAGGTGTCGAACCGCGCCGCGCCGGGTCTCCAGGCCTTCGCCTGCTTCCAGGCCCGCAGAAACGTCTCCTGCGCCACGTCCTCGGCCTCGCCGGCGTCGTTCAGCATCCGCCGGGCCAGGGCCAGGATGCGCGGCAGGCGCCGGTCCAGCAGCTGTCGCACGGCGGTCGGCTCGCCTCGGCTCACCCCCGCCAGCAGCACCTCGTCGGGATCGTTCCCGTCGGACAAGCTTCAACCCGCCGCGCACGCCGCCATCAGACCCCGACCTTGGCCCTGCCGGACTTGGCCTGCAACTCCTCCAGCGTCAGGATCCCGTCGTTGTTGGCGTCCATGCGCTTGAACCGCATGGCCAGGACGTCGGCGGCCTCGGCCCGGGACAGCGAACCGTCCTTGTCCTTGTCGAAGCGCGCGAACATCCGTTTCCCGCGCTTGCCAGCCTTGGTCGCCTTGGCGTCGGCCTTGGCGTTGTTTTCGCGGAAGGCGGCGAACTCGTCGGGCGAGATCTTGCCGTCCTTGTTCGTATCCAGGCGCTCGAACATCTTGTCGGTGTTCTTGGCTTGGAACTGTTCGAGGGTCATCCCCGTGGGGGTCTGGCGCGCGGGGGGCGCGCTGGTCTGGGCCAGCGCGGGGGCCGCCAAGGCCAGCACGGCGCCGGCGGCGATCAGGGTGCGTTTGATCATCTGTCTCAAGGTCTCCGAAACTGGAAGGCCCGTCCCGGAGAGTGAAACGCGTGGACAGGGGGATTCCGTCGGAGGCTTGATCAATAAATCCCGACCTCCCCGGCGAATGCCGGGGCCCAGATTCATCCTGAGCGGTTTGGGTGGGCGCGCCGACCCTCTCGCGAACTTCTGCAGACGACGTGGGTTCGATCTGGGCCCCGGCATTCGCCGGGGAGATCGGCTGTAGGTTACCCCTTCACCACCGCCTCGTAAGCCGCCCTCGCCTCGGCCTTGGCCTTCGCCAGCTTCGGTTTCAGCGACTTGAACTGGGCCACGCCGCCGGCCTTGGCCAGCAGGGCCTTGAAGGCCTTGGGCTCGGCCTCCGGGTCGCCGCCGTCCTCCAGCGCCACCTTGATCAGCTGCGAGAGATCCTGCTCCAGCCGCCAGGCCGCCTCCAGCCGAGACAGCGCCCCCTCATCGGCGAGGGCCGCCTCGCGCAGGGCCGCCAAGGCCTCGCCGGTGTTCTGGCGCAGGGGGCCGCCCGCCGCGGCGTGGGCCAGTTGCAGGAACTGGGCGGCGAACTCGATGTCCACCAGGCCGCCGGGATCGAGCTTCAGGTCCCAGTCGCCCTTGCCCGGTCGCTCGCGCTCCATCAGCTGGCGCATCTCGACGACATCGGCGGCGGTCTTCTTGGGATCGCGCGCCCGGCGCAGCGCCGCCGCGATCGCCCCTTCGGCCCGTTCCCGGAACGCTTCGGAGCTGGCCCAGACCACCCGCGCGCGGGTCAGGGCCAGGAGCTCCCAGGTCTCGGCCTCGCGCTCGTAATAGTCCTCGAAGGCCGCGAAGCTGACCGCCACCGGCCCCTTGGTCCCGGAGGGCCGGAGCTTCAGGTCGACCTCGTACAGCGTCCCCTCCCCCGTGGGCGCCGACAGGGCCGAGGTTAGGCGCTGGGTGAAGCGCGCGTAGAAGACGTCGGCGCTCCACTCCTTGACCGCCGACATCCCCGCGGGATCGTCGGCGGCGTAGAGGGTCATCAGGTCCAGGTCCGACTTGGCGGTCATTTCGCGCGAGCCGGCCTTGCCCAGGGCCACCACCGCCACCTGGCCCGGGAAGGCGCCGCCCAGCCGCTCGACCTCGGCCAGGGCCGCGGGCGCCAGGCCACCGATGATCAGGTCGGCCAGCTCCGCGAACGCTCGGCCGATATCGCGGGCGTCGGCCGTGCCGCTCATCACCCGCACCCCGATCCGGAAGCTCTGGTCGCGGAACAGGCGGCGCGCGGCGTCCATCGCGCCCTCGAAGTCCTCGGGATCCCACGGCGCGACGGCGGGCGTCTCGATCGGACCGAAGAAGCTGGGGTCCAAGAGGGCGTCCAGCGCCGTCGGCCGCTTGGCCATGGTGGTCGCCAGGCGCGGGGCGAAGGCCATGACCTCGACGATCAGCTCGAACAGGCGCGGCTGGGCCAGGAACAGCGACTGGATCTGCACGCCCGAGCTCAGGCGGCTGAAGAAGTCGGCGAAGCGGTTGAAGGCCTGGTCCGGCGCGCCGGTGGCGTTGGCGGCGTCCAACAGGCGCGGGGCCAGGCGCGTGAACAACTCGCGCCCCCGCTCGGTGCGGGTGGCGGCGATATGGCCGTGGTGCCAGCCGCGGATGGTGGCGGCGACGCGCTCGGGGCTGGAGAAGCCCATGCGCTTGAGGGTCGCCAGGGTCTCGGGATCGTCGTCGACGCCGGTGAAGACCAGGCTGCCGAAGCGCGAGGACAGCTCCTCCTCGCCCGCGAACAGGCGGCCGTAGCGCAGGTTGACGCCCTTCAGGACCTTGCCGACGGCGGCGTCGAAGCTGCGCAGATTGCCCTCGCCCCACAGCGCGGCAACGCGCTTGCGGTCGGTGTCGGAGTCCGGGAGCTTGTGAGTCTGGTCGTCGGCGATCATCTGGGCGCGGTGCTCCAGCGCCCGCAGGTCCTTGTAGGCCTTGGTCAGCCAGGCGGCGTCCTCGGGCGTCACGTGGCCGGCTTCCGACAGCGCCTTCAGGGCGTCCAGCGTGCGCGGGCTGCGCAGGTCGGGCTGGCGGCCACCCAGGATTAGCTGCTGGGTCTGGACGAAGAACTCGATCTCACGGATGCCGCCCCGGCCCAGCTTCAGGTCCGCGCCCTTGGCGGTCAGGCGGTCGTCGACCTTGTAGGTGTGGATCTGGCGCTTGATCGAGTGGATGTCGGCGATCGCCGCGAAATCGAGGTTCCGCCGCCAGATGAACGGCTGCAGCTCCGCCAGGAAGGCCGCTCCCTCGGCCAGGTCGCCAGCGGCGATGCGCGCCTTGATGTGCGCCGCGCGCTCCCAGTTCTGGCCGACGCTCTCGTAGTAGTCCATGGCCGCGTCGACCGGCATGGCCGGCGGGGTCGAGGACGGGTCGGGGCGCAGGCGCAGGTCGATGCGGAAGACATAGCCGTCGCCGGTCCGCTCCTGCAGGATCCGGCCCAGGTGGTTGGCGATCCGCACCGCCACGGCCTGGGGCTCGTGCCCCTCGGTCACCGGCAGCTTCTCGGGCGCGTAGAAGATCGAGAAGTCGATGTCGCTGGAATAGTTCAGCTCGAACGCGCCGTGCTTGCCCATGGCGACGCAGAACAGGCCCGGCGCGGGGCCGTCCTCGCCGTCGCCGACGTGGGTCAGGGCGCCGCGATCGACCTCCTGGCGCACGGCCTGGGCCAGGGCGGCGTGGAGCACGGCGTCGGCGAAGCGCGTCAGGGCGCCGGTCACCTGGTCGAGGTCCCAGACCCCGGACAGGTCGCACAGCGCCGTCAGCAGGTGCAGGTCGGCCTTCAGCTCCCGCAGCACCCGGCGAGCGGTTTCGAAGTCCGGCTCGGCGCCCACGGCCTCGGCGGCGTCCAGGATTTGCGCCAGACGCGCCTCCGGCTCGGCCTCCAGGATCGACGGCAGCCGCACGCCGTCGCGCCGCGCCAGGCTGGTCAGGTAGGGCGAGGCGGCGAACACCGGGGCCAGGGCCGGCCAGGCGGCCTCGACGACCGCAAAGGCCTCGCCGACCCGCTTGGCGATCGCCTCGTAGGCGCGCTCGGCGGCCTTGGGATCGACGATGGGGCCGCAGGGCGTCAGCTGGTCAGCGAGGCGAGTCATGGCGGCACCGTCGCGCGCCTTGCTCTCTGGAACAAGACTCCGGCTTGACGCGGGATATTACAGTTGTAACCATCACATCCGAGGAAACGGCAGGAACCGCCCGAGGATGATCGAGCTCTTCGCCCTAGCCCTGATCCGCGCCCAGGTGGCGGCCGCCGCGGCGGTGCTGCTGATCATCGCCCTAAGGCCGTTCGCGCGCCGGCTGTTCGGGCCTCGCCGGGCCTATGGCCTCTGGATCATCGCGCCGGCCGCCGCCGCCGCCGCCTTCTTCCCCAGCCTGGCCGAGACCATGGACCTGGGCGCGCCGGCTCGGCCGCTGGGCGTCTGGGCGCCCAAGCTGGTGATGCTGTGGCTGGCCGGCTGCGCGATCGCCACGGCGATCCTGGTGCTGCGCGAGCACCTGTTCCGCCGCAAGGTCCGCCAGGGCCTGGCCGGTCCCGCCGTCATGGGCGCGCTGTGGCCGCGCATCGTGCTCCCCGCCGACTTCGCCCAGCGCTTCGACGCCCGCGAGCGCGAGATGATCCAGCTGCACGAGCGCACCCACATCAATCGCGGCGACCCAATCGCCAACCTCGCCATCGCCGTCTTCGGCGTCCTGGGCTGGTGCAATCCGCTGGTGGCGCTCGCCCAGCGCCTGGTGCGCATCGATCAGGAGCTGGCCTGCGACGCCACGGTCGTGGCCCTGCGCTCAAACATCCGGGCCGACTACGCCAAGGCCCTGATGAAGGCGCAGCTCAGCGTCTCGACCTCGCCGCTGGCCTGTGGTTGGGCGACTCATCCGCTGATCCTGCGCGTCTCGCTGCTGAACCGCGGCGAGCCTAGCCTGACCCGCGACATCGCTGGGTTCCTGACCATGACCTTTCTGGCCGTCGCGGCCATGGCGATCGTCTGGAGCGTTGCCCCGCGCGGACCCGACTACAGCGACATGCCGCCGGCCTATACGCCGCAGATGGATCCCTATACCGGCGCGATCACCTGGGTGGCGGAGACCCCGTAGGGCGTAAGAGCGCCCCTCCGTCACGCCGCTTCGCGTCGCGACACCTCCCCCGCTTCGCGGGTGAGGAGGACGTCATCCTCCCCCGTGCAACGGGGGAGGTGGATCGGCGCCGACAGGCGACGAGACGGAGGGGGGCGCTTAAGCCCGCCCCCTATTCCACCCGCGGCAGCACCAGGGCCACGCGCAGGCCAGGACCCGTGCCGTTGTACTCGCCAGGCCCTTCCGCCAGCTCCAGCCGCCCGCCGTGCGAGGCGGCCACGGCCTGGACCAGCGACAGGCCAAGGCCGGCGCCGGGCTCGCTGCGGCTGTTCTCCAGGCGCACGAAGCGCTGGACCACCCGGGCGCGGTCGGCCTCGGGCACGCCGGGGCCGGTGTCGGTGACCGAGAACTCCAGTTCGCCCGACGAGGTGCGCCGCGCGCGCAGCATGATCGCCCCGCCCTCGGGCGTGTATTTGATGGCGTTGTCGAGGATGTTGGCCAGGGCCTGGGCCAGGAACTCGCGGTTGCCCTTGATCGACAGGGCCGGCGTGATCTCGGCCTTGAAGTCGAGGCCCTTGTCCTCGCAGGACAGCTCGTAGAGCTCGGCCATGTCGCCGGCCAGCTCCGAGGCGTCGAACACCCGCTGGTCGGGGGCCGAGCCGGCGGCCTGCAGGCGGGCGATGGCCAGCACGGCGTTGAAGGTCTTCAACACCCCGTCGGCGTCGGCCAGCGCCGTCTCCAAGGCCGCGACCGGATCGCCCTTGCCGTTCTCGGCGTCGATCAGGGCGACCTCCATGCGGGCGCGCAGGCGGGTGAGCGGCGAGCGCAGGTCGTGGGCGATGGCGTCGCCGGCGTGGCGCAGGCCGCCCATCAGGCGCTCGATCCGGTCGAGCATGTCGTTCAGGCCCTCGGCCAGCTCGTCGTACTCGTCACGGGCGCCGCGAATCTTGGCCCGGGCGTGCAGGTCGCCCGCGCGCACGTCGTTGACCACATCCACCAGCCCCTGCATCGAGCGGCTGACATTGCGGCTGATCACCACCCCGCCCGCCAACCCCAACAGGATGACCAGCGCCCCGGCGCCCCACAGCGCCCGGACGATCTTGCGGACATAGGCCTCGGAGGCGTCGACGTCGGCGCCGACAAACAGGATCTCGCCGTGGTCGAGGCGCTGCTGAACGCCGCGCGCGGCGGCCTTGACCTCGGCCCCGTCGGGATCGGTCTCGGTGACCTTGAAACTGGCCCATTCGGGACCGTCGCCGGAGAAGTTGGCGATCGGCGATTCCTCGATCGAGCCCGAGATGCGCTTGCCGGTGTTGTCGGCCAGGAAATAGAGGAACGGCCGCTCGCCGGTCGCCCGCTCGACGATGGTCTGGTTTAGGGCGTCGACGCCGCCTTGGCGGTAGGCCGCCTCAAGGCTCTCGAACTCGCGGCTGATCTCGGCCTGGGCGCGCCGGTTCACCTCGCCCGCCGTGGCCACGTAGATATAGCCCAGAAAGGCGCTGGCCGCCGCGGCGAACAACGCCAGGAACAGCAAGGTCAGCCGGAACGGCGTGGTGCGGAGAAGGCGCGGCAGACGCATGGTGTCGTAGGCGCTAAGGCCTCCTCGGGTCCGACCTCGTTGGAGCTCGGAGCATTGAAATCTCCAACCTTCCCGGCGAAGGCCGGGATCCAGATTCAGCCTGAGCGAAAATCCAGTCCGGCGCCGCTCGGCCCTTCGATCTGGGCCCCGGCCTTCGCCGGGGAGATCGGATGAAAGTTACGGATCCAGCCGGTAGCCGGCGCCGCGCACGGTCTGCAGCATGGCCCGATCGAAGCCTTTATCGATCTTGCTGCGCAGGCGCGAGATGTGCACGTCGATGACGTTGGTCTGGGGGTCGAAGTGATACTCCCAGACCTTCTCCAGCAGCATGGTGCGAGTCACCGACTGGCCGGCGTGGCGCATCATGAATTCCAGCAGCTGGAACTCGCGCGGCTGCAGGTCGATCTCCTTGCCCTGGCGATGGACCGTCCGGTTGATCAGGTTCATTTCCAGTTCGCCCACCTTGAGGGTGGTCGCGACGGCGCCCGTCTCGCGGCGGCGCGACAGAGCCTCGACCCGGGCCATCAGCTCGGGGAAGGCGTAGGGCTTGACCAGATAGTCGTCGGCGCCGGCGCGCAGGCCGGTGACGCGGTCGTTGACCTCGCCCAGGGCCGACAGAAACAGCACCGGCGTCTGGTCGCCCTCGCGGCGCAGGGTCTCGACCACGGTGACGCCGTCCATCTTCGGCATCATGCGGTCGACGACCAGGACGTCGAAGCCGCCCTTCTGAGCCACGCCCAGGCCGGCCTCGCCGTCGGGCGCATGCTCGACCTCATAGCCGGCCTCCTTCAGGCCGTGCGCCATGGCGCCGGCGGCTTCCAGGTCGTCTTCGATAATCAGAATACGCATCAGCGAGCCCCTCATGCGCGCGGACAGACAAGTTGGACGATCGACGTTCAACCGATTCTGCGCCAGCGCGCGATAGTTGCTTCGGAAATACCGCTTTCGGCGACCCGCGTAACTTAAACCTTGGTCAGAAACGAAAAAGCCCCGCTCCGGCGCACCGGAGCGGGGCTCTGTCGTTAAAAGGCCGATCCGCCTACGGCGCGATCTTCAGCGGAACGAAGACCGGGCGGTTCTGGCGGATGACCTTCGCCAGGACAGCGGTGCGGCCAGCCTTCTTGGCGGACGCGACGGCCGCGTTGACCTCGGCCGCGCTGGTGACCGCCACGCCGTTGATGTTGGCCAGGACATCGCCCTTCGCCAGGCCCTTCTCGCCCGCGTCGCTGTCGCCCTTCACCCCAGCGATCAGCAGACCCTTGATCTCGCTGTCGATCTTGTAGGTGTCGCGAGCGGCCTGGTCGATCGGCGCCAAGGTCAGGCCCAGGGCGTCGACCCGCTGGTTGGCGGGCTTGCCCGGGCTGGGGGCGGCGCCGCCCTCCTGATCCTGATCGTCGTCATTGACCGCCAGGGAGTTCTCCGACGGGCGCGTGCCCGAGCGGACGTCGACGACCCGCGGCTTGCCGTCGCGGATGATCGACATCTTGATGATCTCGCCAGGACGGGCCTTGGACACTTCGCGGGTCAGTTCCGAGCGGTCGGCGACCTTGACGCCGTTGACGCCCACCAGGATGTCGTCGGGCAGCAGGCCGGCCTTGGCGGCCGGGCCGCCGGCGACGACCTCGGCGACGATCGCGCCCTTGACGTCCTTCAGGCCCAGCGCCTCGGCCGATTCCGCGCTGAAGTCCTGGATGCTGACGCCGATGTAGCCGCGCACCACCTTGCCAGCGGCGATCAGCTGCTTGGCGGTGTCCTCCGCGACGTCGGCGGGAATGGCGAAACCGATGCCGACCGAGCCGCCCGACGGCGAGTAGATGGCGCTGTTGACGCCGATCACCCGGCCGTAGATGTCGAAGCTGGGACCACCCGAATTGCCGCGGTTAATCGGGGCGTCGATCTGGATGTAGTCGACGAACGACGAGGTGGTGTCGCCCAGGTTACGGCCATAGGCCGAGATAATGCCCGCCGTGGCGGTGCCGCCCAGGCCGAACGGATTGCCGATCGTGATGACCCAGTCGCCAACGCGCGGCTTGGCCTGGTTCTCGAAGTTCACATACGGGAAATCGCCGGTCTTGGCCTTGGGATCGACGACCTTGATCACCGCCAGGTCGGTGCCTTCGTCGCGGCCGACCAGGGTGGCCTTAAGCTCGCGGCCGTCCTTCATCACCACCTGGATATCGTCGGCGTCGGCGACGACGTGGTTGTTGGTGACGATATAGCCGTCGGCGGAGATGAAGAAGCCCGAGCCGGCCGACTGCTGCTTCGGCGTGGCGGGCGTGTCGCCGTCATCGCCGTCCTGGCCTGGACCGGGGGCCTTCTTGCCGCGCGGCACGATGTCGAAGCCTTCGAAGCCGGGGATGCGCAGCGGTTGCGGGGAGGCCTTGGAGGTCACGTTGATCTGGACGACCGCGGGCGAAACCTTCTCGAAGATGTCGGCGAACGACATCGGCGCGCCGGGCGGCGGCGCGAAAGCCGGGGCGCTGGCCACGCTGGTGCGGACGGCCGGGGCTTCCGCGGCGGCGGTCCCCATGCGCATCCCCACGCCGGCCAAGGCCGCGCAGGCGACGCCCGCGCCTGCCACGGCGCCCACAATGAAACCCGACTTCCTAGCGGTCATTCTCGTCTTTCCTCACCCGCGCGTCGCCACGCGGTCCCTTATGCCTCAACCCGCGCCAGCGCGGTCCCTTTGACCTCAGAACCTAGTCCGGCGCGTAAAAGGTGCAATGGCTTCGACCCAATCTTTACGCCCCGGCTAGAGCTTCTTGCGGCCCCTTTTCGGCGCAATCGTGTCAATCGTCTTGGAGCAGACGCTTCAGGCGCTCTTCCTCGTCCTGCGAAAGCTCGCCGTCTGCTGGCGCGCGCCGACGCAGAAGCCCGACCATGAGGACGCCGCCGATCAGCAGAATGCCCACCGGAGCCAGCCACAGCACGGCGTTGCCGGCCGAGAACGGCGGCTTCAGCAGCACGAACTCGCCATAGCGCTCGACCAGGAAAGCGCGGATTTCGGAATCGCTGCGGCCGGCCTTGACCTGCTCGCGGACAATTCGCCGCAGATCGCCGGCCAGTTGGGCCTCGGAGTCGTCGATCGACTCGTTCTGGCAGACCAGACAGCGCACCTCGCGGAACAGAGCGCGGGCGTGGGCCTCCTGCGCCGGATCGGCCAGGCGCTCGGACGGCTCGGAGGCGCCGGCCGTCAAGGCGATGGCGCAGAGGGCGACGGCGGCCGTCTTGAGCTTGCGGATCACGACACCGTCTCCTGCGCCCGACGCCCGACGCCCAGCCGCACCCGGCGGTCCGATAGCGAGACGACGCCGCCCACGGCCATCAGCAGCGGCCCCAGGAAGATCAGCCGGACCCACGGGTTCACATAGGCGCGGATCAGCCAGGCGGGCTTGCCGTCCTCGCCCGCCCTGCGCTCGCCCATCACGACATAGATGTCGTTGAGAACGCTGGGGCAGATCGAGACCTCCGAGGTGGTCTGGCCGCCGGTGGGATAGAAGCGGCGCTCGGGCGCGGCGAGGCAGACCAGCCGGCCCGCCTTGTCGACCACCTTCACGACGCCGCGCTCGGCCAGATAGTTCGGCCCCTCGACCGTGCCGACCTTGGTCAGGGTCAGGGTGTAGGCGCCCAGCGGCTGGCTACCGTTCAGGCTCAGGGCCTGAGCCGCCTCGACGCGCCAGGCGGTCTCGAATGAGGCGCCGAGCACGAAGATCCCCAGGCCCGCGTGGGCCAGGGTCGTGCCCCAGGCGCCGCGCGGCAGGCCGCGGGCGCGGCGGGCGCTCTCGGCGGCGGGCGCGCGGAACAGCTTCAGGCGCTCGGCTAGCTCCAGCAGCGCGCCGCCGATCAGCCAGAAGCCGACGACGAGGCCGCCGCTGGCCAGGGCCTTGCGCGGCTGGACGACGGCGTAGGCGATCAGGCCCAGCACGACGGCGGCGGCCAGGACCACCCACAGCTTGCGGGCTGCGCCGCCGGCGTCGCCGCGCTTCCAGGCCAGGAGCGGCCCGGCCGGCAGAACCGCGAAGGCCAGGATCATCAGCGGCACGAAGGTCAGGTTGAAGAACGGCGCGCCGACCGAGACGGCCTCGCCGTCCATGGCCTCGCGGATCAGCGGGAACAGGGTGCCCAGCAGCACCACCGCCGTCGCGGTCGACAGCAGGATGTTGTTGAGAACGATCGCGCTCTCGCGGCTGATCGTGCGGAACTGGCCGCCAGGATTGAGGCTGGGCGCGCGGAGGGCGAACAGCAGGAAGCCCGCGCCGGCCGCGACGCCCATCATGATCAGCAGCAGCACGCCGCGGGTCGGATCGACGGCGAAGGCGTGGACGCTGGTCAGCACGCCCGAGCGCACCAGGAAGGCGCCCAGCATCGAGAAGGTGAAGGCCGCCAGGGCCAGGAAGGCCGTCCAGCCCGGCAGGGCGCCGCGCTTCTCGGTGACGATGGCCGAGTGCAGCAGCGCCGCGCCGATCAGCCAGGGCATAAAGCTGGCGTTCTCGACCGGGTCCCAGAACCACCAGCCGCCCCAGCCCAGCTCGTAATAGGCCCAGAAGGCGCCCAGGGTGATGCCGACGGTCAGCAGGCTCCAGGCCGCCAGGGTCCAGGGCCGCACCCAGCGGGCCCAGGCCGCGTCGATGCGGCCCTCGATCAGCGCCGCCAGCGACAGCGAATAGACCACCGAGAAGCCGACATAGCCGGCGTAGAGGAACGGCGGGTGGAAGGCCAGGGCCGGGTCCTGCAGCAGCGGATTGAGCGAGCGCCCTTCGATCGGCGCGTCCAGAAGGCGCTCCATCGGGTTCGAGGCGAACACCGTGTAGGCCAGGAAGAGGACGCCCAGCGCGCCCTGGATCGCGATGGCGTAGGCCCGCAGGCGCGGCGGCAGGCTGTCGCCGAAGAAGGCCGTGGCCGCGCCGTAGCCCGTCAGCACCAGGCACCACAGCAGCATCGAGCCCTCGTGGCTGCCCCAGGCGCCGGCCACCTTGTAGAGCATCGGCTTGGCCGTGTGCGAGTTGGCCGCGACGTTGGCGACCGAGAAGTCCGAGACCACGAAGGCGTGGATCAGGCAGGCGAAGGCGACGGCCACGGCCAGGAACACCGCGACGGCCGCGCCGCGTCCCGCGCCGGCCAGCACCACGGATCGCCGCGCGCCGCCGACCGCCGACAGGCCGGTCTGGGCGACCGACAGCATCAGCGCCAGGACGAGGGCGAATGCGCCAAGCTCGGTGATCATTGGAACTCTCCCCTTCTCCCCTTGCGGGAGAAGGTGGCTGGCGGAGCCAGACGGATGAGGGGTCGCGCGGACAGGATCGAGAAACCCCTCATCCGTCGCTGCGCGACACCTTCTCCCGCTAGGGGAGAAGGGAACCGAAGGGCGATCATTGCTGATACCCCGGATAGGAAGGTTTAGCGCCCCCGCCGCGCCACTCGCCCTGCTTCTTCAGCGCCTTGGCGACGTCGCGCGGCATGTAGCGCTCGTCGTGCTTGGCCAGCACCTGCTTGGCGACGAAGACGCCCTGGTCGTCGAAGGTCCCCTCGGCGACGATCCCCTGCCCTTCGCGGAACAGGTCAGGCAGGTCGCCATGATAGACAACCTTCGCCGAGGCCTTCTGATCGGCGACCACGAATTCGACATTGCCGTCCGGGTGCTTGACCACGCTGCCGTGCTGGACGAGGCCGCCCAGCTGCACCTTGCGGCCCGGCTTGACGTGCGCCTCCTGGGCCTGGGCCGGCGTGTAGAACAGCGAGATGCTGTCGCGCATGCCGTACAGCGCCAGACCCACGGCCAGGGCCAGCACCGGCGCGACGGCCAGCAGGACGGTCAGGCGCCGGCGCGCCTTGCGGGATTTCGGCCAGAAGCTCATTTCGCGATCTTTTGGTCTTTGGTCTGGCCGGCCATGTTGGCCTGCGGGGGCGTATCGGCGGCCTGGCGCAGGGCCGACAGCACCTTGGGCTGGTCCTTGAAGCGGGCGGAGGCGGTCGCCAGGGCCGCGTCGCGCTTGGCGGTCTCGCCCAGCACGGCGTAGGCGCGAACGAGCCGCACCCAGCCGTCCGGATCGTCGGGCGATTGGGCCAGGCGGGCCGCCAGGCCCTCGACCATGCCGGCGATCATGCCCTGCACCTGCGGGTTCTCCGACGCTGTCGGCTGAACCGAGGGAAGGCCGCCGGCGGCCTCGACGTCGGCGATCTCGCGGCCCAGCGCCGTGCGCGCCGGATCGTTGGGGGCGAGGCTGTTCAACAGCGCGCGCCAGTCTCCGACGCCGCCGGCCACGTCGCCCTCGGCGATGCGGGCGCGGCCCAGATAGTAGCGGGCCCGCAGGTCCTTCGGGTCGGCCTTCAGCGCGCGGCTGAAGGCCAGCTTGGCGTCGGCGCCGATGTCGCCCTTGGCCTCGATGACGAACGTCTCACCCAGCAGGCTCCAGATGTCGGCGCGGTTCGGGGCGCGGTCCACCGCGCGGCGCAGGGCCTGTTCGGCGCCCGCCATGTCGCCGGCGGCCGCCCGGGCCTTGGCCAGGAACACCAGCGGCTCGGCGTCGTTCGGGCGCTCGGCCGCGACGCCTTCCAGCACGGCGGCGATCTGGGCGGGCTGCAGCAACGCCGGGTCGGCGGCCTTCCATTCGGCGACGCGCTTGGCGTAGGGCTGGTCGGGCAACTCGGGATGGCCAAGCCAGACATAGAGGCCCACGCCCGCGACGCAGGCGGCGCCGGCGATGGCGACGACCGCCTTGCGCGCGGCGACGCCGCCCCGCTCCCAGGTCTCGGCCTGGTCGGCGGCGGCCAGCAGGCCTCGGCCCGCCTCGGCGCGGGCGGCCTTCAGCTCGTCCTGCGCCAAAAGGCCGTCCATGGCCAGGCGTTCGACCTCGGCCAGGCGGCGGCGATGCGGCTCCAGCCGGGCCTGGGCGTCGTCTACGGGCCGGGCCCGCGCGGCGCCGCGCAGCACCAGCCCCGCGGTCACGGCCGACAGCCCGGTCGCGGCGATCCAGAATGCGATCATGATGCGGGTGTTAGCTTGTTCTGAGGCCGGCCGTTAGTGGGAAAAGCGCTTAAGGGCGTCAAGCCGCGCCTTCCGAACGGCATAAGCAAGACTCCCGACCTCCCCGGCGAATGCCGGGGCCCAGATTCATCCTGAGAGGCTTGGGGTGACGCGCCGTCTGCCTACGCCATACGTTTGATGTCGTGGGCTCGATCTGGATCCCGGCATTCGCCGGGAAGATCGGAAGGGATTGATCAGGCCGCGATCGCCGCGGCGGCGCGGCGGCGGACGATCTCGGCGGTCTTGTCGTCGCGGGTGTAGGCGATGAAGCTGGCGGCGACGTTCAGATAGTCCATAGCGATGGCCGGATCGCCGCCGTCGCCGGTGCGGGCCACGTGCAGGACGTCCTCGATATACGGGTCGAGATAGGCGTTCAGCTTCTCGAGGAACTTGTTGCGGCTGCTGCCATAACCCGCCTTGTCGGCGCAGGGCCGCAGGTCGGCGATAAAGGCCAGCCCGCCTCGGGCCCGGTCCAGCATGGCCTCGTCGGGCGGGGCGACCAGCTTGGCCACGCCGCGCGCGCCCTTCTTGGCCAGCATCGAGATCGGCCGGGTCGGCAACGCCTTGCCCAGTTCACGCTCGATCTGGTCCATCCGCGTTTCGCAGGCCTTGGCCATGGTCTGCTTGAAGCGCGCCACGCGTCGGCCCCAGGGACCGTCCTTGTTGAGATCCACCGACTGCTGGAACTCGACGATCTGCAGCTGCACCTTCTGGGCGCGCAGGGCGGCCTCGCGGCCCGCCGCCTCGCCGCCGCCGAAGTCGAAGGTCTCGACATGAGCGATCGACGCTTCGATGTCGGCCAGGAAGCGCTCGCCAAGGCCCTTGACCTCGGACGAGGCCAGATAGCGATCGCTCGGCCGATCCATCACCGCCGAGATCACGCGCAGGATGCGCCACTCGTCGGGCAGATGGGCCGACAGGATGTCCAGCAGCAGCGGCCCGGCGTCCTCGCGGATACGGCAGGCGTCGGCATAGGCCAGCCGCGCGGCGGCGGCCCGCTCGTCCGACATCCGGCTGACCCATTCCGACAGCCGAGGCAGGCAGGTGCGGACGATCGGCGCCAGCTGCAGGCACATGGCCAGCTCTTCGGGATCGCAGAGCGAGCGGACGCTGTCGAAGGCGGCGTTCTCGGGATCGCGCAGCGCCGCCGCGCCGATCTTGCACAGCTCGTCGAAGACCAGGGGGGAGCCTTGATCGAGGTCCCAGGGATTGCACTTGGCCGCCGCTTCCTGGGCCTCGCGCGGGGCGATGCCGCGCAGGGCGCGCCAGGTTCGCGCCAGCACCGGCGGGGGAAAGGCGATGGCCCCCTCCTCGCGCTTGGCGCACAGGGGGACGATCGGGGCCAACACGCTGTTACGGACGAAGCGGTTGGCGGTCTCTTCCTCGACCAGCTCGCGCACGGGCGCGAAAATGCTCTGGGCGCTGGTCCCCGCCAGGGCCAGCTCCAGGCTGCGCAGCGCCGCATCCGGCGCGGTCTCCACCAGCGTCCGGATCAGCTGCAGTTTATGGGCGGCTATGGCGGCCATTGTTCCCCATGTCGGTCCATGCAACCGACAGTTCCATCAACCATGTTCGGATCGAGGTTAAGGATTTCCGAAACGCGATAAAAATCGCGTCTGGGGCCCGGACGCTCATCGCGCCGAAAGCTCAAGCTTGTAAGCGGTTTAGCCGCTGTTCGCGGGCGCGGGGCCTACCGCGACGCCGGGTCGCGATCGCTCAGGTTTCGGCCCGCGGCAGATCGAGCATGACCCGCAATCCGCCCAATGGCGATTCACCAAGCTGGATAGAGCCGCCATAGGCGCGGGCCAGTTCGTCGACGATCGATAGACCCAGGCCCGAGCCGGGCGCGTTCTCGTCCAGCCTCTGGCCGCGCTTCAGCGCCTGGGCCCGCTCCTCGGGCGGCAGACCAGGACCATCATCGTCGACGGTGACGATCATCCGCGTCTCACCCGACGGCGCGGCGTCGACTCGGATCTTGCCGCGGCACCACTTGCCGGCGTTCTCCATGACGTTGCCGACCAGTTCCAAGAGGTCCTGCTTCTCGCCCTGGAAGGCCAGGTCCTCGGGGCAGCGCCAGTCGATCTCGATCCCCCGCCCATCCGCCTTGTCCTGGAAGATCCGCTCCAGGGTGACGGCCAACTCGTCCAGGATCGGCTCGACCGGCGTGCGCTCGCCGCTGGTCTGGGAGCGGGCGGCGGCGCGGGCGCGGCGCAGGTGGTGGTCGACCTGCTCGCGCATGGTCTGGGCCTGGCGCTCGACCACCTCGGCCAGCTGGCCCGGCTGTTGGTTGGCCTCGGTCAGCATCACCGAGATCGGCGTCTTCAGCGCGTGGGCCAGATTGCCGACGTGGGTCCGCTGGCGCTCGACGACCTCTTGGTTGTGCGCCAGCAGGGCGTTGAGCTCGGTCGCCAGCGGCGACAACTCCTCGGGATATACGCCCTCGACGCGCTCGGCCTTGCCGCGCCGGACCGACGCCACCTCGCGGCGCAGGCGGAACAGCGGCTGCAGGCCAAAGCGCACCTGCACCACCATGCCCAGGATCAGGCCGCCGCCCAGGATCAGCAGGGCGAAAGCGGTGATGCGCGCGAAGCGGTCGGCGTCGGCGTCGATCGGCGAGCGGTCCTCGGCGGCCAGGAACACGACGGGGTCCGGATAGCCCGGCAGGCGCGTCAGGATGGCGGCGGCGCGCAGCGGCTTGTCCTGCGGGCCGCGCATGTCGAAGTACTGGGTCTTGCCGGGCGCGGCGTCCAGCTTGTCGATCTGGGCCGAGGACAGCATCAGGTCGCTGTCGAACAGCGAGCGCGAGCGCTCGATCGGCTTCATCGATCCGTCGGGCGACTTATCGAGAATGACCCAGTAGCGGCCGGAATAGGCGCGCGTGGCCCGGATATCGGTCAGGAACGGCGCCTTCAGCACGCCGCCCTCGACCGTCGAGCCCGCATAGAGGTCGTCGGTCAGCACCGCCAGCGACTGGTCGAACCGCCGGATGGCCGCGCCGCGGAACTGGGCGGTCAGGAACACTCCGGCGATCACCACGACCAGCAGGGTCCAGATCCCGGCGATCAGGATCAGGCGGCGGACCAGCGAACGGCGGCGCAGGTCCAACAAAAGGCTAGGCCGCGTCTTCGCCGGGCAGCGGCGCCAGGCGATAGCCCAGGCCCCGGACGGTCTCGATCCGCTCGGCGCCCAGCTTTTTACGCAGGCGGCCGATGAACACCTCGATGGTGTTGCTGTCGCGGTCGAAGTCCTGGTCGTACAGGTGCTCGACCAGCTCGGTGCGGCCGATCACCCGGCCCTGGTGCATCATCATGTAGTGCAGCAGGCGGTATTCCAGCGAGGTCAGGCGCAGCGGCTCGCCATTGACGCTGGCGCGCGCGGCGCGCGGGTCCAAGCGCAGGGCGCCGCACGACAACGACGGCGCGGCGTGGCCGGCCGAGCGGCGAAGCAGGGCGCGCAGGCGGGCCAGCAGCTCCTCGGTATGGAACGGCTTGGCCAGATAGTCGTCGGCGCCCGCGTCGAAGCCGGCGACCTTGTCGCTCCAGGCGCCGCGCGCGGTCAGGATCAGGACGGGCGTCGTGACATTGCCGCGCCGCCAGCGCTCTAGCACCGACACGCCGTCCACCTTGGGCAGGCCGAGATCGAGGATCACGGCGTCATAGGGCTCGGTCTCGCCCAGGAACTGGGCTTCCTCGCCATCGGGGGCGTGGTCGACGGCGTAGCCGGCGTCGGCCAGGGCCAGCTTCAGCTGGCGCGTCAGATCGGGATCGTCCTCGACGAGCAGGATGCGCATGGGTCCTCGAAAACTCCTCAGCCCCCGCTGATGATCTGTCCGGTCTCGGCGTCGACGATGAAGTCGATGCGGCGGCCGTCGGCCGTGGCCCAGCGGACGCGGTAGTTGCGGCCCTCGAGGCCGGCGTCCAGCACCCGCCCCGGCACGCGGCGCGAGATCATCTCGATCACCCGCGACAGCGGCACCAGCCGACCCGACTGCACGCCGCCCCGCGCCTCGTCCTGCTGCGCGCGCCAGTCGGCGCCCAGCGAGTCGGGCCCACGACGCTGCGCCGACGCCGCGCCCGGAAGGGCGGCGGCCAGCGCGGCGGCGACGAGGATGACGCGGATCGTTTTCATGCTCTCCGGTCTAACGGAACGCGGCTGAATGGAGACTGAACGCCCAGCTTATGAACGGGCTGCGTCGTTCTGTCACGGTCGGACGGCGAAGATCACACACTCAGGAGCGCCTTCAGCTTCGCGCGCGCTTCGGCCAACACTGGCGCGGGCGCTACGCCCTTGCGCGTCGCCCGGCGAGCAACCCAGTCAACGCTCTTGATCTGGTCAGCCAACACGACACTTGGGGAAGGGCCGGGCACGACCACCTCGAAAGGATAGCCCTTCACGCGGCTAGTCATTGGGCAGCAAAGCATCATGCCCCGCTTGCCGTTGTAGGCCGAGGGCGAAAGCACCAGCGCTGGACGGTGGCCAGCCTGCTCGTGGCCTGCCTGCGGATCGAACTGCAGCCACACGATATCGCCGGCGTCGGGAACGTACCGCGCGCTCACCAGAACTCCTTGCCGACCACATCGCCAAAGTCGATGTCTTCGTGGAACGTCTCAGGCTCCATTTCGGCGAGCATGGCGTCGAGATCATACTCGGGCGCCCGGATCGGCTCGATGATAATCCGGCCGTTCTCCTCTCGCACATCGACGGCCTGGTCTATCGCGATGTCGGCGGCCGCCATCACTCGGGCCGGGATCCGGACCGAGGCGCTGTTGCCCCACTTCTTCACGATCACCTGCATGGCCGATCTCCTCGCGAACCAAGATCAGCCTACCAGCGCAATGTGTCAACAAATGTCGAGACATTGCCGGTAGCTTTGCCGACGCCCGCCTACTTCCGCTTCGGCGTGTAAGGCTTCTGCTCGCGCCAGGCCTGGGCGAATTTCTCGAGGTCCTGGTCGACCGTCTCGGGCAGGGTGACGACGAGGCGCGCCAAGAGGTCGCCGCGCTTGCCCTTGGCGTCGGCGAAGCCCCGACCCTTCAGGCGCAGGGTCTGGCCGCTGTTGCTGCCCTTGGGAACGTTCAGCATCACATTGCCGTCCGGCGTGGGCGCCTCGACCTTGCCGCCCAGCACCGCGTCGGGGACCGAGATCGGCAGGTCCATGACCAGCGCCTCGCCCTCGCGGCGGTAGATCGGGTGCGGCTTGATCACCAGCTCGATCATGGCGTCGCCCGCGCCGCCGCGGCCCGGGCTGCCCTGCCCTTTCAGGCGCAGGGTCTGGCCTTCCTGGGCGCCGGCCGGGATGGTCACGTCGATCGTGCGGCCGTCCGAGAAGGCCACGCGCTTCTTGCCGCCCTTGATCGCCTCTTCCAGGTCGATCTCGAGACGCGCCTTCACGTCGGCGCCGCGCGGAGCGAAGCCGCCGGTCTGGCCGCCGCCGCCAAAGGGACCGCGACCGCCGCCGAACATGCCGCCGAACAGGTCCGACAGGTCGATCTCCGGCCCCTCGTCGACGCGGAAGCCGCCCCGGCCGAAGCCGCCGGCGTTGAACGGGCCGTTGCCGGGTTGGCCGCCGAAGCCGCGCATGGTCTCGCGGCCATCGGCGTCGATCTGGCCCAGGTCGAACTTCTTGCGTTTCTCGGCGTCGCCCAGGATGTCGAAGGCGGCGCTGACCTGCTTGAACTTCTCCTCGGCCTTCTTGTCGCCGGGGTTCGCGTCGGGGTGATGCTGCTTGGCGAGCTTGCGGAACGCCTTGCGGATCTCGTCCGCGCTCGCGGTGCGGGAAACGCCGAGTTCCTGATAGGGGTCACGCGCCAAGGAAGGTCCTCATCGAGCTGGCTTAGAGCTTAGGCAAGTGGGGGTAACGCCCTCCATCTAGAACGTCCAGCGCCCCGCGCAAGACTTGATGTGGCATTTTTATCACAACCCTATCGTCACTACCGCGCCCCAGCCGTAGAGCGCGTCCGCCTGAGCGATCTCCAGGCGCGCCCCGGTCGGCGGCGCGTCGCTCGCTCGCATGGCGGCGGTGTAGACAAAGACCGGCGCCGACACCTCGACTTCCCGCAGCACCGAGGCGCCGTCCAGCACGCGGACACGGTAGCGCTCGACGCCCTCGACCAGCGGGACCTCGCCCGCCCAGACATCGCCGCCGGTCCGGGCGCGGCGGATCCAAGAGAGCTGGAGGTCGCCGCCGACCATCCGCGCGCGCAGATGCGTCGGGGCCAGCGGGCGCAGCGCTCGACCGGTCCAGACCACCGTCGTCTCGGCGGCGCCCGCCGGAGGACCGCCAGCCAGAGCCGCGCGGACCTTCAGCGGAACCCCGCGCTCGAAGGCCGCGACCTCCATCGGGACCACCGCCTCGTCCAGTAGCACGACCGCCGCGCCGGTCAGGATCGTCGTCGCGCTCGCCGCCCCGTCACGCTGACCGCGCAGCAGGCCAGAGAGCCGCCACACGTCGGGCGACAGCAGCGCCGCGTCGCGGAAGCCGATCACTTCCCAGCTTCCATCGCCGGCCATGATGGCCAGGCTGTTGCGGCCCGCCAGCATCGCGCCCAGCGAAACCGAGGACAGGCTGGTTCCCTCCATCCGCACCGTCAGGGCGCCCAGGCAATCGACGCGATGTGGCGAGGCCGGCGCGAGATCCGTCAGGGTCACGCCCAGGGTGGCTGGCTGAGTCAGGCGCGCCCTGACGCTGAGCGTGTCGAGGTCCGGGCCGGCGTGGATCTCCAGCGGACGCCAAGGCTCGCTCGCGGCGGCGACCAGCGGCCGGGCGTCGTCCGCCAGGGCGCCGTTCGACGGCAGGTCCAGCACCAACAGCGCCGCCGGCGGCGGCGGCTCGCGCGGCGGAGCCGGCGTCCAGTCGAGACCGCCGCCGACGCCTTGCCCGGCGACGACCGGGACCAGGGTCGCGTGCGGTCGCTCGTCGAGATCCAGGCGCGCCACCCGCCAGGCGCCGCCGTCGTGGGCCAGGCGGTCGCCGGGCTCCAGGCGCAGGGCCGCGGAGGGCGAGAGGTGGAGGATCCGCGAGCGCCGCGCGGCCTCGTCGGCGGCCAGCATCCGACGGGCGCAGGCTTCCGCGTCTGGCGCGGCCAGCACGATCGGCGCGTCGGCGTCTCGGGTTCCCTCGCCCTGCTCGCGGCGCACGACCACCGCCCCGACCTGGTAGTCGCGGCCGGCGTCCAGGAAGCGCAGGCGCAGGGCCTCGGCGGTGGGCTCCAGCACGCGGGTCTCGCGCTCGACAGGGCCGTCGTCGGGGCGGACCAGATCGCTTTCGGCCAGCGCGCCCGCCACGCGGCCGGACCGCGCCATCATCCGCACGTGGTCGCCGCGCTCGACGGGATCCAGGGCGAAGGCCTCCGTCAGGGGCGCGAGCGCGTCGCGCAGGCGCATGGGCCGATCGACGACGTAACCGCCCACTGAACCGCCCGCCTCGCCGGGGTCGATCGAGACGCCGGCCCGCGCGCTCAGGGCCCGGATCAGCTCCGGCAGCGGCGCGATCCCGGCGCGGCCGGTCAGCCAGTGCCCCAGGGTCCACGAGCTTCCGTCCGCCCAGACGTCCGACCGCGCCGGGAAATCCGGAAACGGCCGCGCGTCCCAGCACCAGGCGCTGGCCGCCTCGACCATCGGCCCGCCATAGACCGGCGAGACCGGATTGGCGGTCGGCTCGTCCAGCCAGGCCAGCACCGCCTCCAGGCAGCGCCGCTGGCCGAAGTCGTCGCGCTCGCCGGTCGAGTACGGCGGCAGGAAGCTCTCGGAGCTCTTCGGATCGATAAAGAGGTTCGGCGAATTGCTGCCCTTGTCGACGGCGGGACAGCCGAACTCGGTCAGGCGGATCGGCTTGGACCGCGGGACCCAGGCCGTCGGCGTCGCCGACCGCACGCCGCCGGGGCGGTCGTGGTGAGGGTTGCTCCACCACGACTTCAGGTCCTTGGCGCGGAACATCCAGGCCTCGCCGTGGGCGCCGTCGGCGATCGGCGTGCGGATCTGGGCGTCTCGGGCGGTCGGGCTGGCGTAGAACCAGTCGAAGTTCTCACCGCCGGTCAGGCCCGCGCGCAGATAGGCCGGGTCGTGCGGGCCCAAGAAGCCGGCGGCGGCGTCCAGATGGGTCTCGCCCTCGCGCCAGTCGGTGATCGGCGGATACCAGTCGACGCCGACGAAATCGATGTTCGGATCGGCCCACAGGGGATCGAGATGGAACACCGCATGGCCGCTTCCGTCGGCGGGCTGATGCCCAAAGTATTCGCTCCAGTCGGCGGCGTAGCCGAGCTTGGTCGAGGCGCCCAGCACGGCGCGGACCTCCGCGGCCAGAGCCTTCAGCTTGGCGACCGCCGGATAGGCGCCGCCCGGTCCGCGCGTCGTGGTGACCCCGCGCAGCTCCGAACCGATGACAAAGCCGTCCACCCCTCCGGCTTGGGCCGCGAGGCTCGCCTGGTGCAGCACCATCCGCCGCAGCCCCCATTCGCCGTCGAAGAAGGCGTTGACCTGGGCGGTCGCCGCCGCAGTTCCATCCGCGCCCGCCTCGCAGGCGATCCGGCCTCGCCAGGGATAGGCGGGCTGGCCTGGCGGGGTGTCCATCAGGATGAACGGATAGAGCGTGACCTTCAGCCCGCGCCGCTTCAGCTCGGCGATCGCCTGCAGCACCACCGCGTCGGCCGGGGTGCCGCCATAGGCGGGCTTGCCGTCCTTCAGCGAGACCAGATGCGCGCCCGAGCGCTCCACGCCCGCCACGCTCCAGGCGATCGGCAGGGTGTCCTTGCTCGACTGCTCCACCCCCGGCCGGATCTGGCACTGGCCGCAGCGCAGGTCGGACCCGAACCAGGCCACGACCAGGGTGACGTGGTCGACGTTCGGCAGTTGCGCCTGCAACTGGTCTAGCGCCACGACGATATCCGCGCGGCCGTCGGCGTTATGGACGCTCTCGCTGGCTGTCCGGGTGAGACCTTCGCGGCGCAGGACCGCTTCGGTCGCATAGACGAACTCGCCCGCGCCGGGGATCAGGCAAACGCCCTTCAGCCGCTCCTCAAGCCCCGGCGGATCGCCGGGCGTGCGCGGCCGGCGGAAGACCTCGAAAGACAACTGGGGCGGGCGATTGCCAAACGGCTCCAGCGGCAGGTCCTCGAACACCACATAGGCCACGCCGCGATAGGCCGGCGCCTGGCCCTCGATCGCGGCGATCAGCGGATCGGGCGCCTGATCCTCGCTCCCCAGGTGGACGCGCATCGTGGCCCCGGAGAGGTCCATCACCCGTCCGTCGGCCCAGACGCGGCCGATCCCGTCGATCGGCCCTTCGGCCACGGCGACGGCGAACGAGAGGCTGTAGGCGTAGGACGTCGTCTTCTGGCCTTTTGATCCGCCGACGCGGCCCTCGACCCGCTTCTCGCGAAACCGCGCGGCCCAGATCACCTGGCCGCCGACCCGCGCCCGGCCGAACACGCACGGCAGCGCCGCGCCCTCGGCCGCGCCGGTCAGTCGCAGCTCGGGGATGCGCGGACCGATCTGGCGGGCCGGCGACAGGGCCGAGAGCGCGGCCTGGTCGACCGCCGCCCCCAGCGCCGCCCCGGCCACGGCCCCCAGCGGTCCGCCGATCGCCGCGCCGACGCTGGAGAGGATGACTTGAGCCATTTGAACTTTCTCCTCCGGCTTCCCCGGCGAATGCCGGGGCCCAGATCGAACCCACGGACAAAGCGGGTTCTGCTCCGCCATCGGGCGCGAGCACCTCTGACTCTCAGGCTGAATCTGGGCCCCGGCGTTCGCCGGGGAGGTCGGGTGTTTGGGGGATTGGAAAACGGAAAGCCGCGACCAGGCGCTCGCGCCACCAGCGGCCCAGCGCGCTTTCGACGCAGGCCCGGCCCCAATAGGCGTGGATGATGCGGTCCGGGCCGGAGAGGATCGCGCAGTGCTTGGCGACCGCGCCGGGCGCCATGCGGAAGACGAGGACGTCGCCGGGACGGCCCGCGGACAGCGGCAGAGGCGTCAGCCAGCGGCCGAACGCTTCCAGCAGGAGTTCCCGCTCGCCGACCTCGGCCCAGTCGGGGCGGTAGGGCGGCGGGGTTTCGGGCTCGGCGCCGTGGATCGCGCGCCACACACCGCGCACCAGGCCCAGGCAGTCGCAGCCCGCGCCCAGGGTCGAGGCCTGGTGGCGGTAGGGGGTGCCGAGCCAGCGGCGGGCTTCTTGGACAACGAGATCCTCCCCCGCAATGCGGGGGAGGTGGCCCAGAGGGCCGGAGGGGGCTAGCTCTGATAATTTCCAGCTTGCCCCCTCAGTCGCTCCGCGACAGCTCCCCCGCATCGCGGGGGAGCATCTGCTCCTCCTCACCGCCGCCCGCCGTCGTTGCGCTCGCCCTCGACGGGGTACAGCGTGAGAAAGTCCTCGCCGGGCGACGTGGGGAAGCCTCGGAAGTTCACGCCATTGGCGAACACGCCGACACAGGTCGTCCAGCGCTTGTCACAGGTCGCGCCGGGATGGGCCGAGAGATCGGCGCCGCAGCGCGCGTCGCCCAGCCTTGCGTCGCACAGGCGCGTGAACGTCCGCCCCGCCACCCGCTCCAGAGCCGCGGCCGGACCTGCCAGGGTCGCCTTGAACGCCTGGCCCTCGCGGCTCAGCGCGGCGATCGTCGCGGTCCACAGGCGGACGAGGCGCGACGGCGCGCTCCAGTCGACGCGCAGCGCCGAGACCCTGGCGCCGTCATAGAGCCCCGCGTCGAGGTCGCCTTCCGAAATCCCCGCGTCGTCCAGCACGCCCAGAGCGGCCGCCTGCCCCGGCGCGTAGCCGACCCCGGCTTCGCTGGCGCCGGGGCTCCAGCCGCCGCCGACCCGGCAGGTGACGCCGTCGACGACGAGGTCGCGGTCGTGGTCGGTGAAGCCCAGCTTCACGCCGTCAGCCCGTTCGACGATCCAGACGTGGCACAGGCGGGAGAGGTCCAGCCCTTCCAGCAGCGCTCGCATCAGTCGCGCACCTCGATCAGGGCGCAGGCGCTGACGCGGCCGGCCGAGAAGCCTTCCAGAGCGATGTCCAGTCGATCGGTGTCGAAGCGCACCGGCGTGTCGAACTCGAAGCCCGCCGTCACCGCCGCGCCGGCGGCCGGGGCAGTCGACAGCGTGACGAGGCCGGTCGCCGCATCGACCGAATAGGCGCCCGCCGCCAGGGCGACTCCGGCCACCGCGACCTTGACCGTACCGCCGACCGGCTTGGCGATCGACCGCGCCAAGGCCGTCGGGCCTGTTCCATAGGTCTTGGTCAGCTGGAAGACCTTACGGCTTCCATCGCCGGTTCCGATCGGCTGGTCCGTGGCCGCCGGCTGGGCCGAGGGCGCGCAGGACTTGAAGTCGGCCGGATCCCGAAACCGGAAGCCCGCC
Source organism: uncultured Caulobacter sp. (assembly GCF_937900395.1). Classification (GTDB taxonomy): domain Bacteria; phylum Pseudomonadota; class Alphaproteobacteria; order Caulobacterales; family Caulobacteraceae; genus Caulobacter. Next base: position 25,667 of record NZ_CALCDX010000240.1, read on the forward strand.
AGCCGCCCGCGCCGCGCCTCGAAGAAGGCCAGCAGCTCGGCCAGCTCATCCAGAGGGCGAGCGGCGGTGGCGATCAGGTAGCGACGGCGGCCGCGCGTCCAGGCGCTGGTCCGCTGCTCGGCGCCCGAGGCCAGGGCGACGATGTCGGTGCGCCACTCGACGCCGCCGGCGCAGCCGAACGCCAGACGCGCGGGCAGGCGCGCCTCATGGAACTCGCTCATGGCGATCCTCACGAAAAGGTTTTGCGGAATTTGACGAGAAGCGGAGCCGTACGAGGCCGAACGCGATTAAGTCTTGGTCATGACCCGCTTTTCACTTCATCAGCGGGTCTTCGGCTCCTACCTATGGAGTCGAGATTGGAGATCGATATGGATTGGAAGACCCTGTTCCTGTCGCCGGAGGGCCGCATCGGCCGCCAGGCGTTCTGGATCGGCTGGCTGGTCCTGCTGGGCGTCAACATCGCGCTGGGCTGGCTGCCCGTCATTGGCGCGGTGATCAGCTTGGCGACGATCTATTCCAGCGTCTGCATCCACGCCAAGCGGCTGCACGACATGGGTCAGACCGGCTGGTGGCAGGTGCTGCCGTGGGTGCTGGGTCCGGTCCTGATCATGGGCTCGGCCCTGTCGATCGGCGTCATGCCGGCCATCGCGGCCCTGACCAGCGGCGAGCCTGAACTGGCGGCCCTGACCGCCCTGGGCGGCTTCTTCATCTCGTGCTTCATCGCCTTCGCCATCTGGCTGGCCTTCACGCTCTGGGTCGGCTGCAGCCTGGGCCAGCCGCGCGACAACCAGTACGGCCCGCCCCCGCCGAACACGGCCGCGGTGGCGCTGTAGGGGCCGCTCTGACTGATCCTCAGCGTCTATTCAGTCGCCTTCCTGGGCCTTGTGCCCAGGACCCATGGCGGCGGCGAACTCTCGTTATCCGCAAAAGGTTAGGTTGAAAGACCAGACACACTCGGTAGGCCCCTTGCGGGCTGAGCGATGGGTCCTGGGCACAAGGCCCAGGAAGGCGGGGTTTCTGACGCGAGGGCCTAAAGCCGCCTCGCGCCCAGACTCACCGCGCGGGCCAGGGCCTGGGCGATCTGGGCGTCGGAGCGGACCAGGCCCGACGCCTCGCCGCCCTGGACGTTGATCGTCACCGACATTCCGCCGCCTCCGACCGGCTCGATGCTCCCCGCCGAGGCCGGGCGGAACACCTCCGGCCCGCGCTCGCCGACCAGATAGGCGCCGCCGGGCAGCACCGGGCCGCCGTCGGCGCGCGCTCCAGAAAAGCTCTTCGACAGCGCCTCGCCAAGCCCCCCGCCCTTCAGCGCCGCCCCGGCCGCGCCCAGCACGGCGCGGGCCAGCTCGGCCAGCGACACCTGGCCGTCCGAGGCCGCCCGGGCCAGTGACTTGACCAGCGACGCGCCGGCGCGCGCGAAGGCCTCGTCGATCGAGCGGGCGGCGCGCTCGGCCGGCGCTTTCAGGGCGTCGAGGGCGGCGGCCGCCTCGGCGGCGCGGGCGGGAACAGCCGAAAGGCCGTCTTGGTCGAAGCTCATGCGGGGATCTCCTCGTCAGGATAGCGGACGATCAAGGCGGAGAGGTCGGCGCGGGACAGGACCGGCGCGGGCGCTGCCTCGGTCAGCACGCGCCACTCCTTCAGCGACAGGCGCCAGAAGGCCTCCGGCGGCAGGCCCAGGCTCAGCGCCAGACGCAGCGGCGCGGCCCAGGCGCTCATGCGCAGGCCGCGAGGGCGGCGGCTAGTGCGGAGGCGGCCTCAGGCACGGTGGCGCGCGCGGCGATCTCCGGCGGCTCGCCGCCGCCGTCGAGCAACGCGGCCAGCACGGCGAAGAGGTCGGTCGCGCTGAGCGTGGCGATGCGGTCCGGCAGCTGCGACCAGTCGGCGAGGTTCAGCGCGGCCTCGATGCGGGCCAGGGCGCCGAGCGTCAGGCACAGGCGTCGCGGCGCGCCGGCCAAGGTCACGACGACCTCGCCGCGCGCGGGATTGGGCGGGAGCATGGTTCTTGAACCTCAATAGGCCGTGTCATCCCGGCCGCAGCGCGAAGCGCGGAGAGCCGGGACCCAGGGGCGGCGCGCACGGCGCTTCGTCACCCCCTGGGTCCCGGATAGCCTCTGCGAGGCTTCCGGGATGACACGAGATTTTGCTTTGACGGTCGCCGATCCTAGATCGCCGTGAACGTCACCGCCCCGGCGCTGGCGAGGCTGATCGCGAACGACGCCTCGCCGTCGTGGTCGCCGGCGTATTCCAGCGCCGCGACCAGGAACGGTCCCTCCAGCTGCCCGAAGTCCGGGATCACCAGACGCCAGGTCCGCGCCGACTGGTCGAAGAAGCTCGTCCGCACCTGGGCGTCGGACGCGGCGTCGCGGAAGATGCCCGAGCCCGACACGGCCACGGACTTGATCCCCGCGCCGGCCAGCAGCTCGCGCCAGCGGCCCGCGCTGTCGCTGTCGGTGGCGTCGATGGTCTTGGCGTTGAGGCTGAGCGTGCGGGCGCGCAGGCCCGCGACGGTGTGGAAGGTCGGGGTCTGGGCCCCATCGCTGATCTTCAGCAGCATGTCCTTGCCGGCTTGGGCGGCCATGGTCGTCTCCCGTTCAGAGGTTTTCAGTCACCGCCCGCACGCGGACGATCCCGAGCGTGGTCTCGCGATCGGCGCCGGCGAAGCAGTCGGCGTAGGGGACGCGCAGGTTGACGAGCCGCCGGCCGCTCAGGTTCGGCTTGGCGTCGTGCAAAGCCGCGCGGACGGCGGCGACCAGGGCCCTGGCCTCCTCCGGCCCGCCGAAGCGGCTGGCGCAGGTCAGGGTCAGCAGGTGCTCGACGCCGTCGCCCTCCGACACCGGCCGGCCCTCCGAGCGGGTGACCACGACGCAGGGATAGGTCGGCAGGCGCGGTGCGGTGGCGTAGATCCGCTGGCCGGCGATGGTGGTGACGGCGGGCGCGGCCTTCAGCGTCGCGACCAGGGCGTCGATCAGGGGCTTGTCGGTCACAGCCGCGCCTTTCGGTAAGGGGTCAGCCACGGCTCGACGAGGGCGAGAGAAGGTTCTCCCGCGTCACGATGCTCGTAGGCGTGGGCGACCAGGGTGAGGACGGCCAGGCGCAGGGGCGCGGGGCTAGCGGCCGTCAGGGCGAGGCTCGCGGCGGCCGCGACGCGGGCCTCGGCGGCGTCGATCAGGAGCGTGAGGACGGCGTCCTCCGCCGCATCTGGGACGCGCAGGAACGCCCGGGCCTCGGCCAGGGTGAGGGATTGGGGCATGGGGGGAGGTCCGCTTTCCTTCTCCCCTTGCGGGAGAAGGTGTCGTCGTCAGACGACGGATGAGGGGTCACGCGGACGGATCAGGAGAAACCCCTCATCCGTCCGCTTCGCGGCCACCTTCTCCCGCAAGGGGAGAAGGGAAACCCTAGCTCGCCGCGAACTTCAGCAGCTTGATCGCGTCGAAGTTCTGCACGCCGCCGCCGACGCGCTTGGTGGTGTAGAAGAGGACGTGGGGCTTGGCCGAGTACGGGTCGCGCAGCACGCGGACACCCGCGCGATCAACGATCAGATAGCCCTTCTCGAAGTCGCCGAACGCCACGGCCAGGGCGTTGGCGGCCACGTCCGGCATGGCCTCGATCTCGGTGACCGGGAAGCCCAGCAGCGAGGCCGACTGGCCCGGCTGCAGGGCCGCGTTCCAGATGTAGTTGCCCTGGCTGTCCTTGAACTTGCGCACCGCGCTGACCGTGCGGCGGTTCATCACGAAGCGGCCGTTCTGGCGGTACTGGGTCTTGGTCGCATAGATCAGGTCGATCAGCTTGTCGGTCGGGTTGGAAGCCGCCCAGCCGCCCGCCACGCCCGTCGCCAGATAACCCGTCTGGCCCCAGGTGTAGCTCGCGTCCGGCGCGGCGGTGTAGGCCAAGAGACCCTTGGGCTTGTTCACCCCATCGCCGCTGATGAAGGCCGAGGTCTCCTGGGCGGCGAAGGCGTCCTGGACTTCCTCGGCCAGCCACTCGTCGATGCTGACATAGGCGTCGTCCAGCAGGGCCTGGGTCGCGGCCGGGCTGGCGTAGAGCTCGCCCGCCGGGAAGTCGATCACGTCCAGGGTCGGGGCCGTGGTCTCGGGCCGCGCGGCGGTCTCGGCCACCCAGGCGGCGGCCAGGCCCGTCGGCGAGACCGGCTTTCGGAAGGTCCCGGCGCCGATGGTGCGGACCTGGCAGATCTCGCGCATCGGCGAGGTGGCGGCCAGGCGACGCAGGATCAGGCGCTCCAGCTCCGGCGGGGCGACATAGCCGCCGGCCGTGGCCGTGCCTTCCGACAGACCCTTGGCCTCGAGCAGCGCGGCGGGTGTCTCGCCGGTCTTCACATAGCGGTCGAAGGCGGCCTTGCGCTCGTCCACGCTGGCGACCGGCGCCTCGCCGCCGAGGGCGGGGCGACGCAGGTCCGACATCAGGCGGTCCAGGCGGTCCTGGGCGCGCGAGACGGCCTCGTCGATGCGGCCGACCTTCTCCTCCAAGAGGACGTCGGCCCGCTTGGTCTCGATGGCCGCCAGGCGCGCGTCGTTGGCGGCCTTGAAGCTCTCGAACGCGGTCAGGACGTCAGCCAGCGCCGCGCGGGCCTCGGGCGAGGCCGCGTGTTTGGTTTCCTTCATGGGGTTCTCCGAAAGAGGTGACAGATGCTCCCCCGCGATGCGGGGGAGCTGTCGGCGAAGCCGACTGAGGGGGCTAACTGGACGATGCCGAGCTCGCCCCCTCCGGCCCTCTGGGCCACCTCCCCCGCGTCGCGGGAGAGGATCTCCTATTGCCAGCCTCGCGCCTTCACGCGACGCTGACGCCATGCCCGACCGCGCCACGCCGAATCTTCCGTCCAGCGACTTCGACGCGACCGAGAGCTTCTACGCGGCCCTCGGCTTCGAGCGGGTCTCGCGCGACCCAGGCTGGATGGTGCTGGAGCGCGGCCGGCTCATGCTGGAGTTCTTCCCGTTTCCCGGCCTGAAGCCGGCCACCAGCAACTTCGCCTGCTGCCTGCGGCTGGACGACCTGGAGGGCTTCTACGCGGTCTGCCAGGCGGCCGGGATCGAAGAGAAGACCGGAGGCTTTCCCCGCCTGCACCCGCCCGGCGACAAGAAGATCATGGCCGCCCTGATCGACCCGGACGGCACCCTGCTCAGGCTGATCCGGAACTGAGGGTCGTGCTGGGGTTTACGGCTTTAGAACGCGCTATCCTGGACGCCTATGAAGGCATTTACGGCGCCAACGAACCTCGCCTTGCCAGACAGATCGCCGCCGCTCGTCCGGCCTCTCGCGAGAACACCGGCGCCGGCTTTCACACATACCTGACCGTCGATCGAACGGCCTGTGAGAAGATCGTCGCTGGGGGACCGCTGGGCGATCACTATATGCATATCGAAGGCATGGAGCATGGCGTCGGGATTCTGCTGTTCTTCTCGGAAGGCTATCTCAACGAGATCGACGGCTATTCCACGGCTGGCGAGGATACGAGCGCCATCGACTTTACCACCACCGCCTTCGGCCCGCTGACTGAGCTCATCGTGCCGACAGCTGAAGCCGAGCGCCCGGCAGCATCGGGAAGGTGACGATCGACACCTCCCAGAGCTCGACGCGGCTGAGCACGCGCAGGCGACCTTGCGTCCGCGCCTTCACCTGGCGAAAGCCGATCGACAGGCCGTCCAAGGCGCCGGCCTCGACCAGGGCGGCCACGAGGCGACCGCGCGGCGTGGTTCGCAGAATGCGGCCGCGCACGAACAGCCCCTTGGCGTCCTCGACCACCGCGTCCCAGACGCCGATCGGCTCTGCCTCGTCGTGCTGGTGCAACATCTTGACCGGCGCGCCGGCCGCCAGGCTCTCGGCGAAGGCCCCGGCGGCGGTGACGTCGTCATTGAGGTCGCGGGTCCAGAACAGGGACGCGTAGCCTTCGATAGAAAGATGATCGGACAAGGAACAGGCCTTTCCTTTTCTGCGCCTTCCCAGGGCTTGTCCCTGGGACCCAACGTTCCGCCGACGCGGCGTGCGGCAGGCGCGGCGCGAGCGGCGGCATGGGTCCTCGCCACGAGGGCGAGGAAGGCGGGTTATTGGGAGGAGCGGCTAGCGCGAGCGCTCCAGCTTGGCTTCGATGCGGTTCAGCGACTGGCGGGTGGCGTCGGCCTGGGCTTCGAGACGCGCCAGGCGCTCGGCCACCGGGGCCTGGGCCTCGAGCCGGCGCTGCATCTCGTCGATCCGCGCCGAGGCCTTGCCGGCCCACAGCAGAGCGGCGGCGGCTTGGATGGCGACGGCGACCAGCACGGCGGCGGAGACCTGGCGGTCCAGCCGCCAGCGGGTGACCGGGCCGCTCAATGCTCCAGCCCCGCCAGCCGCCGGCGCTCGGCGTCGGTCAGGAAGGAGGCCGTCTCCAGCCGGCTCCACAGGGCGTCGCGCTCGGCCGACAGGGCCGGGACGGCGTCGAGGTCGGGGGCGATCCGCGCGCCGGGGAACTTCGCGGCCAGCCAGGCGGTCAGGGCGCGCGCCGCCCGCTCGGCCAGCGGAACCACCGTGCTGCGCCAGAAGGCGGCGTTGGCCTCGCGGTAGTTGGCGTAGGTGTTGTCGCCGGGGATGCCGAGCAGCTGCGGCGGAACCCCGAACGCCAGGGCGATCTCGCGGGCGGCGGCGTGCTTGCCCTGCGTGAAGTCCATCTCGGCCGGCGTCAGCGACATGGCCCGCCAGTCGAGGCCGCCTTCCAGCAAGAGCGGCCGACCGGCGTTGGCGGCCCCGGAGTGCGCGTTGGCCAGCTCGGTCTTCAGCCGGTCGAACTGCTCGTCGGTCAGGCGGTCGCCGGCGTCCTTGCTGGAGTAGACCAGCGCGCCCGAGGGCCTCGCCGAGTTGTCCAGCAACGCCTTGTTCCAGGCGCTGGAGGCGTTGTGCACGTCGATCGCGAAGGCGGCGGCTTCGAGCGGCGAGAAGCCGTAGTGGTCGTTGGTCGGGTTGAACAGCTTGAGGTGCAGCACCGGCAGCCAGCCGTCGCCGTCGCGCCCGATCCGGACCGTGCGCCCGGCGGCTTGATAGTCATAGGCCAGCGGCCAACCGCGCGGTCCCGGGACCACGGTCATCCGGTCGGGGCGCAGGGCGTAGAGCTCGCCAATGGACCTATTCTCCCGAGCGTCGCCGGCCGCTTCCAGATAGGCGTTGCCGGCCACCTGCAGATTGCCGAAGAACGCCTCCATCAGATCCGGACCGCCCTGCTCGGGATTGGGCCGATCCAGCAGGCGCTTGAGCGGATGGTCGTCGGCGCGGCGGCCGTCGACGAAGACCGCCAGCGGCGTCGCGGCGGCGGCCTCGGCGATCATCCGCACGCAGCGATAGGCCACCGGGTTCTTGCCGAACCCCTCGGCGGCGAGCGCGCCATAGTCCCGCGGCGTCCACTGAGGGCGGCCGCCCGTGGTCAACGCGATCAGCCGCGCGACGCGGGAGTCCTTGCGCTCGGGCGGGCGCGGTTTGGGGAAGAGCATGGCGGGAGCTCCAGTGGGCGCGAGTTGAGAACGAATAGGGAACAATGTAGGGTGGTGGAGAAGGCGCGAAGGCCTCCAAAGATCCTCCCCCGCGATGCGGGGGAGGTGTCGCGGAGCGACGGAGGGGGCGAGCACGGGAGAAGCTAATGAGACCTCCCCTCGCGCAGCGTCTGACGGCACAGCGCTTCCGAACAGAGCTGACGTTGCCCGAAGGCTTGCTTTGGCAGAGATTGAAGGGCCGAAAAATCGCCGGCCTACACTTTCGCCGACAGCATCCCCTTGGACCTTACATTCTCGATTTCTACTGCGAGGAGATGCGCCTAGCCGTCGAGGTCGATGGCGAAGCGCATTGCTTCGATGACCGACCTCGCAGGGACGCTGCGCGAGATGCGTGGCTGATCGATCGGGGAGTCATCACGCTACGCATCCCGGCGCGTGACATTCTCGCATCGCCGGAGACGGCGGTGGGGCGAATACTGGATCAAGTCAGCGCTCGCCCCCTCCGGCCCTCTGGGCCACCTCCCCCGCATCGCGGGGGAGGATCTTGAGCGTTACTGACCCTCAAAGCGCCCTCAGCCTCGGCCGCCTCTCCGGCCCCAGCATCAGCTCACTCACCGCCCAGACCAGGGCGTCCGCGCGGTCGGGGCTGTGTTCAAGGTCGCCGGAGCCGAGGGCCATCAGCTCCTCCTCAAGCGCCGTGAACGACCCGCAGTGCAGCACCCGGCCCTGTTCGTAGAGCGCCGCCACCGGTTCGGCCCGCGCGCGCTTGCCCACGCTCGCCCGCACCAGCTTCACCCGGCAGGGCGGGTCGGCCTGGGCGAGCACCGAGCGGACCATGTCGCCGCCCTGGTTGGCCTCGGCCACGAGGGCGTCGGCGTTCCAGAGCCTCGCGGCCGCCACCGCCCTCGCCGCCCAAGCCGCCGGGGACAGCCCCCGCGCGGTCTCGTCGGCCAGGACGAAGGCGCGGTCGTCGCGGCGGGCGACCACCACGATGCCGCAGGCGTCGCCGCCGGCGGTGGCGGGCGGGTCGACGGCGACGACCACGCGGTCCAGGCGCGCCGGTCGCGCGGCGCGGCAGCGCGCCAGGTCCTCGGCGCGGAACAGGCCTCCGTCGGTCTCGACGATCACCCCGTCCAGCTCCTGGGCGGCCAGGCGGGTTCCGCCGTAGAGGCTGTCCAGCGTCCGCAGGAAGGCGGGCGCCAGGTTGCCGGCGTTGGCGGCCGTGCCGGCGCGGGTCAGGGAGACGCCGGGCTCGGCCATCAACACCTTGAGCGCCCGATGGGGCTTGGGCGTCGTGGTCACGACCAGTCGCGGATCGGTCCCCAGGCGTAGGCCGAAACGCAGCATGGCCAGGGTGTCGCCGGGCTTGGGCCAGGCGCAGAACTCGTCGGCCCAGGCGGCGTGGAACTGAGGGCCGCGTAGACTGTCGGGGTCCTCGGCCGAGAACGCGTAGGCGCAGGCGCCGTTGGGCCAGACCAGGCGCCGGCGAGAGGCTTCCCAGCGGGGGCGGAACGCCGGCCCACCCATCGCCTTGAGGCCCGATGGCCCCTCGATCATCACCTCGCGCACATCGTGCAGCGTGGGCCCGACCAGGGCGAGGTTGGGATAGGCCAGCGCGTTCAAAGTGATCCATCGAGCGCCCGCGAAGGTCTTGCCGGCGCCGCGTCCGCCCAGCATCAGCCAAGTGGACCAAGGCTCGCGATGCGGCGACATCTGGTGCTTCAGCGGATCGGCCTGGACCGCGCTAAGCAGGCGCTGCTGGTCCTCCTTCACCAGAAGCGACGCCGCCTGCGCCAGCGTCCTGATCATCTTGTTCTTTGAGCTCGAGCAGCTCAGCGAAGCGAGTGAAGCGGGCGACAAGAGCGGCCTGAAGTTCTTCGGGATCGTCCGGGATGCCATCATGCATGGAGGCCTCGTCGTCATCGGCCGCCTCGGCGGCGGCGGGCTTGGTCTTGGGTTCGGGGACCATCGTCGCCACCGCCTTGGCCGACCGGGCGAAGACGCCGCAGATGCGGGCGTCCTTCTCGATCTGGGCTTTCTCGGCGGGGTCGTCGGTGGCTTCGAAGGCGGCGATGAGTTCATCCATCTTCGCCGTGAGGCGGCCCTGCAGCGTCTCGCTCCAGGTCCGGACCTCGTCGCTATTTCCGGCCATGACACAAAGATACGGCGCCAGCGGACGCGGATGATCCAGAAGCCTGTAAAAGTGACAAGTCGTTGATTTAGCGCGACTCCATCTCGTCTATGCCGAGCATACAGCGGGCTGAACGCCCGTACTTGCCCCCGCGGGCGGCTCGACAGCGGCGCGCGCGCCGGCCACCTTGGCGAAAAAAGGGGAGAGAGCATGATCGACCTGACCGGAAGGACCGTCCTGGTCACCGGCGCCTCGTCCGGCATCGGGGCGCACCTGGCCCGCCGGGCCGCCGCCGCCGGAGCCAAGGTGGCGCTGGCCGCGCGCCGCGCCGACCGGCTCGAAGCCCTGGTCGCCGAGATCGGCGCCAATGCGGCGGCCTTTTCGATAGACGTCGAGGACGAGGGCTCGATCATCGCCGGCTATGACGCCATCAGCGACCGCCTGGGCGCGCCGGACACGGTGATCGCCAACGCCGGGATCAATATCCAGGGCTCGGCCCTCGACATCGAGGCGACCGACTTCGACAAGGTGATGGGGGTCAACACCCGCGGCGTGTTCCTGACGGCCCGCGAGGGAGCGCGGCGGATGATCCGGGCGGGTTCCGAGCAGTCGGGGCGCGGACGGATCCTGCTGGTCGCCTCGATCGGGGCGCACAAGGTGCTGCCCGGCGTGACCGCCTACTGCGCGTCCAAGGCCGCCACGGCCATGATGGGCAAGAGCCTGGCCCGCGAGTGGGCCCGCAAGGGGATCAACGTCAACGTCCTCTGCCCCGGCTATATCCGCACCGAGCTGAACAGCGACTGGTTCGACACCGAGGGCGGCGCGCGGCTGGTCGGAAGTTTCCCCCGCAAGCGGCTGATGGACGAGGACGACCTGACCGGAACGGCGCTCTACCTGTGCTCCGACGCCGCGCGAGCGGTGACGGGGAGCGTGTTCACCGTGGACGACGGGCAGTCGCTGTAGAAGATGCTCCCCCGCGATGCGGGGGAGCTGTCGCTCCCGCGTCGCGCGAAGCGCGCGCCCGAGGATAAACTCCGCGACTGAGGGGGCGAGCACCGTGATGGCCGAGCTTGCCCCTCCGGCCCTCTGGGCCACCTCCCACGCGTTGCGGGGGAGGAACATCACCCTTGGCGCCTGCGCCAAACCGGGCTTCAAAGCCCCCTTCGGGAACGGCCGCGGACAGCTTCGCGCTGAAAGCCGGATCGCGCGCATGGACTTGTCATGTTAGCGCTCCCATCTATAGCGATCGCAACGACAACACTTGCAGGACGACCAAAGTGCATCTGACCGGCCAGCTTCTGATCGGCGGCGAAAGCCGCAAGGGGACCAACGGCGAGATCAAGGGCGTCAATCCGGCGACCGGCGAGATCCTGGAGCCCGCGTTCGGCGGCGCGACCAAGGCCGACGTCGACGCGGCCGCCGCCCTGGCGCACGAGGCCTTCGCCAGCTACCGCGCCCTGCCCTACGAGACCCGCGCGACCTTCCTGGAGACGATCGCCGAGCACATCGAGGCGATCGGCGATGATCTGATCGTCCGCACCATGGCCGAGACAGGCCTGCCCCGCCCGCGCCTGGAAGGCGAACGCGGCCGCACGGTCGGCCAGCTGCGCCTGTTCGCCAGTGTGCTGCGCGACGGCGGCTTCCTGGAAGCCCGCATCGACCCGGCCCTGCCGGACCGCAAGCCGCTGCCGCGTCCGGACCTGCGCCTGCGCAACGTGCCCCTGGGTCCCGTGGCCGTGTTCGGCGCATCGAACTTCCCGCTGGCCTTCTCGGTGGCCGGCGGCGACACCGCCTCGGCCCTGGCCGCCGGCTGCCCGGTCATCGTCAAGGCCCACCCCGCCCACCCCGGCGCCTCGGAGCTGGTCGGCCGCGCCATCCAGAGCGCCGTCGCCGCCTGCGGCCTGCACCCGGGCGTGTTCTCGATGATCCACGACAGCGGCTATGAGGTCAGCCAGGCCCTGGTCGCCGATCCCCGTGTCAAGGCCGCCGGCTTCACCGGCTCGCGCCGCGGGGGCCTCGCTTTGCTCGCCATCGCCCAGGGCCGCCCCGAGCCGATCCCGTTCTACGCCGAGATGAGCAGCATCAATCCGGTGATCATGCTGCCCGCCGCCCTGAAGGCGCGCGGCCCGGCGATCGCCCCGGACTTCGTGGCCGCCCTGACCCTGGGCGCGGGCCAGTTCTGCACCAATCCCGGCCTGATCCTGGCGATCGACGGCCCTGAACTGGACGCCTTCATCGAGGCCGCCGGCAAGGCGGTCGAGGCCGCCCCGGCCTCGGTCATGCTGACCCCCGGCATCTGCAAGGCCTTCGCCCATGGCGTCGCGGCCCTCAGCGAAGCCAAGGAAGTGACCACCGTCGCGCGCGGCGTCCCCGGTCCGGACGGCAGCCACACCGGCCGCGCGGCCCTGTTCAGCGTCGCGGCCAAGGATTTCCTGGCCAATCCGCACCTGCACGAGGAAGTGTTCGGCGCCGCCTCGGTCGTGGTCCGCGCCACCGACCAGGCCGAGCTGGAGAAGGTGGTCGCCGCCGTCGAGGGCCAGCTGACCATCGCCATCCACATGGACGAGGCTGACCACGGCATCGCCGCCGCCCTGCTGCCGACCCTGGAGCTGAAGGCCGGCCGCATCCTGGTCAACGGCTTCGGCACCGGTGTCGAGGTGGCCCCGGCCATGGTCCACGGCGGCCCGTTCCCGGCCACCAGCGACGGCCGCACGACCTCGGTGGGCACCCTGGCCATCGCCCGCTTCCTGCGCCCGGTCAGCTACCAGAACCTGCCGGAAGCCCTGCTGCCGGCCGAGCTGAAGACCGACAACCCGCTGGGCATCGCCCGGCGGGTCGATGGGAAGGTGAAGGTGGGGTGAGGACGGATTAGGATCCTCCCCCGCGATGCGGGGGAGGTGGCCCGGAGGGCCGGAGGGGGCTAGCTCGGACTAAGCAGCACTTGCCCCCTCAGTCGCTCGGCGACAGCTCCCCCGCATCGCGGGGGAGCATCTTTTCCACCCAAACACTTAAGCAATCACTTGACTATATACCCTCCCCACGATACTTAACCTCATGCCTAACCAACAGCCCTCGCTCGATCTGATGTTCCAGGCCCTCGCGGACCCCGCGCGGCGGAGCATGGTCGAGCGGCTCAGCCGAGGCCCCGCCTCGGTGAGCGAGCTGGCCCGGCCGCTGGACATGTCGCTGCCGGCGGTCATGCAGCACCTGGCCATGCTGGAGGCGGGCGGGATCGTGACGTCGGAGAAGATCGGCCGGGTGCGCACCTGCCAGATCCGTTCCGAGGCCCTGTCGCTGGCCGAACAATGGATCAACCAGAGGCGCACCCAGTGGGAACAGCGCCTCGACCGGCTGGGGGCGTTTCTCGCGGCCGAGGAAGAGGAAACGAAATGACCCAACGCAGCGCCATCCACGCCACCTTCGTCGTCGAGCGGGTCTACGCCGCCTCGCCCGCCCGGGTGTTCGCCGCCTTCGCCGATCCGGAGAAGAAGGCCCAGTGGTTCCACGGCCCCGAGGAATGGGGCCCGCCGGAGAGCGGCATGGATTTCCGCGTCGGCGGCGAGGACTACGCCGTCAGCCGCCCGCCGGGCGAGCTGCCCCACCACTTCCGCAGCCGCTACCACGACATCGTTCCGAACGAGCGGATCGTCTACACCTACTGGATGCACCACGGCGAGAACCTGGCCTCGGTGTCGGTCTCGACCATCGAGGTGCGGCCGGAAGGCGCCAAGACCCGCCTGGTCATCACCGAGGTCGGGGTGTTCCTGGACGGCTACTACAGCCCCGCAGGCCGCGAGGACGGCACGCGCCAGCTGATGGAACAGATCGTTCCGATCGTGGAGGGGTGAGAATGGATCCTCCCCCGCGATGCGGGGGAGGTGGCCCAGAGGGCCGGAGGGGGCTAGCTCGGCGGGCTTCCAGTTCGCCCCTTCAGTCGCTCCGCGACAGCTCCCCCGCATCGCGGGGGGGCATCTTTCTAACTAATGCCCGCCCGCCGCCGGCGGCTTCGCCATCTTCGCCACGTCCGCTTCCGTCACCGGCTTGGCGTAGCTGTTCCCGAAGTGGGTCCGGACATAGGTGATCGCCTCGGCCATCTGGGCGTTGCTGAGCGTGCCGACGAAGCCGGGCATGGCGCCCTTGCCGCCGGTGACGATCATGATCGGATAGGCCGCGCCGGCCAGCCGGGGGTTCGAGGCCAGAGCGGGAATCGTCCCCGCCCCGACTCCCCCTTTCGCATCGGCCATGTGGCAGGCCTGGCAGACCTGGGTGTAGACCTGCTCGCCGGTCACCGGCTTGGCCGCGCGGACGATGCCGCCGCCGGTGTCGCCGCCGCCCGAAGCCGGCGTCTGGGCCATGGCCGGAAAGGCCGCCACGAGGGCCGCCGTCAGAACGATCTTCCTCATGATCAGGCCTCCAGCGCGCGCTTGTGCAGACGGGTGATGGCGTCGATGGACGAGAGCAGCGCCCCCTCCATCCAGCAGCCGACGTAGCTGGCGTGCTCGCCGGCCAGCACGATCCGGCGGTCCATGCCGACCAGGGTCTGGTAGTGCTGCTTGCGGGTGTCCTCGTTCCAGCGGGCGCAGCATCCGAGGGACCAGGGCACGCGGCTCCAGGCCACCGAGGCGCCCGACAGGAACTCCTTGCGGTAGCTTTCCGGGTGGATCACCGAGCCCTGCGCCAGGGCGACCTCGATCCGCTGCTCGGGCGTCATGCCGGCCAGGCGATAGGCGCCCAGCTCGCGGGCGAAGGCCCCCAGCAGCACCGCCGGCCCGTCCTTGAACATGTTATTGTTCGGATAGGAGATCAGGGCGATCTCCTGGTCGGTGAAGCTGTGGCCGCCGTAGATATAGTCGTCCTCTTCCCAGAAGCGGCGCTTCATCTCGAGGCCGATCTTGACCTGGCCCGAGTACGGCACGGCCTTGATCGCGGCCATCATCTCGTCGGTGACCTGCAGGTCCATCTGGCCCAGCACGCCCAGCGGGATGGTGCAGACGCACCAGTCGGCCTTGGCGTCGGTCGCCTTGCCGGTGACGGTGTCGGTCCAGCTGACGGTGACGCCCTTGTCGTCCTGGGCGATCTTGCCGACCTTGGCGTTGTAGGTGATCAGGCCCTCCACCTGCTTGGCGAAGCCCTTGCCGATCATGTCCATGCCGCCGACCGGCTGGAACATGGTCGTCTGCATCTCGTGGTTCATGAAGAAGCCCATCGAGGTCCAGACCTGCGGGTCCAGCACGTCGTGCAGGCTGTAGAGGTCCTTGGACGGGACCGGCGCGCCGTTGACGCCGCCGCCCGGCGGCCGCTCGTAACCCCGGTGCGACGAGGCCTTCAGGCTGGGCGAATACTTGTAGTCGTTGTCCAGCAGGCCCCAGCCCTTCATCGCCTCCAGCAGCTTGTCGCGGTCCTCGGCCGTGACGGTGTCGTCCAGCGCCTTGGCGTTGACCGACTTGGCCAGCAGCTCGGCGATGTTGCCCTCGAAGTCGGCGGCGGCGGCGTTGAAGCGCACCGGCTTGCCGCCGAAGGCCTGGGACGAGTGGATCCAGCCGGAGTGGTTGAACTGGATGAACGGCTCCAGGGCCACGCCGAACGCCTTGCAGTAGTGCAGCAGGGTCCGGTGGTGGTGCGGGATCCGCCAGGGGCCGGGGTTGAGGTAGTTGCCCGGCGAGAAGGCGACCTTCTGCGTCGCGCCGCCCAGCTCGGTGTAGGTGTCGCCGCCGCGCAGCGACCAGTTGCGGCCGCCGGCGCGGTTCTGGAACTCCAGGATCTGGACCTTGTAGCCGGCCTTGCGCAGCTCGTAGGCGGCCAGCATGCCGGCCAGGCCCGCGCCCAGCACGATGACGCTGGCGCCCGGCCGCGCGCCTTGCAGGTTGGGCGGACCGTGGAACTGCGTCTCGGCCGCGTGACCCAGCGTGGTCATCGCCTGATAGAGCGCCGCCGTGCCGCCGACCTTGGCGATGGCGGACAGAAGCTGGCGCCGCGTCGGCGCCCTGACACCGGAGTCCATGTAAGCCCTTCCCCTCACGCGCCGCCGACTTCGGCGTGCGGATGAAAGGGCTATCAGCGGATGGAGCTGCGGCGAGGCTTCACGGCGACCCGGCCGGACGATGCGGCCAAGGCTGCGAATTTATCGGCACAAGGACGGCCTGGTTGCGCGCGAACTGTGCAGCGCCCTATCTGACCACGCGCAGGTTCGGACGCTCGTCGGCGACGCGCTCCAGGGGGACGACGAAGAGGAAGCTGGAGCCCTGCCCCAGCGCCGTGTGGACGTCGATCGTTCCGCCCATCAGCTGCACTAGCTCGCGGCAGATCGACAGCCCCAGCCCCGCCCCCTCGTGAGGGCGCGTCGAGGACTCGTCGACCTGGGAAAAGCTCCTGAACAGGTCGGGCAGGTATTCCGCGGGAACGCCGGGGCCTGTGTCCTCGACCTCGAACCGCAGACCTTGCGTCGAGGGGCGGACGCGGACGGTGACCCCGCCGCGCTCGGTGAACTTGATCGCGTTGGCGACCAGGTTGCCCAGCACTTGGCGCAGCCGCATCGCGTCGCCCCGCCAACGCCCCCGGATATCGGGCGCGACATCGACCGTCAGGGACAGGCCCTTGACCGCCGCCGCGCCGGAAAACACCGCACAGGCCGCTTCGACCATGCTCTCCAGCTCGAACGCCTCCAAGCGCAGGCGCACGGCGTGGCTTTCCAGTCGCGCGATGTCCAGGATGTCGTTGAGCAGGGCCAGCAGCGCCCTCCCCGACTCTTCCAGGATCCGCAGGCGGCGCGCCTGGGGCTCGCTCAAGGTGTCGGCGGCCATGACCTGGGCCATGCCCAGCACCCCGTTCAGCGGCGTGCGAATTTCATGGCTCATATTGGCCAGGAACAGCGTCTTGGCCGCATTGGCGGCCTCGGCCTCCTCCTTGGCGGCGATCAGCTGGCGACGACTTTCGCTGATCTGGATCAGCGCCTCCATGACGCGGCGAAGCAGGAAGAAGGCCGCCAGACTCATCACCAGGAAGCCGAGCGCGAGCCAGGGCGCCAGGCTCTTGATCAGGGAAAGGCCAGGATCGGCGGCGTCCCACGACAAGACGCCGATCGGCGCCCCCGTGATATCGGCCAGCGCGACGCGAGGCTTGAGGCCGCGCGGCGCGGCGAGCAGTTGCAGCCCTTCGAGGCCCAGGTCATCGGCGAAGCGGCGAACGAAGGGCCCATCCATCCGCCGAGCGGCGACGACCACCGCGGGCGGTCCGGCATAGGCGTCGGCGACCGTCTGGCTTTCGGGGGTCACGGACGCGAACGCGACCAAATAGACCGCTCCGTCGACCCTCATGAGCCCGGCGCGGGTCACCTCCGCGCCGGTGCTCAGGCGGCCCTTGGACAGGCCGGCGGCGGCGTCCTTCGCCACAACGGCGGCGATCGGCGCGGCCCGGGCCGGGAAGCCGCCCAACGCCCCCGCGTCGCTGCGCTTGCCGTCCCTCGACGCGTAGATCACCCCGCCATCGCGCAGGACGAAGGCGACGTCGTGCTCGAACTGCTGCTTGTAGTAGGCGCCGAAATTGATGTCCGCCCAGGGTGCGTCGACCTTCGCCCCCATGGCGGCGTAGGCCGCGTCCCACACGGTGGCCGAGGTCAGCTCGCGCGTCATGCGCTCCAGCGAAACCTCGATCGAGCGGCGGACCAGGCGGATCTCATCCTGCGCCTCGATACGGTCCAGGGTGCGCGCCGTCAGGATCATCAGTCCAAGGCCACCGAGGATCGACACGATCACCAGAACGGCGACGGCGGCGACCATGCCCTGGATCAGTCGCATCGGCCGCTTGAAGGCGCGGCGGGAAGAAGAAGGTCGTCCCATCATCACTCCCGCCTACGCCGCTGGGGATATCGAACCGTAAAACGCGGCTTTTGGCCACAGGCGCCGTCCGTCGCGGTCTTTCGGCTGGAGCGCCTGGATCAATCCACCGCCAGCATGCCTTCCAGCTTCAGGCGGAAGATCAGCACGCTGTCGGGGGGGATCTCGCCCATGTCGCGCGAGCCGTAGCCCAGCTCCGGCGGGATGTAGAGGGTCCACTCGTCGCCGACATGCATCAGCGGCAGGGCCTCCAGCCAGCCCTGGATCAGGCCGTCGGCCGGCATGATCGCCGCCTTGCCGCGCGCGAAGCTTGAGTCGAACACCTGCCCGTTCAGCAGCTTGCCCTCGTAATTGACCTTGATGATGTCGCCCAGCTTCGGCGAGGGGCCGTCCTTGGGGCCGCTGGTCACGACCTTGTACTGCAGGCCCGACGGCAGGCTGACGACGCCCGGCGCCTTGGCGTTCGTCGCCAGGAAGGCCTTGGCCGCCTGGGCGTTGGCCGAGGGGGCGGCGTTCAGCTGCGGCGGCGGCGAAGGCTGCGGGGTCTGGGCGTGGGCGGCGCTGGCGGCCAAGGCGGCGACGAGGGCCAAGGGAGCGAGAAGGCGCATCAAGGGTCTTTCGGGACTCGTGGACGGTGTCGGAAGCGACACCCTAGCGGGGTTCACACGAACTTCGCGGCGAAATTTGGGGGAGGATGTAAGCGCCCCCTCCGTCACGCCGCCTTCGGCGTCGCGCCACCTCCCCCGCTTCGCGAGGGAGGAGGAAGCGTCATCCTCCCCCGACCAACGGGGGAGGTGGATCGCCGCGGATACGCGGCGAGACGGAGGGGGCGCTTCTAGCCCCTAGTTCTCCGCCCCATGCGCATAGACGCCCAGCATGGTCCCGACGAACCCGCCGGCGATCTTGGTGCTGAGGCTCGTCCCATCGGCCCCGGCCTTGATCACCTCCCACTTGCCGGGCGCGGTCCCGTAGGCGAAGTCCAGAGCCCCCGCCTTGACATCGATCTTCAGGTTCAGAGGTTGGCCGTTCTTGAGGGAAACCGCCTTTTCAGCCACCACGACGCCGTCGACGGGATCGTCCTTGCCGGTGCGCTTCTCGACCCGCACCAGGGTCTTGCCGCCATCGCGGACCAGGCCGACGAACCAGTAGAAGTCGTCGTTCTGCAGGGCCACCAGGCCGGCCTTGTCGCCGTCGGCCTTGGGCGTGAAGCGCACCGTGGTCGAGGCCGTGGCGTTCATGTGCTGCTGGCGGCGCGCCCAGATCGAGGGCTGCTCGTGGCCGCCCAGCCTGTCCTTGCGCGCCTCGACGTTCAGCGTCCCGCCCTTGACCGACCACCAGCGCGAGGTCGGGATGCGCATGGTCATCCAGCTCTTGGGCAGTTCAGGACCCGAGAAGCTCTCGGCCGCCTTGAACGGGCCCGAGGTCGGCGGGGCCGGCGTCGCGGGGAGCTTCGGCGCGTCGGCGACGTACGGAATGGTCTTGCCGTTCTCCAGGATCACCGGCCAGCCGTCCTTCCACTCGACCGGCAAGAGGAAGGTCTCGCGGCCGGTGTTGTAGAGGTCGTCGCCATACGGCCGCACGGCCAGGAAGGTCGCCCACCACTGGCCGTCCGGCGTGTCGACGATGTCGGCGTGGCCGGCCGAGGTGATCGGCAGCGGGCGGTCCTTGGGCAGGCCGCGCTGGGTCAGGATCGGGTTCTTCTCGTAGGGGACGTAGGGCCCGGTGACGGCCTTCGACCGCAGCACCACCTGGCTGTGGCCCTCGGCCGTGCCGCCCTCGGCGGCGACCAGATAGTACCAGCCATCCTTCTTCAGGATATGCGGTCCCTCGGGCCAGATCGGCTTGGTCGAGGGATCAACGCCCTTGTCCAGCAGCACCGAGCGGGGGCCGATCGTCTTCTGGGTCTTGGGGTCGTACTCCTGGATCCAGATGGCGCGGTGGCCGCGGTACTCAGGCGGTCCCGGCGGCTCGTCGTTGTTGACGATCCAGCCGCGACCGTCGTCGTCGAAGAACAGCGAGGCGTCGATGCCGCCTACCTCGGGCAGCCACACCGGATCCGACCACGGCCCCTTCGGGTCCTTAGCGGTGATCAGGAAGTTGCCCTGGCAGTCGACGCAGGTGTTGAGGATGTAGAACAGGCCGTCGTGATAGGTGATGGCCGGGGCGAACACCGCGCGCGACAGGCCCAGGCGCTTGAAGTCCAGCATGCCCGGCCGGTCGATCGCGTTACCGATCTGGGTCCAGTTCACCAGGTCGGTCGAGTGGTGGATCGGCAGCCCCGGGAACCAGGCGAAGGTCGAGTTGACCAGGTAGTAATCCTTGCCCACCCGCGTGATGCTGGGGTCGGGATAGAAGCCCTGGACGACCGGGTTGCGGTACTGGCCGGGCCCGGCCTTGATCGCGTCGGACGGGTCCGAGCCCTGGTAGACGAAGTTGCTGAAGGCGGCGGTGTTGGGCGCGGCGCTCGCCGCCATCGGGGCCAGCGCGGGGGCGGCCAGCAGGGCCAGGGCTAGGGTCAGTCTGATCATGCTCACATCCCTAAATCTTCCGACCTTCCCGGCGAATGCCGGGACCCAGATTCATCCGGGGTGTTGGCCGTTCTTGAAACTCTTGAGCTTTGCGATCTGGGCCCCGGCATTCGCCGGGGAGATCGGGGTTTTGAGGGTAGAAGCGCCTACCTACCGCGCCGGCGCCGCGCGCAGCGCCGCCGCCACCGCCTCGCGCAGGGGCTTGGGCTTGTAGTCGTCGTCATAGAGCGTCGGGCGCTTGGGTTTCTTGTCCTCACGCAGCCACTGGCCTTGCAGCCACGAGTACTTGTCGATCATGCCCCAGGCCAGGACCTCCTTGGTCTGGCGATAGCTGAGCACCTGGTCGAGGAAGGCCTTGGCGTAGGCCGCCACCGCCGCGTCGCGGGGACCGAACTCGTAGGGCAGGCCCTTGTCGTGGACGTCGAACTCGGTGACTAGCAAATCATAGCCCATGCCGGTGACGTCGTTCAGGAACGCCGTCCACTCCTTCTCCTGCGGTTTGCCAAAGCCGGTGAAGGTGTCGGCGTTCTCGGCGCCGATGTGGCTTTGGATGCCCAGGGCGTCGACCGGCGTGCCGCGCTTCTTGAAGCCTTCCAGCAGCTTGAGCACGCCGTAGCGGTGCTTCTCGTTGCCGACCTCCTGGCTCATGTAGTCGTTGTAGACGAGGCGGGCCTTGGGCGCGGCCTGGCGGGCCACGTGGAAGGAGAGATCCAGCACCTCCTCCTTGCCCATGGCGTCCGACAGGAAGGTCGAGCGGATCGAGCCGTCCTTGGGGTCGACGGTCTCGTTGACCACGTCCCACGAGATCATCTGCGGGTAGCGCTTGCACAGGGTCTGGATGTGTTCGGTGACCATCTTGGCCGCCGCCTGGGCGGGGTTGGCGCCGAAGTCGTAGGTCTTGGTCCAGGCCGGGAACCACTGCGGATGGTGCCACAGCAGGGTGTGGCCGCGCAGGGCCTGGCCGTTCTCCTTGGCGAAGGCGGCGATGCGGTCGGCGCGGCTGAAGTCGAAAGCCTCCGGCCCGGCCAGGCGGACCACGTACCACTTCAGCTCGTTCTCGGGGACCAGCACCCCGCACTCGCGGGCCAGGATGGCCTTGTAACGGGCATCCTCGAACGGGCCACGCGTCGAGCCGAGCGGGCCGGCCGGCACGGCTGAGCCGAAGTACAGGCCCTTGGCCTTAGCCAGGTCGCGCAGAGGAGTCTCGTCGGCGAAGGCGCGGGGCGCGGCCAAGGTCGCGGCGGCGCCGGCGGCCATCGCCAGGGCCTGTCGTCGTGTGGGTTCGAACCTGTCTGAAGCCATGAAGCGCCTCCCGTCTTATCGGCGGCGCGGTAGCGCTACCATTTTGGGAGCAGAGGACCTGACCAGGACGGCGGGGTCAACCCATAAGAGCGCTCAAAAAATCCGTGTCATCCCGGCCGGAGCGTAGCGTAGAGCCGGGACCCAGGGGGTGCGGAATGCGGCGCTTGCGGCCCCTGGGTCCCGGATAACGCCTGCGGCGTTTCCGGGATGACACGGGAAATGCTGGTTGGCTGATCTACTTCCCCGTCACCGACAGCACCGCGAGGGTCATGGCCTCGACGCCCGTGCGGATGCTGGGTTCCGGCGTGGGCGCGAAGTACGGCGAGTGGTTGGTCGGCAGGGGCTTGCCCTCGGCCTTGGCCTTCTCGACCGTCGCCTTGTCGAACCCGCCGATGCCGAAATAGAGCGACGGCACGCCGGCGATCACGAACTCCGAATAGTCCTCGGACGCCGAGCCCGGCTTGGTCTCGGCCACGGCGCGCGGGCCGAAGGCGGCCTTGAACACCGCCGCTGTCCGGTCGGTCAGGGCCTGGTCGTTGACCACCATCTTGCCGCCGGACGTCAGCTTGACGTCGGCCGGGGGCGCGCCGGCCATGTCGACCACCGCCTTGGCCGTGCGCTTGACGCCATCGAGGATCTTCTCGCGCACCGCGTCGTCCTGGGTGCGGATGGTCCCGCGCACCCGGGCGTTGTCGGGGATGATGTTGCCGGCGCTGCCGGCCTGGATCGAGCCGATGGTGACGACGCCGAAGGCCGACGGGTCCTTCTCGCGGCTGATCACGCTCTGGACGTCGACGGTGAAGCGGGCGGCCATCATCACCGGATCGATCGTCGTCGACGGCATCGAGCCGTGGCCGCCGCGGCCGTTGAAGGTGATGTCGAGCCCGTCCGAGGTCGAGCTGATCACGCCCGCCTTGTAGGAGATCTCGCCGGCCACGCCGTTACCCACGTGCAAAGCAAAACCGTAGTCGGGCTTGCCGCCGATCTTGTTCCAGAGGCCGTCGGCCAGCATGGCCTTGGCGCCGCCGATCGTCTCCTCGGCCGGTTGGGCGACGAAGACCAGCGTGCCCTTCCACTTGGACTTCATGGCGACCAGCTGGCGGGCGGTCCCCAGCCAGGCGGCCATGTGGATGTCGTGGCCGCAGGAATGGGCGACGAAGGTCTGGCCGTCGCGCCAGGTCGCGGTCGCCCGGCTGGCATAGGGCAGGCCCGACTTCTCCTCCATCGGCAGGCCGTCCATCTCGGTGCGGATCAGCACCTTGGGCCCCTCCCCGTTCTTGAGGATCGCCACCACGCCGGTCTTGCCGACGCCCTCGGTGACGGTGAAGCCCAGGGCCCGCATCTCGGCCGCCAGGGTCTTGGCGGTCTGGACCTCCTGGAAGGCCAGCTCCGGGTGAGCGTGGATTTGCTTGTAGGTCGCCTCCAGCGCCGGGTAGTCGCGGTCGAGCTGGGCGTCGATGACCTTCAGCGTCGCCGACGCATTGAGCGGCGCGGCCTGGGCGGAGGCGGCGAGGACAAGCGCCAGGGCGGCGGCGGCGAACAGGGCCTTCATGGGCGCGGTCTCGGATGCAAAGCTTCGCCTAGATGACGCACGGCGAAGCCAAATCCGCTAGCCCCTTCCCTCTCCCCTTGCGGGAGAGGGTGGCCCTAAGGGCCGGGTGAGGGGTCGCGCGGCGACGCCGAGAAACCCCTCATCCGTCGGCTACGCCGACACCTTCTCCCGCAAGGGGAGAAGGATCGCCTACAGCCCGTTCCCCGGCGCCCAGCGGAACTTGAGGCCCTCGTAGTACTCCAGCGACTTCTCCGGAGGCTTCTCGCCTGCCGGCAGCGGACGCTTGGAGAAGGTCTGGAACCAGGCGATCGAGGCGTCGCGCCACCACTGGGCCTCGTTGCGCTGGATCTTCAGGAAGTCGGCGACCTCGGCGTGGCGCGGGGCGTCGACATACGGCGCCAGACTGGCCCAGGTGCGGTTCATGCCGTCCACGTACGAGACGCCGCGCGAGTAGGACTTGACCATGCCGTCCCACAGGGTGTCGCCGGACTTCAGGCGGTAGTCCCAGGGCAGGTGGTGGAACCACAAGAGGTCCTTCTCGTCGACGCACTTGAGGTCGGCGAAGCAGGCCCCGACCGGCGGCGCGTACTGGCTGGTGGCGTTGCTGCCCGTGGGCGTGCGGTCGAAGCCGATGCCATCGGCGCTGGCCTTGGCGTAATAGACGCTGGTCCAGTCGGCGCGCGGACCGCCCGACACCCAGGGGCCGGGACCGTAATGGTGTCCCTCGCCCATCTGGTGGTGCAGGCCCAGCGGCGTCATGTAGTCCACCGCCGCCTCGCGCGACCCCATCATCATGTCCACCACCGGCGTCACGAAGCGCTCGTCATTGGTGAAGGTCATCTTGGCCCAGTCGCGAGCGATCGCGCGGGTGTCGGCCTCCGGATCCCAGGCCAGGCGCCCGAAGACGTACCAGTTGGCCTGGTCGAACTGCGAGCCGCTCCAGTTGCGGTCGCTGCCGATGTTGGCGACCCCCGCCATCACCGTCAGCTTGCGGCCGTCCAGCGATCCGTCGACCACCTTGGCCACCGTCGAGCCCTTGCCCTTGGCCATGGTGTCCGAGCGCAGGGTCTCCTCGTAGAGCGGGCCCAGATAGACGAGGTGGGTGGCGAAGCCGAGGTATTCCTTGGTGATCTGGAACTCCATGCCGAGATTGCTCTTGGGCATGGCCCCGAACAGCGGGTGGAAAGGCTCGCGCGGCTGGAAGTCGATCGCGCCGTTCTTGACCTGGATGACCACGTTGTCGGCGAACTGACCGTCGAACGGCTTGAACTCCGAATAGCCCTGCTTGGCGCGGTCGTCGGGCTGCTCGTGCGAATAGACGAAGGCGCGCCAGATCACGACGCCGCCGTGCGGGCCGACAGCCTCGGCCAGCATGTTGGCGCCGTCCACGTGCGTGCGGCCGTAGTCCTGCGGGCCGGGCTGGCCTTCGGAATTGGCCTTGACCAGGAAGCCGCCGAAGTCGGGGATTTCCTTGTAGATCTCGTCGGCCTTGGCCTTCCAGAAGGCGCGGACGGCCGGGTCCAGCGGGTCGGCGGTCTTCAGGCCGCCGATCTCGATCGGGGCCGAGAACCGCGCCGACAGATAGACCTTGATGCCGTACGGGCGGAACGTGTCAGCCAGGGCGGCCGCCTTGGCGATAAACGGCGCGGTCAGGCTGTCGGCCTTGGCGTTGACGTTGTTCAACACCGTCCCGTTGACGCCCAGCGAGGCGTTGGCGCGCGCGTAGTCGACCATGCGCGGATCGACGTGGTCGGGCAGCTTCCACCAGTCGAAGATCGACTGGCCCGAATAGCCGCGCTCGACCGTGCGGTTCAGGTTGTCCCAGTGGTTCAGCATCCGCAGCTTGACCTTGGGCGCGCTGGCGAGGTCGAGGCTGGCGACGGGCTGGCGGGTCTGGATCAGCTCCAGATAGCGGAACACGCCGTAGAGCACGCCGATGTCGCGGTTGGCGGCGATCACCGTGGTCGCCTTGCCGTTCACGGTCAGGGTGCGGATCAGATAGCCGTCCTCGCCCAGGCTTTTCAGCGGCAGGTTCAGCTTGGCGATCGCGGGATCGGCGGCCGCGCCCAGCAGGATCACGCCGTCGCGCGTCCCGGCGGCGGCGGTCGCGGGCTTGCCAACCAAGCCGGTCAGGCCTCGCTCGAGCTCGGCGCGGGCGACCTTTATGGTGGGCGCGTCGCGGGTCGGCGCGATGGCGGCGGCGCGGGCGGCGTAGGCGCCCTTGGCCGAGGCCTCGACCGGCTTGTAGCGCAGCCACAGGTCATAGCCGTCCTCGGCCCGGACGGCCGGGGCGGTCATGAGCAAGAGCCCGAGGGCCAAGGCGATCAGACGCATCTTCGTTTCCTACCCTAATCCCGACCTCCCCGACGAATGCCGGGGTCCAGTTGAAGGGACCGGGCGACGCCAGGTTCGGCGCCTTCACGGCCCTATGATCTGGGTCCCGGCGTTCGCCGGGAAGATCGGCTTTTATGAACTTCCGAACACGGAGAGACGCGAGAAACGTACGCGCCCACCCAAGGTCGGGTCTTGTAGTCTTAGAGGTCAGACCACTGGGTTGACAACCTTTATGGTACCGGTACATCGATAAGCCAGGGAGGAAGTCTTGGACGCTGGCGCGGCTTACGCGCCTGGCGTCCCGTGCTTTCGGCCCCACCCTCTCACGCCCCCGCGGCCAGCCGAAGCGCCCCATGCCCAAGATCATCGCCGCCAAGACCATCGTCACCTGCCCGGGGCGCAACTTCGTCACGCTGAAGATCATGACGGAAGACGGCGTCTACGGGATCGGCGACGCCACGCTGAACGGCCGTGAATTGGCGGTCGAGGCGTACCTCTCCGAGCACGTCATCCCCTGCCTGATCGGCCGCGACGCCCACCAGATCGAGGACATCTGGCAGTACCTGTATCGCGGCGCCTACTGGCGTCGGGGTCCGGTGACCATGGCCGCCATCGCGGCGGTCGACATGGCGCTGTGGGACATCAAGGGCAAGGTCGCCGGCCTGCCGGTCTACCAGCTGCTGGGCGGCGCCTGCCGCACCGGGGTCATGGTCTACGGCCACGCCAATGGCGAGACGATCGAGGAGACCCTCGACAACGCCGCCCACTACGCCGAGCAGGGCTACAAGGCCATCCGCCTGCAGACCGGCGTGCCCGGCATGAGCGGCACCTACGGCGTCTCCAAGGACAAGATGTTCTACGAGCCGGCCGACAGCGACCTGCCCAAGGAGACCATCTGGTCGACCGAGCGCTATCTGCGCTCGACCCCCGCCCTCTTCGAGGCCGCGCGCCTGCGGCTGGGTGACGATCTCCACCTGCTGCACGACGTCCACCACCGCCTGACCCCGATCGAGGCCGGGCGCCTGGGCAAGGACCTGGAGCCCTACCGCCTGTTCTGGATGGAGGACGCCACCCCGGCCGAGAACCAGGCCAGCTTCCGGATCATTCGCCAGCACACCACGACACCGCTGGCGATCGGCGAGATCTTCAACTCGATCTGGGACTGCAAGCAGCTGATCGAGGAGCAGCTGATCGACTACATCCGCGCCACGGCCGTGCACGCCGGCGGGATCACCCACCTGAAGAAGCTGGCCGCCTTCGCCGACCTGCACCACGTGCGCACCGGCTGCCATGGGGCCACCGACCTGTCGCCGGTCTGCATGGGCGCGGCCCTGCACTTCGACCTGTCGATCCCGAACTTCGGCGTCCAGGAGTACATGCGCCACACGGCCGAGACCGACGCGGTGTTCCCGCACGCCTACACGTTCAAGGACGGCATGCTGCACCCCGGCGACGCGCCGGGCCTGGGCGTCGACATCGACGAGGAATTGGCCGCCAAGTATCCCTACAAGCGCGCCTATCTGCCGATCGCCCGCCGCCTGGACGGCTCGATGCACGATTGGTGAGCGCAGGCGGAGGGAGCCTGTCAGGAGAAAACACGCCAAGCGTCGCCGTGGTCCGTGGTAGAAACGACACCTAGACAAGCTAGCGCCTTTCGGGCCCCTTCGCCGACCATGTCAGACAACGTCAAGCTCTACCGTAAGATCGCCGACACCGTGGCCGAGGCCATCGAGGCCGGGCAGTACAAGATCGGCGATCGCCTGCCGACCGAGCGGGAGCTGGCCGAACAGTTCGGGGTCTCCCGCCCCACCCTGCGCGAGGCGATGATCGCGCTGGAAATGCTGGGCATGATCGAGGCCCGCCACGGCCTGGGCATCTATGTCACCGGCAATGTGCGGCCGGTCGCGCCCTCCAGCGACATTGACTTCGAGATCGGCGCCTTCGAGCTGATCGAGGCCCGCCGCCTGTTCGAAGGCGAGGCCGCCGCCCTCGCCGCCACCTCGATCACCGACGAGCAGATCGCCGAGCTGGAAAGCCTTCTGCAGCGGATGCATGAGGAGGAGGAGATCCGGGGCGAGGACGCCGACCGCGAGTTCCACCTGACCATCGCCCGCGCCACCGGCAACGGCGCGATCATCGCCACGATCGAGAACCTGTGGGACTGGCGCAATCGCTCGCCCCTGGCCCGTAACATCCTGGCCCGCGCCCGCGGCATGGGCCTTGAGCCCCGCATCGTCGAGCACCGCCGCGTGGTCGAAGCGCTAAAGGCCCGCGACCCCGCCGCCGCCCGCCAGGCCATGCGCAACCACCTGGAACGCGTCATCGACCACCTGCTGCACGCGACCGAGACCGAAGCGGTCCAGAAAGCCCAGCAGGAGACCAAGGCGCGCCGCAGCGCGATCGCGAAAAGGGTGGCGATTTGAGGAAATCCCTCTCTCTTTGAGAGAGGGAGGGGCCCATCGCGCAGCGATGGGAGGGTGAGTGGTCAAGCGCTCGCCGAAACGCGGATTCCTTTGGTTGAACACTCTCGAAGAGCACAGCCATGCTCTTCCGGTGAACCGCACCGTGATCGCCCGTCAGCTTCGTCAGCGCCAGACCTTCGCCGAGAAGACGCTCTGGGCGATAGTCCGCAACCGACGTCTGGGTGGCTTCAAGTTCATGCGCCAGGCGGTCGTGGACCGCTACATCGTCGATTTCGTCTGCCAGTCCGCGAAAGTCGTCGTCGAACTCGACGGGCCCGTTCACGAGGGGCGGGAGGAGCAGGACGCGGACCGTGCGCGGATCCTGGAGCTCTGCGGCTATCTTGCGCTGAGATTTCGCAACGAGCGGGTTCTGACCGATCCAGGTGGGACCGCCGATGAAATCCTGGCCGTGTTGCGCATGGGAAGGGCTTGACCACTCACCTTCCCGCCGCTGCGCGGCGGGCCCCTCCCTCTCTCAAAGAGAGAGGGTATCTGTTCTGAAGCCCCTTCCCATGCCACCACTGCCCCATGCTGAAGCTCCCGCCCCTCAAGCCTGATTCCGACCAGATGCTGCATCTCGACGCCCTGCGGATCGTCGGGGCGGTGATGATCGTGGTGTTCCACTTCAACCGGTTCATCAATCTGGACGGCCACTGGCAGTGGGCGGACGACACGATCAAGACCTTCAGCCTGATCGTGGACCTGTTCTTCCTGATCTCCGGCTATGTGATGGCGGCGATCTATACCGGGAAGCTGAGCACCTTCGGCAAGTACCGGGACTTCCTGCAAAAGCGCGTGGCGCGGCTGGGGCCACTGCACTGGGCGACAATGCTGGTGTTCATCGCCGTGGCCGCCGCCGGCGCGGCCGGCTGGATCCAGGACCGCGATCCGCGTCGCTACGATGTGGCCTGCATCGTGCCCAACATCGTCTTCATCCACGCGTGGGGAGTCTGCCATTCCCAGACCTGGAACTTCGTCAGCTGGGCGATCAGCGCCGAGATGGGGATGTACCTGATCCTGCCGCTGCTGTTCCTGCTGACGGCGCGCGGCCCGTGGGTCACCTTGGCGACGGCCCTGCTGTCGATCGTGGTCATGCTGCAGACCCCGCACGGCGACAGGCCCTTCCACCAGTGGACCTGGGACTACGGGGTGCTCCGCGCGGTTCCGGGCTTCCTGATCGGCATGGCGGCCTTCCAGCTGCGAGGGCCGCTGGCGAAGATCCCGCGCCCGAACCTGCTGATGTGGCTGCTGCTCGCGGCCTATCTGGTCGCCTCGTGGGCGGGAACGCCGAGGACCGTCCTGCTGTTCGTCGTCTACGCCATCGGCCTGCTGGGCGTGGCGGCCGACGCCAAGGGCGTCCAGGGCGGCGTCAGCCGGCGACTGGCGCCGTGGGCGCAGCTGTCGTTCAGCCTGTACCTTCTGCACCCGATCGCCCTGAAGATGGGCCTGGCCTGGGTGGGTCTGGGGATGTGGAGCCTGAACGGCGACCTGATGCGCCTGTGGGTTCTGTTCTGGGTCGTGGCCCTGTTCCCGATCGCCTATCTGTCGCTGGTGTTCTTCGAGCGCCCGGCGCGGGATTGGCTGGCGGGGCTGGGGAAGCCCCCAAAGCCCCCTCTCTCCTAGAGAGAGGGTTGGGGTGAGAGGTTACGAGGTTTGACGGCGCGCCGGCAGAGCGGTCACCGCCGCAACCACTCACCCTCCCACCGCTTCGCGGCGGGCCCCTCCCTCTCTCAAAGAGAGAGGGATTTCGCTACGTGATCCACCCACGCCGGCAGCTCGCTGATGCTGGCCAGCTCGACGTAGCGCGGATGGTTCTCGGGCGCCTCGGCGGCCTCGTGGGACCAGACCAGCGGATACGGGATCAGCGCGCCCCAGCAGCCGGCCTCCAGGGCCGGCAGGATGTCCGAGCGCATCGAATTGCCGGCCATCACCGCCTGCTCGGCGCCGGTGCCGTAGCGGTCGAACACCCTGCGGTAGGTCCCGGCGTCCTTCTCCGACACGATCTCGACCGCCACGAAGTAGTCGCCCAGGCCCGACGAGGCCAGCTTCTGCTCCTGGTGCAGCAGATCCCCCTTGGTGATCAGGACCAGGCGATATTGCTCCGACAGTGCGGCCAGGGCGTTCTCGACGCCGGGCAGCGGTTCGATCGGCTCGGTCAGCATCTCGCGGCCGACGGCCAGGATCTCGCGGATCACGCGGGTGTCGACCGCGCCGTCGGTGACTTCCAGCGCCGTCTCGATCATCGACAGGGTGAAGCCCTTGGCCCCATAGCCGTAGACGCGGAGATTGCGCTTCTCGACGGCCGTCAGCTGGGCTTCGATCTTCTCCGGGTCGCCGTGCTCGGACAGCAGGTCCAGGAAGCGCTGGTGCGAAAGGCGAAACAGGCTCTCGCAGTGCCAGAGAGTGTCGTCGGCGTCGACGCCGACGGTGGTGATGCTCGTCATGGGGTCGGGGTTTAGCATCGCCGCGCGCGGGACGCACCCGCCAGCGGACCTCAGCCAGGGAACCTCAGAAGGTCAGGACCGCGAACACCACCAGGCTGACCGGCACGGCGGCCGACAGCACCATGCCCACGAGCGCTTCCGCCAATCCGAAGATCAGGCGGCTCGCCGAGAACAGCTCTTGGGGCGGGGTGGGGATCATCGGGTTTGAGCTCCTTTCCGGAGGACGTAACCCGATCCTGGTTAAGGTTCCGGTAGCCGCCGCCCGCGCGGGGTTGCGACAGATTGTCCGCGTCGGCCGCCTACGGCCCAAAAGAAAGGCCCGGCGCGAGGCCGGGCCAGATGGTCTTGGGGGAGGAAGCGCGGTCCGGATCCCGAAGGACCCGGACCGATTTCGATAAGCCTAGAAGCTCATCCGCAGGCCCAGCACGTAAGTACGGCCGGGCTTGTAGTAGGTGAAGGTCGCGTTGTCGTACTGGAAGTACGAGCGCAGCGACTCGTTGGTCAGGTTGGTGACGTTGAAGGTCACCTGCGGCGCGTTCTTCATGCCGAAGATCTTCTCCAGATCGTAGCTCGAAGAGAAGTCCGTCTGCTTGTAGTCGTCCGAGAACAGGGCGGCTTGGGTCACGCCGTTCTGGTTGGCGCCGCTGGACTGCGAGCCCTTCCGGTAGACGTGGCTCAGACGCAGGCTGACGCCGTTGTGCTCGTAGTAGCCGGTCAGGTTGTAGGTGTACTTGGCCACGCCGTAGGCGGTCGCCGGACCGTTGCTGGTCTGGTCGACGATCGTGGCGTTGGCGTTGAAGCCCAGACCCTCGACGCCGAAGCGGCTGGTCAGGAAGTCGAGCGGCTGCACCCACTGGAATTCCAGGCCGTTGATCGTCAGCTTGTTGGGCACGTTGATCTGCGACTGGATCTGAACCTGAGCCTGGGTCGGGCCGCCACGCGAGTTGATGGCCGTCTTCTGGGTGTCGTTCAGGGTGTCGTAGGTGATGCCGTACTGGGCCAGGGCCGAGAACGGTTGGGTCACGACGTTGTTGGTCGTGAAGCCGGTCAGCGACTTGCGGAACGCGTTGACCGCGATCACGCCTTCCTGGCCGGTGTAGAATTCGAAGCCCAGGTCGATGTTCTTCGAGAAGTACGGCTTCAGGGCCGAGTTGCCGATCGTGGCCTGGTCGGCCGACGGGGCGCCGAAGGAAACGCCCGGCAGCTGAGCGGCCGGATCCGGACGGGTCATCGTTTCCGAGACCGCGACGCGGGCCACGGCGTTCTCGCTGACGTCATAGGCGATGTTCGCGGCCGGCAGCCACTTCGAATAGGTGTTCTCGGTGTAGACGAAGTTGGTGACGTTCGGATAGCGCGCGCCGTCCGGCAGCTGAGCGCCGCCCGGCAGGGTGTTGCGCGGATCCGCCAGCGAGACGCGGCCGCCGATCGTCTGCTTGGTGTGCACGTAGCGGATGCCGATGTTGTAGCGCAGGTCGCTGTCCTTGACCTGGGTCACGCCGTTCAACTCGGTATAGGCCGAGCTGTTCTTCTCGTTGATATAGCCGCCGCTGGCGCCGGTGTTGGAACCACCCGACTCCGGCGTGTTGTCGTGGAACTGGTCGTAGTTGGTGGCCTTCTTGACCTTGTCCCAGTCGACGGTGACGAAGCCGGCCGGGCCGGGCTTCAGGTAGCTGGCCAGGCTGGTCGTCGGGATCAGCGAGCCGCCATAGGTGAGCGTGCCCGACTGACCGGCCGTGTAGCCCGTGCCGTAGCCCGGATAGGTCGGATAGCCGGCCGGGGCGGCGCCCGGCTGGTTCAGGCCCTGGCAGGGCGGGCCGCTGTTGGGCGAGGGCAGGTTCAGGCTCGGATTGTTGCCGCAGGTCGCGTTCTGCCAGGCGCCGCTGTTGTCATAGCCGCGGATGGTGCGCGAGATGTCGTCGTAATTGGCGCCGAACTTCAGGCTCAGAGCCTCGTCGCCCCAGGTAACCGAACCGCGAGCGCCCTTGGTCTCATACCAGCGCTTCTCGTCCTGCATGTTCAGGCGACCGCCGGTCCACACGAAGTTGGCGGGGTTGTTCAGGTCGATGCTGCTCTTGATCGTCGGGACGCCGGTCGGGTTGTAGGTGTAGTCCACCGTCACGCCGTTGCCGAGCGCGGTCGCCGGACCGAAGGTCGGGCTTTCGCGGTGGAAGGTGCTCTTGGTGTAGTTGGCCTGGGCCTCGACCTTCAGCTTGTCGTTGATCTGCCATTCGCCGCCCGGATTGATCCCCCACAGCTCGGTCTTTTCGAGATAGGGGCGGAATTCCAGGAAGAAGCTCGAGTTGGCGTAGGTGCCCTGGGTGACGGTGCAGCCCGTCGAGCAGTCGGCCTTGTCGTACTTGGTGTTCAGCGGAATGACCGCGCCGTTGCGGATGATCCACATGATGTCTTCGCGGATCAGGTCGTTCTTCTTGTAGCCGTACAGACCGTCGACATAGAATTTCATGTCGTCGTTCGGCTGCCACTCGAGGCTGCCCACCAGGTTGATGCGATCGCGCGTGCCGTAGTTGGCCGACGGGCGGCCGATACGCGGCAGCAGGCCGTTGTCGATCTGCTGGATCGTGGCGCCGGGGTTGTTGGCCAGCAGGAAGGCGCGGTCGATGGTCGTGCCGGCGACCAGGCCGCCGCCGGCGCCGACCGGCACCGTGGCCGGGATCGTCCAGTTGCCGCCGCCCGTGGCGTTACAGCCGCTGGTCGCGCCGCACTGGGCCGCCGACAGGTTCGGGTTGGTGAAGCCGATGGTCTCGTAGCCGCGCGTGTCGGTCTTCAGGCGCTGGCCGGAAACGCCGAACAGGACGCCGAAGTTGTCCCAGGTCTTGCTGGCGATCAGCGAACCCTTGCCGCCCAGCTTGGCGCCGTCGGCCTTCACGCCCTGGATGTTCATGCTCAGGTGCTGACCGGGACGATCGAACGGACGCGCCGAGCGCATGTCGATGTTACCCGCCGCGCCGCCTTCCAGCAGGCTGGCCGAGTAGCTCTTGTTCACCGTCAGCTTGGTGAAGAGGTCGGTCGGGAAGAACGACAGGTCGACCGAACGGTCGGTGCCTTGCGCGTCGGTCGCGCCCGACGAGGCCACGGCGATCGAGGCGCCGTTCAGGGTCACGTTGGTGAAGTTCGAGCCGAGACCGCGGATGGCGACGTTCGTGCCTTCGCCGGTGATGTCACGCGTGATGGTGATGCCGGGGATGCGGTTGAACGACTCGGCGATGTTGGAGTCGGGGAACTTGCCGATGTCTTCGGCGAAGATCGCGTCGGCGAAGCCGGTGGTCTCGCGCTTGGCGACCGTCGATTGCGCCAGGCTCTTGCGGTAGCCGGTAACGACGATTTCTTCGACCGCGCTGTTGTCCTCCGCGGCGGCCGGGGCCGGGGCGGTTTGAGCGTAAGCGGCCTGACCGATCGTCAAAGTGGTCAGGCAGGTCGCGCCGATCAGAGCCAGACGACGGGCGGAACGGTTTTGTCGGGTAGTCCGCATGTTTCTCCCCCTAAGGTTGACGCCTTGCGCCAGTTCGTTGTTCGCCGCGACCCGCCGACTCCTTTTAGAGTCTGACGCCCCGCCATAAGGCAGTGGTAGCGGTCACACTGGAAGCGTTACGAGGTATGTCCTCGTGTGTCAACGTGGTCAGACCTTGTTGTCGGGAGAGTGTCGGACCTTTGGTTGGCCACTGCGGCGCCGGCGCAACGGTGTTGGGTTGGGGGGAGGTTAACGTGAACAGCGCCCCCTCCGTCTCGCCGCTTCGCGCCGAGCCACCTCCCCCGTTACACGGGTGAGGATGAAGCGGACTCCTCCTGCCCCGCTTGCGGGGGAGGTGGCGCGGCGCCGATAGGCGACGTGACGGAGGGGGCGCTTCGAGCCCCTTTCATAAGGAGTGGGAGCGCTTACACCCACCCCGCCGGCCGCTCGGGCTCGCGGTGAGGCGTCGGCGGCGTCGCCGGCCGATGGGCCTTGATCACCCGGCGCAGCGAGGCGGGGAAGCGGTGCAGCTGGACCTCGGGCCGGATCGGGCGGGCGACCAGGCCGCCGCCGCAGTCGGGGCAGATCTCGTCGAAGCGCAGCTCGGCGCACGTGGCGCAGAAGGTGTGCTCGAAGGTGCAGATTCGCGCCTCCGGGCTGGCCGGCGGCAGGTCGCGGTCGCAGCACTCGCAATTGGGACGCAACTCGAGCATGGGCCGTCCTCCCGTGTCCGTCGCGCTTCTCTAAGAGCCATGTCTGGAAGCCCTTTACTATAAAGCGTTTTTCCCGCCTCGCGCGAGGGCGCGCGTTCAGTGATCACGGGAATGTGGAGGCCCGCGAAATTCGCGTGATCGAGAGGGGTTGACCCCCTCCCCCATACCCCCTAGACACGCCGCCGTTTGCGCGGCGGACGGGCCAAAAGCCCGTCCGTTTTTTAGAAGTAACGCCCCGGCTCTCCGGGGCTGGGCAGGGGTGCACCTTGGCCCGCTTTTTTGCAAAAATAGGCCGCCCAATTCCGGGCCATCGCGTTCAGGAGCGCTCAACAGAATGTCCCAAGACCTTCTTCCCGGCGTCACCGGCGTTCTGGCCCTCGCGGACGGCACGATCCTGCAAGGCGTGGGCTGCGGCGCGGTCGGCGACGCGGTCGGCGAGGTGTGCTTCAACACCGCCATGACCGGCTACCAGGAGATCCTGACGGACCCCTCCTACATGGCCCAGATCGTGGCCTTCACCTTCCCGCACGTAGGCAATGTCGGCACGAACGCCGAGGACGTCGAGCAGGTCACCGGCGTGGCCGAGACGGCCGCCCGCGGCGCCCTGTTCCGCGACGTCCCGACCGAGCAGGCCAACTGGCGCGCCGGCGGCGACTTCGACGCCTGGATGAAGACCCGCGGCGTGATCGGCCTGGCCGGGATCGACACCCGAGCCCTGACCCGCAAGATTCGCGAGACCGGCATGCCGCACGGCGTCATCGCCCATTCGCCGGACGGCAAGTTCGACCTTCCGGCCCTGGTCGCCAAGGCCAAGGCCTGGGAAGGCCTGGTGGGCCTGGATCTCGCCAAGGACGCCTCGACCACCCAGACCTTCACCTGGGACGAGGGCCTGTGGTCGTGGCCGGAAGGCTACGCCAAGCTCGATAAGCCCAAGTACGAGGTCGTGGTCATCGACTACGGCGTCAAGCGCAACATCCTGCGCGCCCTGGCCCATGTCGGCGCCCGCGCCACGGTGGTGCCGGCCGACACCAAGGCCGAGGACATCCTGGCTCGCAACCCGGACGGCGTGCTGCTGAGCAACGGCCCCGGCGACCCGGCCGCGACCGGCGAATACGCCGTGCCCGAGATCCAGAAGCTGGTCGCCAGCGGCAAGCCGGTGTTCGGCATCTGCCTGGGCCACCAGATGCTGGCCCTGGCCCTGGGCGCCAAGACCGTGAAGATGGAGCAGGGCCACCACGGCGCGAACCACCCGGTGAAGGACCTGACCACCGGCAAGGTCGAGATCGTCTCGATGAACCACGGCTTCACCGTGGACAGCGCCTCGCTGCCCGCGCCGGTGCAGGAGACCCACGTCTCGCTGTTCGACGGCACCAACGCCGGCATCGCGCTGGCCGACAAGCCGGTCTTCAGCGTCCAGCACCACCCGGAAGCCTCGCCCGGCCCGACCGACAGCCTGTATCTGTTCGAGCGGTTTGCTGGGCTGATGGACAAGGCGAGGTAGTTCTCGCCCTCCTCACCACAATTGCCCTCGTCATCCCGGCCGCAGCGAAGCGGAGAGCCGGGACCCAGGGGCCGCCGTATTGCCGCTCGCCCCTGGGTCCCGGGTCGGCTACGCCGCCCGGGATGACGAGAGCAATTGCATAGACAATCAACCTATAGTTACATCAACGAATGGCGCACCAGTCGTTCGTCTACATCCTCGCCAGCGGACGGAACGGCACGCTCTACACCGGCGTCACGGCGGACCTTTCGCGCCGTGTCTGGCAGCACCGAGAAGCGAAGACAGGCTTCACAGCCAAATACGGCGTCACCAAGCTGGTCTGGTATCAAGAGTTCGCGGAAGTCGATCAGGCGATCGTCTACGAGAAGCGCATCAAGCGCTGGCGGCGGGCCTGGAAGCTGCAACTGATCGAGGCCGAGAACCCTCAGTGGCTCGATCTCTACGAGAGCTGGAACTGCTGAAGCCAATCCCTCGTCCTTGCGCCCCAGGCGAAGCGCGATGCGGCCGCCCCTGGGTCCCGGCTCTCCGCTTCGCTACGGCCGGGATGACGAGTGGTTCTAATGGCGAACTAGGCGGCCCCCATAGGGGCCGCCTCCCGCAAACATAGGGGGCGCTGCGGGAGGCGGCGGCCAAGCGCCCTCGGCAAAAGGGGGCGCGCTTCGGGCGCTTGGCGGCGGGCAGAGTCCGGCGCTCTTCCGGCGAACCGGGACAGCGCGAGACCCAAACGCGTGGAGCGGGACTAGGCCTTGATGTTCAGCAGCGCGCCGGTCATCTGGTCGGCGGTCTGAATGACCTTGGCGTTGGCCTTGAAGTCGTATTGAGCGCTGATCTGCTCGACACGTTCCTTGGCGTAGTCCACGTCCTTCAGTTCCTCGACCGTCTCGGCGTGCGCGTCGGACGACGCGACCCGCTGAGCGCTAGCGTTCAAGCGGTTGGCGGCGACCGTCATACCGGCGGCGGCGATAGCGAGAGCCTGCATAAGGCGTCCTCCTTGCTCGTCGCGAGTTATCCGGTCGTTTCGGTTAAGCGGTCGCAACCAAAGATGGTAAAATTTACCACTTAGTCACCTTTTTTAGCGCGAATTAACCATGATATCGGTTTCCAGTCCCACCTCCGCTGGAGGCGGAATGATGCCCTCCTCCGGAGGTGGAGGACGGGAAGAGCGAGGTTTGACGGCGCGCAACGGCGGCGTCCGGCCCTCGCCCGCCCCCATCCGCGCAAGATCCTGCCGAAGATTACCAAACGTTTAGGTCGCCACGCCTCGACAAGCTGTCATCGTCCCGACATGGTTCGCGGCCGCCCGCCTGGGGCCGTTTTTCGATAACCGTTTCGACGCGACGACCGCCGATAGGGTCCGACGTTCGCGTCCCGAGGAGCCTCTTGAGAATGTCGTTCACGCGTCGCGCCGCGCTCGCCAGCGCCGCCCTGCTGATGGTCGCCCAGCCGGTCCTGGCGGCCGCTCCCGCCAAGCCCGCCGCCGCCGCTCAAAAGGCGGCCTCCAAGACCGCCCACGCCGGCTCGGACTTCGTCCCCTCCGCCGAGGCGATCAAGGCGCACATGACCTTCCTGGCCGACGACGCGATGGAAGGCCGCGAGGCCGGCACGCGCGGCTACGACATCGCCGCCAACTATGTCGCGGCCCAGTACGCCCTGCTGGGCGTCAAGCCGGGCGGCGACAAGGGCTCCTACCTGCAGCGCGTGCCGCTGCTGGCCTTCCGTCCGGCCGGCGAGGGTTCGCTGACGCTGACCGGCGCCCCCCAGGCTGATGGCGGCGCCGCGGTCGCCCTGAAGTACGGCGAGGACTACCTGCCGAACGCCCAGGCCCAGGCCGCCGACCTGTCGGTCGAGGCCCCGCTGGTCTTCGTCGGCTACGGCGTCGTCGACGCCACGCGCGGTCGCGACGACTACGCGGGCCTGGACGTGAAGGGCAAGATCGTCGTCATGCTGACGGGCGCCCCGTCCTCGATCCAGACCGAGGAGCGCGCCCACCTCTCCAGCCCCAACACCAAGCGGACCGAAGCGGCCAAGCGCGGCGCGATCGGCGTGCTGACCATCCCGACCACCAGCGGCGAGAAGCGCCGTCCGTTCGCGCGCGGCCTGAACGGCATGAAGGAATGGCGCGTGACCTGGCGCGACGCCCAGGACGTCGGCGCGATCCGCGCGCCGGCCGCTCCGGCCCTGGCCCAGATCAGCCTGGCCGGCGCGGCCAAGCTGTTTGCCGGGTCCCCGACCGCTCTCGACGCCGTCCTGGCCGAGGCCGAGACCCCGCAGGGCGCGGTCAAGGGCTTCCCCCTGGCGACCAAGGCCAAGGTCGTGCTGAAAACCGAGATCGAAAAGCGCGAAAGCAGCAACGTCGTCGGGATCATCGAGGGCTCGGACCCGAAGCTGAAGGCCCAGACCGTCATCCTGTCGGCCCACCTGGATCACATCGGGATCAAGGAAAACGCCAAGCCCGGCGAGGACCGCGTCAACAACGGCGCGCTCGACAACGCCTCGGGGATCGCGACCCTGCTGGAGGTCGCGCGCGGTTTCAAGAACACCAAGGTTCGCCCCAAGCGCTCGATCGTTCTGCTGGCCGTCACCGGCGAGGAGAAGGGTCTGGTCGGCTCGGACTACTTCGCCACGAACCCGACCGTGAAGAAGGCCGACATCGCCGCCGACGTGAACCTGGACATGCCGGTGCTGCTGTATCCGTTCACCGACGTCATCGCCTTCGGCGCCGACCGCTCGACCGTCGGCGAGGCCGTTAAGCACGCCGCCGCCCGCGTGGGCGTGGGCCTGTCGGGCGACCCGCTGCCGGAAGAGGGCCTCTTCACCCGCTCGGACCACTACCGCTTCGTCGAGCAGGGTATCCCGGCCGTCTTCCTGATGACCGGCTTCCAGAACGGCGGCGAGAAGGCCTTCACCACCTTCCTGAAGACCAACTACCACCACCCGGGCGATGACCTGAACCAGCCGATCGACTACCAGGCGGCCGCCAAGTTCGCCCTGGTGAACTACGAGATCGCCCGCGAGCTGGCCAACACCCCGGCCCGCCCGGTCTGGAAGAAGGGCGACTTCTTCGGCGCGGCCTTCGCGCCGGCGGGCCATCCGTCCGCGGCGAAGTAGGTCCGCGGCTAGCCAATAACCCGACCTCCCCGGCGAATGCCGGGGCCCAGATCGAACCCGCTGAGTTGGACGTTCTCTCGCGGCGCTCAGGCGCGAGCACGTCGAAGTCCCCGGATGAATCTGGGTCCCGGCATTCGCCGGGAAATCGGGGGGGGTGGGTGGGCATCAGCGGTTGACCCCTCTCCCATCCAGAGCGATTTTCGGCCTCTCCATTCTCCCGAGGCCCCTCCCCTTGCTTCGCACCGGCGCTTTCCTGAAGATCGGCGTGATCGCGCCGGCCGTGATGGTGGCCGACGTGTGGATCGCCCAGCGGCTGTTCCCCGGCTTCGACGCCGGCGCGCAGTTCATCAGCGAGCTGGGCGGGCCGGCCGCGCCGATGCCGGAGGTGTTCAACATCGGCATGGTCATCGCCGGGATCGCGGGCCTGTTCGCCGGCGCCGGCTTCACCCACGCCCTGGAGCACGCCGGAGGACGCCGGACGGTGTCGGCCTTCGCGGGGCTGTTCGTGGCGCTGACCGGCCTGGGCGCCGTCTTCGCGGGCGTGTTTCACTGGCCCGATCCGATGCACCGCGCCTGCGGCGTGGGCCTGGCCATCCAGTTCGCGCCGCTGTTCACCGCCTGGGCGCTGTGGGGCCGACCCGACCACCGTCGCCTCGCCAATTTCTCTCTGGGTTGGTTCTTCGGCCTTCTGCTGGTGTTCGCCCTGCTGACCGGCGTCTGGAACGTCCGCACCGGCCACGACGTTGGCTACTGGCAGCGCGGCCACGCCTTCCTCGGCCTGCTGTGGCTGGCGGTGGCGGCCTGGACCCTGGAGCGGCACTGGAAAGCCGTCAGGGTCAGCGCCGAGCCCGCGGCTGCCTGACCACCCAGCGGGAGACCGCCATGACCGGACACCCTCGCGCGGCCGCCGCCGCGCTGGCCGCCCTGACTCTCGCCGCCTGCTCGCCCAGGCCCGCGGCGGACAAGGCCGAGCCCGCGCCGGCCGCGCCCACCCCGACACCCGCCGCGCCGCCGGCCGCTCAAAGCGCCACGGTCGGGGGCGACGGTTCGCCGATCCAGCTGTCGCCCCTGACCGCCGCCGACCGCGAGGCCAATCCGCTCGAGGGAGAATTGGGCTGCGGCTTTAGCGCGGGCGACCCGGAGCCGCTGCTGATCGCCATGGGCGTCGTCGGCTCGCGCGATCCCGCCTTCGGCCTGGTCAAGGTGGGCGACTATGTCGAGCGCGTCGCCGCGCCCGGCGGCTTCGACGGCATGCTGAAGGGGGCGACCTTCAGCGGGCGGGGCAAGACCGTCAGCATCGCGGTGACCGGTCCGGCGCGCGGCGGCGGTGAATCGCCGCCCAGCCCCGCCACCCTCACCTACGAC
Source organism: uncultured Caulobacter sp. (assembly GCF_937900395.1). Lineage (GTDB taxonomy): Bacteria > Pseudomonadota > Alphaproteobacteria > Caulobacterales > Caulobacteraceae > Caulobacter. The sequence goes on from NZ_CALCDX010000240.1 coordinate 65,877, forward strand.
CGGGCCGACGGCGCCCGCCGCGTGATCGAGGGCGAGTGGACCTGCGGGCCCTAGGAGGAGAACGACGCGCCCTAAGCCCGTTCGCCCAGCAGCACGCGACGGATGTCCCCGCCCGAGCGCGACAGCAGGATCAGCAGGTAGATCGACAGGAAGAGCATTCCGCCGAACACCGCGACGACGCCCAGCGCCAGGGCCGCCGGCTTGAAGCCGCCGCGCCACGCGACCCACAGGCCTGACAGCAGCAGGAAGCAGAAGAAATCCAGATTGAACTGGCCCGGCCAGCCCATCGCCGCCATGTCGCCGAAGAAGATCGGCAAGAGGTTCCAGCCATGGTTGGCGATGGTCACGCTGGTGTAGCCGACGATCGCCACCAGGCACGCCAGCAGGAACAGTCGAAACGGCGCCATGTCGCCCTCTCCCTCCCTTTTTGGGGAAGGATGACGCCCACTGAGCGCGCCGTCGAGAGGCGGCCAAACATACCGTGTCATCCCGGAAGCCTCGCAGCGGCTATCCGGGATGACACCGTATTTTCAGCGCATCGCCTTGGCCACCGTGCGCAGCAGCACCTCGGGCGCGTGGTCGTGGCGGGTGATCGGCGGGATCGGGCGGTCGACGCCCTTCAGTTGGTACACGGCCATCTGCGCCGCCCGCACCGAATATTCGACCGTGAAGACAACGTCGTCCGGGATCTCCACGAACTGACTGACGAAGGCCAGGTTCACCGAGGTCTCCGGGACCGGCAGGGGACGGTCCTCCTTGCGGCGCGGCATGAACATCGAGGTGATGTAGGGAAGTCGGCAGGGCACGCAGGTCGCGTCCTCGAAGACGTCCGGCTCCAGGCCCAGATGGCCGCACAGCTCCTGCAGGATCTCGCGGCCGCCGCACTGGCTCATCGGCTTGGCGACGAAGTCGCCGACCCGGTCGGGATGCAGGGCGTAGCCCCAGAACACCGACCAGCCCTTCGGCTGATCCAGGAAGTGCGGCTGGTGGTACAGCACCACCGACATCAGCCAGCGCGAGTCCTTGAAGGTCACGAGGCCGCCGGTCCCGGCCTCATTGCCGCTGAAGGCCTTCATGGCGTCGAAGAACTTCGGGTTGCGGCAGGTGACCGTGAACGACTCCCACAGGCTGCGGCCGATCTGGGTGTTGAAGGCGGCGGGATTGCCGAACTCGGGACGGCCGGCGGCGATCTTCTCCCACAGCGCCCAGCCCTGGCTGTCGGCCTTGGTCATGGCCGGCGGCGGAGCCTCCATGGTCCCGAGGCTGGTGGCGTCGGTCATCGAGCCGTTCTGGTAGAAGACGAGGTCGTCGGGCGCCACGTCCACCGTCTCGACCTTGCCCGCGCGATCCAGGACCAGGCGGGTGACGCGGTGGCGGCCGGCCTCGGTGGCGATCTCCATGTCGGTGACGACCGTGTCGCCGACGAAGTTCACCCCGCGCTCGCGCAGCCAGCGCTCCAGCGGGACGACGATGGCGTCATACTGGTTGTAGACCGTGCGCTTGACCCCGCCGAGCGTCTCGATGCGCGGGAACTCGTTCATGAAGCGATGGAAATAGCGCTTCAGCTCGACGGCGCTGTGCCAGGGCTGGAAGGCGAAGGTCGTCTGCCACATGAACCAGAAATTGGTCTCGAAGAACGGCGGCGACAGCCAGTCGGTGATCGGATCATCGCCCAGGGTCTCCTCGGGCGTCTGCATCAGCCGCACCAGCTCCAGCCGGTCCTGCATGGAAAAGCCCAGGTGGGTCACGTCCACCTTGTGCAGGTTGCGGTCGACCAGCCTGGCTTGGGAGTGGGCCACGACCTCCTTGTTGAAGGCGACGGTCTGCTCGCGCACCGTCTGGCCGGGCGCGTCGACGCTGGGAATGGTCGAGAGCAGGTCCCAGGTGCACTCGTAGTGGTCGGTGGTCAGCATCCGCCCGCCGCGCAGCGAGTACGACCCGTCCGGCAGGCGCGAACCGTCCAGCGAGCCGCCGAACACCTTGGGGTGCTTCTCGTAGATCGCGATGTCCGCGCCGGCGACGCCCGCGTCGCGGATCAGGAAGGCGGCTCCGGCCAGGGCGCCGATACCGCCGCCGACGAAATAGTGCTTCATGGCCCTGATCCTTCTGTCCGCTTGGTCGAGGGCGGCGTTCTCCGCCTTCGCGGGCCAGCGCGCCTTGAGGCGGGTCAACGATTGACGGGCGGGCGCGGCGGGCCCACCTCTAGAGACAGTCTGGAGGGCGTACCGATGGCTCAGGTGACGGTCTGGTTCGACGGCGCTTGCCCGCTGTGCATCCGCGAGATCGCCCTGATGCGCCGACTGGATCGGCGGGGCGCGATCAGCTTCATCGACGCCTCTCGAGAGGATGGGGCCAGCGAGGACGCCAGCTGCCCGATCGACCGCGCCGACCTGCTCGCCAAGTTCCACGCCCGCGAGAACGGCCAGCTGCTATCGGGCGCGGCGGCCTTCGCGGCCATGTGGCGGGCGATCCCGGTGCTGCGGCCCTTCGGCCTGCTGGCGCGGCGGCCCTGGGCGCTGAAGGCGCTGGACGCGCTCTACCGCCGCTTCCTGCGGGTGCGGCCGAAGCTGCAGAAGTTCGTTGGGAGGATGGCTGGAGGGCGTAAGGCTCGCCAGAGATAACAACACTCCCCGCCTTCCTAGGCCTTGTGCCTAGGACCCATCGTTCCGTGGCCGCTGAGTCGATCGGCGCCCCGGCCCGTTCCGCTTCGTTCTGCTCTAAGCGCGGAGCCTGCCGCCAGTATGGGTCCTGGGCACAAGGCCCAGGAAGGCGATCGTTGATTTGAACGGCGGACCGATCGCCCCCTACTCCGCCGCCTCCATCGGAGTCGGGTCGCCGTCGTGCGAGATCAGCACCGCCAGCCAGCGCAGGTCCTCGTACTGGGCCAGGGCGTACATCAGCGCCAGGGTCAGCGGGATGGCCAGGAACGCGCCCGGCACGCCCCACAGCACCGTCCACATGCCGACGGCGATCAGGCTGGCGGCCGGGTCGATGTTCTGGCTGTCGGCCTGCATCTTGGGCAGGACCAGGTTGCCGACGACCGACGAGACGAGCTGGATGCCGACGAACACGACGATCGCCGGGGTCAGGCTGGGGAACTGCAGCAGGGCGAACAGGGTCGGCCCGACGCTGCCGGCCAGCACCCCCAGCACTGGCAGATAGGCGAACAGGAAGATCACCAGGCCCCAGAACAGGGCGTTGTCCAGGCCCACCGCCATCATCACCGCCCAGGACCCGACGGCGATCATCAGGCCGGTGATCGACTGGACGTACATGTAGCTCTCGACGCCCGAGAAGCTGCGCTCAAGCACCGTGGCCAGCCCCCGGCCGCCGCGCGACGCGACGATCTGGTCGACGCGCTTCTCGATCATCGGCTTGGAGACCAGCAGGAAGAACAGGAAGATCAGGGTCAGGCCCAGGCCCGCGGAGGCGTCCTGGACGCTGCCCAGCAGGCGGTCGGCCACCGGCCCCAGCTCGACCTTCTGGGCCAGGGCCTCCAGGCTCAGCCGCCCGCCCGGCGCGGGGATCATCGCCAGCAGCTGGTCGATCCGCGCCAGCATGGCCGGCATCTTGTCGACGATCCGAGACGCCCCCTCGATCACCACCGCCATGCTGGCGACGATGATCCCGCCGACGATCACGGCGGTGATGGCGAACACCATCCAGCGCCGCGCCTTGGGCAACAGGCGCACGACCCGCTCGCTGAGCGCCATGATCAGGATCGCCAGCACCAGCGCCAGGGTGAACGGCCACAGCACGGCGCGGAACACGTACAGCAGGGCCGCCGCCATGGCGAAGTTCACCAGGAACGATGTGCCGGGCTTGGTCATGCGGTCTCCGCGGCGATGGACGAGGATATTCCTCCGCGGGCGATAACATTTCCCTGACGGCAAGCGCTACCGCGGAGGGGTTAGCGGATCGACTTGACGTTCGCGGAGCCCCTCCAAGACACCGACCTCCCCGGCGAATGCCGGGGCCCAGATTCATCCGGAGCGGCTGGGGATGA
>NZ_CALCDX010000241.1 GCF_937900395.1 uncultured Caulobacter sp.
AGCTGGCCCCCTCCGGCCCTCTGGGCCACCTCCCCCGCATCGCGGGGGAGGATCATGGAATGCGCGCCCTCGCCCATCAGGAACCCCGTCCCCCGAGACGGGAGCCATCCTTACATCTCACGGCGAGACGATCGCAGGGCTGATCAGGTCACTCAAGGATCGCCTCCGGCGACCGCGCCGCGGCGACGCGCAGCGTCGTCCTTGACTGACCTGATCAGTCCTGCACGCTGCAGCCTCCAAGAGATTTAAGGATCGCACCGACCGTGGACGGTCGACGGCGAACAGAGGAGAATCCCGCCCATGCCGCCTTTCGACCGCCGCGTCCTGCTCTCCGGCGGCCTGGCGGCCGGCGCCGCCCTGGCCACGCCCGCGAGCGCCGCGATCGACGCCCCGCTCCTGTTCCACCAGGTCTTCTTCTGGCTCAAGAACCCCGGCGCCCAGGCCGATCGCGAGAAACTGATCGCGGGCCTGAAGGCGCTGAAGGCGATCGACGTCATCCAGCAGTTGCACGTCGGCGTGCCCGCCTCGACCGAGAAGCGCGACGTGGTCGACAACAGCTACGACGTCTCCGAGCTGATGGTCTTCAAGAGCGTCGAGGACCAGAAGCGCTATCAGGACCACCCGCTGCACCAGAAGTTCGTCGCCGACTGCGGCCACCTCTGGAGCAAGGTCGTGGTCTACGACAGCATGGCGGTCTGAGGCCGCCCTTACCGCGTCCCGAACGTGCGGTCGCCGGCGTCGCCCAGGCCCGGCACGATGTAGCCGTGCTCGTTGAGCTTCTCGTCGATCGCCGCCGTCCAGATCGGCACGTCGGGGTGGGCCTCGCGCAGGGCGTCGACCCCGGCCTGGGCGGCCAGCAGGCAGACGAAGCGCAGGTTGGTGACGCCGTAGTGCTTCAGGCGCGAGATCGCGGCGATGGCCGAATGGCCGGTGGCGAGCATCGGATCGACCACGATCACCAGGCGGCCCGAAATGTCCTCCGGCGCCTTGAAGTAGTACTCGATCGCTTCCAGCGTCTCGTGGTCGCGATAGAGGCCGATGTGGGCCACGCGGGCTGACGGAACCAGGTCCAGCATCCCCTCGCACATCCCCAGGCCCGCCCGCAGGATCGGGGCGAAGACCAGCTTCTTGCCGGCGATCTCATAGGCCGTGGCCTTGGCGACCGGCGTCTCGATCTGGACCTTGTCCATCGGCAGGTCGCGGGTGACCTCGTAGCAGAGCAGGGTCGCCGTCTCGCGCATCAGGGCGCGGAAGGTCTTGGTCGAGGTCGACCTGTCCCGCATCCGGGTCAGCTTGTGCTGGACGAGCGGATGATTGACGACGGTGACCTGGGACATGGCGCGGCTCAGCTAGGAACGGGGGAACGCCCCGTTCCTAGCAAGCCTAAGGATTTCAAGCCAGTTGGTCGCCGATCGGCAGGCTGCGGATGCGCTTGCCGGTGGCGGCGAACAGGGCGTTGCATAGCGCCGCCGGGGTCGGCGGATAGGCCGGCTCGCCCAGCCCCGTCGGGTTGTTGTCCGACAGCTTGAAACGCACCTCGACCGGCGGGGCGTCGGCGATGCGCAGCAGCGGGAAGTCGCCGAAGTTGCTGTTGACCGCCGCGCCGTTCTCGAAGGTCATGCCCTGGTAGAGGGCGCTTCCGATCGCGTCGAGGACCGAGCCCTGGACCTGCTGCTCGGCGCCCGCCGGATTGACGATCTGGCGGCCGCAATCGACGGCGGCCCAGGCCTTGTCGACCTTGATCGCGCCGCCCTTGACGCTGGCCTGGATGACCACCGCCACATAACCCAGGTGACTGTAGTGACAGGCCACGCCCAGGCCCGTGCCCTTGGGAACCTTGCGGCCCCAGCCCGACATCTCGGCGGCCAGGTCGAGGACGTCGCGCATGCGACCAGTGTGGAAGCTGTCGCCCTTGCCCGGCTCGCCCAGCAGGCGCGGCGCGCCCAGCATCTCGCGGCGGAAGGCGATAGGGTCCTTGCCCGCGGCGAGGGCCAGCTCGTCGGTGAAGCTCTGGATCACGAAGCCGAAGGCGTTGTTGCCCGGCGCGCGCAGATAGCCGGTCGGGAAGCCCAGCGGCATGACCGAGATGTCGTGGCGGTAGTTGGCCACGGCCCGGCACGGGAACTGGGTCGAGTTCATGCCGGCCGAGGTGTTGAAGGTCTCGCCCTCGCCGAAGGTGACGAAGTGGTCCTTCCAGGCCACCACCGCGCCGTTGGCGTCGAGGCCGGCGGTCAGGTTGTGCCAGCCGGCGGGCCGGTAGAAGTCGTGCTGGATGTCCTCCTCGCGGGTCCAGACCAGCTTGACCGGCGCGGCGACTTTCGAGGCGATCACGGCGGCCTCGACCATGTAGTCGTTCATCAGCCGTCGACCGAAACCGCCGCCACAGCGGATCAGGTGGATCGTGATCGCCGAGGGATCGACGTTCAGCGCCTTGGCGACCAGGGCGCGGCCGGCCTCGGGGTTCTGGGTCGGCGCCCAGATCTCCACCTTCCCGTCCTTGACCTGGGCCGTGCAGTTCTGCGGCTCCATCGGCGCGTGGGCCAGGAACGGATAGCTGTAGGCGGCGCTGACCGTCTTGGCCGCGCCCTTCAGCGCCGCGTCGACGTCGCCGTCATGGTAGGCGGTGCGGTGCGGCGGGGCCTTGGCGAGCTCGGCGGCTTTCGCTTCGAAACCCTTGCTGCTCTGGGCCGACGTCGGGTGGTCGGCCCACTTGATATCCAGCGCCTCGCGGCCCTTGCGCGCCGCCCACCAGCTGTCGGCCACGACCGCCACGCCGGGTACGATGCTCTGCAGGTTGTCGCCGCCCTCGACGACGAAGGCGTCCTTGACGCCCTTGACCGCCTTGGCGGGGACGAGATCGACGCTGGCGACCTTGGCGCCATAGGTCGGGGCCTTGGCGAAGGTCGCGTACAGCATGCCCGGCAGGCGCATGTCGATCCCGAAGGTCGGCGCGCCCGTGGTGATGGCGTCGAGGTTCTGGCTCTTGTGGCTTTGGCCGATGATCCGGAAGGCCTTGGGGTCCTTGAGGGCCAGGCCCTTGGGATCGGGAGGGGTCAGCTTGGCGGCGTCGGCGGCCAGCTCGCCGTACGACGCGCGACGCTTGCTGGCGGCGTGGACGACGACGCCGGGCTCGGTCGAGAGGCTGTCGGCGGGGACGCTCCAGCGCGTCGCGGCGGCCTGGATCAGCAGCGCCCGGACGCTGGCGCCGACCCGGCGCAGGCCGTCGTATTCCAGGGTGGTGGCCATGCTGCCACCGGCGACCTGGCGGCCGTAGATCTTGCTGTCGGCGATGGCCTGCTCGACCGTCACGGCCGACCAGTCGACATCCATCTCCTCGGCGATCAGCATCGGCAGTGAGGTCTTGATCCCCTGCCCCACCTCCGGGACCTTGGAGGCGATGGTGACCTTGCCGTCCGGCGCGATGCGGACATAGGCGTTGACCTGGGCAGCGCCAGCCGCATGGCCCTCGGCGGTCATGGTGAAGCTCAGCAGCAGGCCGCCGCCGACGGCCGCGCCGCTCTGCAGCACGAAGCGACGGGTCGGGTCGCGCAGGATCTCGCCGTCCATCACGCCTTCTCCTGGCCGGCGGCGACCTTGATCGCCTTCTTGATGCGGATGTAGGTCGCGCAGCGGCAGAGGTTGCCGTTCATCGCTTCGTCGATGTCCGCGTCGGTGGGCTTGGGCTTGCTGGCCAGCAGCGCCGAGGCCGACATGATCTGGCCGGCCTGGCAGTAGCCGCACTGGGGCACGTCGATCGCCTTCCAGGCCTCCTGGACCTTGGCGCCGACCGGCGTCTTGCCGATCCCCTCGATGGTGGTGACCTTCCTAGCCCCGATCTCGCTGATCGGAGTCACGCAGGACCGGATGGCCTCGCCGTCCAGATGCACCGTGCACGCGCCGCAGAGCGCCGCGCCGCAGCCGAACTTGGCGCCGACGAGGCCCAGCGTGTCGCGCAGCACCCACAGCAGCGGCGTGTCGCCGTCCACGTCGGCGACGCGCCGCTCCCCATTGACGGTCAGCGTGAAGGCCATCGGCGTCTCCTTCCCTAAGGTGGAGCGATCCTGCCTCAATCGCGTCGTTCGCGCGAGAACTGTCACATAAGTTTCACAGATAGGATTTGACGGCCAAATCCTTCCGTGGTTCCGGTGCGCCGCGCGGCGATCCGACCACGGACGAACGCGATCTCGCAAGGAAAGACCGACACCATGCTGGGCTTGTTCAAGGCCGTCATGCCGAAGGAAGACGCGTTCTTCGACCTGTTCTCCGCTCACGCCCGCACGCTGATCGACGGCGCCGAGGCGCTGCGCGACATGACCGAGGGCGGCGACGCCGTCGAGGAAGCCAGCGCCAGGGTCTACCGGCACGAGGAAGAGGCCGACGACATCACCCGCCAGGTGATGCTGGCCGTGCGCCGCAGCTTCATCACCCCCTTCGACCGCAGCGACATCCAGGACCTGACCACCTCGCTGGACGACGCCATCGACCAGATGCGCAAGACCGCCAAGGTCGTCAGCCTGTTCGAGGTCAAGAGCTTCGAGCCGCAGATGAAGGAGATGGCGGGCGTCATCGTCGAGGCCGCCAAACTCACGGCGGAAGCCGTCGCCCTGCTGCCCAAGATGCGCCAGAACGCCCACAAGCTGGGCGAGATCTCCGTGCGCATTCGCGAGATCGAGGAGCAGTCCGACCACATGTACGACCAGGGCCGAAAGGACCTGTTCCTGGCCAGCCGGAACGGTGACGCCATGGCTTTCATCGTCGGCATCGACATCTACAGCCACCTCGAGAAGGTCATGGACCGCTTCGAGGACGTCGCCAACCGCATCAGCGGCATCGTCGTCGAGCAGGTCTAGAGTCCCGTGGACCCCACGCTCCTGATCCTGGGCTTCCTGGTCGTCGTCGCCCTGGCGTTCGACTTCCTCAACGGCCTGCACGACGCCGCCAACTCTATCGCCACCATCGTCTCGACGCGCGTGCTGTCGGCGAAGTGGGCGGTGCTGTGGGCGGCCTTCTTCAACTTTATCGCCTTCATGTTCTTCGGCACGGGCGTGGCGAAGATGGTCGGCTCGGGGATCATCGATCCGCATATCGTCAGCGACCGGCTGATCTTCGGCGCGCTGGGCGGGGCGATCAGCTGGAACCTGCTGACCTGGTGGGCCGGCATCCCCTCGTCCAGCTCGCACGCCCTGATCGGCGGCCTGGTCGGCGCGGCCATCGCCAAGGTCGGCGGCATCGGCGCCATCCAGTGGGCGGGCCTGTCCAAGACCGCCGCCGCGATCGTGGTCTCCCCCACCCTGGGCTTCTTCCTGGCCCTGCTGCTGGTGCTGGTCGTCTCGTGGACGTTCCTGAAGAGCTCGCCGTTCTTCGCCGACCGGATCTTCCGCAAGCTGCAGTTCGTCTCGGCCGCCGCCTACAGCCTGGGCCACGGCGGCAACGACGCCCAGAAGACCATGGGCATCATCGCCGCCCTCCTGTTCGCCCACGGCGCTACCCACCAGGCCGGCCACATCCCGCTCTGGGTGATCCTGGCCTGCCAGACGGCCATGGCGCTGGGCACCCTGTTCGGCGGCTGGCGCATCGTCCACACCATGGGCAGCAAGATCACCCGCCTGACCCCGATGCAGGGCTTCTGCGCCGAGACGGGCGGGGCCATCACCCTGTTCTTCTTTACCCATCTTGGGATTCCAGTCTCGACGACTCACACGATCACGGGCGCTATTGTCGGCGTCGGCGCCTCGCGCCGGGCCTCGGCGGTGCGCTGGGGCGTGGCCAAGGACATCGTCATCGCCTGGATCGTCACCTTGCCGGCGGCGGCCCTGACGGCGGCGCTGTTCTACTATCTCGGGTTCTGGATGACGTGACCGCCTCGCGAGGCAAGCAGGAAGGACGCAAGTCCGGCGGCGGCGGCAAACGCCGCCAGGTCGCCGCCCTGCCCTGGCGCGGCGAGGGCCAAGCCATGCGCATCCTGCTGGTCTCCTCGCGCGAGACCCGCCGCTGGGTGATCCCCAAGGGCTGGCCGATGAAGGGCAAGTCGGACTTCGCCGCCGCCGCCCAGGAGGCCTATGAGGAAGCGGGCCTCGACGGGGTGATCGCCGACAAGCCGATCGGCGAATACGAGTACCTCAAGCGCCTGAAGAGCGGCGCGGCCAAGCTGGTCAAGGTCGACGTCTTCCCGCTGCAGGTCACCGGCGAGCACGAGACCTGGCCCGAGAAGGGCCAGCGCACCCTGCAGTGGATGACGCCGGTCGAGGCGGCCCTCGCCGTTCAGGAGCCGGCCCTGCGCGACCTGATCGCCCGCTTCGCCGGGGTCGAGCTCTCGGAAGAGGACCACCCGACCCCCGCCCCCGCCCCGACGCCCGTGCGGGTGACGTTCCAGCGCCTGCGCCGCCGGATCACGGCGCTGTGGGGGCGGTACGGGCGGTAGGACAGCTTTCCTCCAAGCCCTCCCGAAAACCCGCCTTCCTCGCCCTTGTGGCGAGGACCCATGACGCCGCCAGGCTCAACGCAGACGGACGCCCGCCGTGGGCGTAGGCGTGCTCACGACAAAGACAGCAAAGCGCTGAACGCTGGGCCCTAGGCACAAGGCCTAGGGAGGCGGGGTGAGTTCAAGCCTGTGGACAACCGCTCACACCATGCATAATGTTCCCATTATGTTCTCGCGCGGCGATATCCCATGCAGTTGTCCCTAAGCCTCGCCCGCTCCCCGCTCGAAGGCGTGCGCGACGCCCTGCTCTGCGAATTTGGTCCGCAGCGGCCGGTCACGCGGATGGATCCGATCTCGCAGCTGGTGAAGTCGTCGATCAGCAGCCGCACCCTGGACGCCGTCTCCTGGGCCGCCTTCCTGCGGCTGCGGGCCGCGTTCAAGTCGTGGGACGACCTGGCCGACGCCCCGGTCGCCGCCGTGACACGGATCATCGAGGACGTCACCTTCCCCGCCGACAAGGCTCGCCACCTGACCACCGCCTTGAAGATGGTGCGCGACAAGGTCGGCTGGCTGTCGCTGAACCACCTGAAGACCCTCACGGTCGACCAAGCGCGGTGGGAGCTGCAGGCCCTGCCTGGCGTCGGGGTCAAGGTCGCCGCCTGCGTGCTGAACTTCAGCGACCTCGCCATGAGGGCCCTGGTCGTCGACAGCCATGTCGACCGGGTCGCCAAGCGCATCGGCCTGGTCGGCGCGGGCGATACGACCCACAGCTACCACGCCCTGATGGCGCTCGCGCCAGACGCCTGGACCGCCGACGACCTCTTCGAGCTGCACTGGCTGATGAAGCGCGGTCTGGGCCAGATGCTGTGCCCGCACGAGGGCCCAAAGTGCGGGGCGTGTCCACTGAAGGCCATGTGCGCCAAGGTCGGGGTCGGCCACAGCGCCGATGTGCTCGAATGGCGGCCGCGCGCCTGAACCTGTCGCAAGCTTGTGCGCTGATGGAGCATGACCATCCGCATCGGCACGGCCGGCTGGAGCCTCTATCGCGCGGGCGAAGCCTTTCCCGCCGAGGGGACGGTGCTGGAGCGCTACGCCGCACGGTTCAACGCGGTCGAGATCAACACGTCGTTCTATCGACCACATCAGCGCAAGACCTACGAGCGCTGGGCGGCCTCGACGCCGGAGGACTTCCGGTTCGCGGTCAAGGTTCCCCAGGCGATCACCCACGAGCGTCGGCTGGTGGGCGTCGACGACCTCCTGGCGCGGTTTCTGGACGAGACCGACGGCCTGGGCGCCAAGCGTGGCCCGCTGCTGATCCAACTGCCGCCCAGCCTGGCGTTCGAGGCCGAACGGGTCGCGGCGTTCCTGGAGATCTGGCGTGCTCGCACCGACGCGCCGACCGTGCTGGAGCCCCGTCACGCCAGTTGGTTCGAGGCGGAAGCGGATGGCTTGCTCGTCGCGCGCCACGTCGCCCGCGTGGCGGCCGATCCGGCGGTCGTTCCTGTCGCGGCGGAACCCGGCGGCTGGCGCGGTCTGAGCTACCACCGCCTTCACGGCTCGCCAGTGATGTACGCCAGCGCCTATGAGCCTGAGGCGCTGGATGGCTTGGCGACGCGATTGCACGGAGAATCCGAGCCCTGGTGCGTCTTCGACAACACCCGCTTCGGCGCGGCGACCTGGGACGCGCTGGCGCTCGCAAAATCCCTCTCTCTTAGAGAGAGGGAGGGGCCCAAGCGAAGCTTGGGAGGGTGAGTGGTTACGCCGCCAGCCGGAGCGCCGGCACATTGCCATCGGCGTGATGCAAAGACGTCTGAGGGCTTCGCCTACCCTCTCACCCTCCCACGCCTGCGGCGCGGGCCCCTCCCTCTCTCCATGAGAGAGGGGTTCAAACTGCGCCGCTCGCCAGTTCCGTGAACGTCTTCGTCCCGATCGGATACCGCCGCCAGTCCTTGAAGTCGAAGTGCCACCACTCCTCGGCATAGACCTCGAAACCCTGGGCGGTCATGGCCTCGCGCAGGACCGCCCGTAGCGCCCGCTGCTTCGTCGTCCCGCCCACGAAGTCGGCATGGGCGCGGCCGGAGAACTCGTCGTAGCGACTGGGCATCTCCACGACCTTTCCCGTCTTCAGGTCGTACAGCGTCAGGTCCACCGCGCAACCGCGGTTGTGGCGCGAGCCCTTGGCCGGGTTGGCGACGAACATCCGGGCGTCCGGGGGCGTCGCCTCCCAGAACATCCAGGTGACGAACCAGGGTCGATAGGCGTCATGGATCAACAGGCCATAGCCCTGGGCGGCCAGGGCGTCCTGCGCGCGCTTCAGCGCCTGGGCCGCCGGTCGCTGAAGGTAGGCCGCCGCCCGCTCATAGAGCGGGATGCCCATGAAGTTGTTCGAGCCCGCATAGCGGATGTCGAGGCGGATGCGCGGATCGACGGTGGTCAGATCGACGAGGTCGGCCGGCAGGAAGTCGCCCGTCTCGACTGGCGGCGTCGCGGCCAGAGCTTGGCGGCGCAGCGCCTCCGGATCAGCCCGCACGCCCGCGCGGATGGCGGCTTCCGTCTCGGCGCCGAAGTCGTGGAAGGCCAGGCGCGTCCCGTTCAGTCGCACGGCCCCCGGCTCGAGGATCAGCTCGCCGCCGCCGGCGATGACGTAGCCGCGGCCGCTATTCGACGTCAGCCGCGCCGAGGCGTGGCCCATCCCGTCGATTTGTAGGAAGCCGTCCTTCTCGAACACCGTCAGCGGTCCGGCCTTGTCGCCGTACTGGCCAATCGCCGCCCATTCGGACCTGGAGAGCGCGAACGCGGAAGGCGCAGCGAAGGCGGCGGCGCCGAGCGCCAGGAAGGATCGCCGTGCGAGACCGCTCATCGCGGATTGCTCCCTCTAAGCCCATCCATTCTCGTGTCATCCCGGCCGTAGCGGAGCGGAGAGCCGGGACCCAGGGGCGGCTCGCGCGGCGTTCCGTCACCCCCTGGGTCCCGGATCACGCCTTCGGCGCGGCCGGGATGACACGGAAATAGATCCTACTTCATCGTCGGAATGACGAAGCTGCTGTCCGCCACGTCGCCTTCCGGCCAGCGGGCCGTCACCGTCTTGACCTTGGTGTAGAACTTCACGCCCTCGACGCCGTGCTGGTTGGTGTCGCCGAAGGCCGAGCGCTTCCAGCCGCCGAAGGTGTGATAGGCCACCGGCACCGGGATCGGCACATTGATGCCGACCATGCCGACATTGACGTTCGCGGCGAACTCGCGGGCGGCGCGGCCGTTGCGGGTGAAGATGGCGACGCCGTTGCCGTACTGGTGCTCGGACGGCAAGGCCATGGCCTCTTCCATGGTCTCGGCGCGAACCATCTGCAGCACCGGGCCGAAGATCTCCTCGTGATAGGTCTTCATGCCCTTCTTGACGCCGTCGAACAGCGACGGGCCGATGAAGAAGCCCTTCTCAAAGCCCTGCAGGTTGAAGTCGCGGCCATCGACCACCAGCTCGGCGCCCTCCTCCTGGCCGATGCGGATGTAGTCGGCGATCTTGGCGCGGTGCTGGGCGCTGACCACCGGGCCGTAGTGGGCGTCGGGATCGGTGGAGACGCCGACCTTCAGGGTCCCGATCTCGGCCACCATCCGCTCGCGCAGGTCGTCGGCGGTCTTCTTGCCGACCGGCACGACGACCGGCAGGGCCATGCAGCGCTCGCCGGCCGAGCCGAAGGCCGCGCCCGACAGGTCCTTGACCACCTGGTCGAGGTCCGCGTCCGGCAGGACGATCCCGTGGTTCTTGGCGCCGCCCATGGCCTGGACGCGTTTCCCGTGCGCCGTGCCCGTCTGATAGACATAGTGGGCGATGTCGGAGCTGCCGACGAAGCTGACCGCGCGGATCAGCGGGTGGGTCAGGATGGCGTCGACGGCGCTCTTGTCGCCATGGACGACGTTGAGCACCCCGGCGGGCGCGCCGGCCTCCATCATCAGCTCGGCCAGCTTGACCGGCACCGTCGGGTCCTTCTCGGACGGCTTCAAGATGAAGCTGTTGCCGACGGCGATGCTGATGCCGAACATCCACATCGGGATCATGGCCGGGAAGTTGAACGGGGTGATGCCCGCGCAGACGCCCAACGGCTGGCGCATTGAATAGACGTCGATGCCGGGACCGGCGCCCTCCGTGTATTCGCCCTTCAGGATGTGGGGGATGCCGCAGGCGAACTCGATGACCTCCAGGCCCCGCTGGATGTCGCCCTTGGCGTCGGCGATGACCTTGCCGTGCTCGGACGACAGGATCTCGGCCAGGGTGTTCATGTCGCGCTCGATCAGGCGCTTGAACTCGAACATCACCCGGGCGCGGCGCTGGGGATTGGTCTGGGCCCAGCCGACTTGAGCCTTGGCGGCGACCTGGACCGCAGCGTCGAGTTCGGCGTCGGTCGCGAACTGGACGCGCGCCTGGACCTCGCCAGTGTTGGGATTGAAGACGTCGCCGTAGCGGCCGGAGGTTCCGACCAGGGTCTGGCCGTTCACGAAATGGGCGATGTCTCGCATGATGCGCTCCCTAACGCTTGTTTTGCGCGTCAATAGCATCCCCAGCTCGGGCCGTACCGCGCGAAATTATGCCGCCCTACTCCGCATCGACATGCACCCGCCGAAAGCGGCCCTGCAGATAGACCAGCGGCTCGTGATCCGGGTCATAGCGCAGCTTGACGACGCGCCCGACATAGACCCGGTGATCGCCGGCGTCGAAGGCCAGATGCGTCTCGCACTCGAAATTGGCCATGCAGCCGGGCAGGATCGGGACGCCGGTGCGCCAGGTCTCGGTCTCGACGCCGATGAAGCGGTCGACGTCCTTCTGCACGAACTGGCGGGCCAGGGCCTGGTGCTCGGCGTGCAGGACGTTGACGGCGAAGCGCCCGGCCGCGTCCAGGGCCGGCAGGCTGGCCGACTTCAGGTCAACGCAGATCAGGGCCAGCGGCGGGTCCAGCGAGACGGAGGTGAAGGAGTTGGCGGTCAGGCCGACGCGGCCGCCGTCGAGACCGATGGTGGTCACCACCGTGACGCCGGTCGTGAAGCATCCGAATGCGTTGCGCAGGGCGCGGGCGTCGTGGACGCCGCCTTCTCCCAGCTCGATCGTAACCGCCCTACTCATCGCCTTAGCAGTGGGCCAAAGCGATGGCCGGGGCAAGCCGGGGCGCGCCGCGCATCAGCCGAACGTCGCCTCGAGGATCTTTTCCAGCCACGCCTGGTCGGTCTCGTCGAAGGCGGCGGGCTTGTCGGAGTCGACGTCGAACACGGCGATCAACTGGCCTTGCGGGTCGAACACCGGAACCACGACCTCGCTCGCCGAGCGGCTGTCGCAGGCGATGTGGCCGGGGAACGCGTGGACGTCGGGGACCAGCTGGGTCTGACCGGTCTCGGCGGCCGCGCCGCAGACGCCGCGCCCGAAGGCGATGCGCAGGCAGCCCAGCGTACCCTGGTACGGTCCGACCACCAGCTCACGCGGCTTGGCCGGATCGACGACGTAGAAGCCGGTCCAGAAATAGTGGTCGAAACTGTTGGCCAGCATCGAGGCCACCGTCGCCATGCGGGCGGTCAGGTTGGTCTCGCCGTCCAGCACGGAGGCGATCTCGTCGGCGACCTCCGCATAGCGGGTCGCCTTGTCGGCGGAGAGGGTGATGTCGTTGAACGCTTCGGCCATGGCGCGGATATAGCGCGGCCGGCGCGGGATGCGAGGGGGAAGTGGCCTGGGCCCTGGCGAAAGCGCCTCTACGCCGGCGGTCCGGCCGTCAGCAGCCAGCCGACGATCATGCGTTCGAAATCGACATAGGGAATGTTCGCGGGGTCGAACTCGAGGTCGGCGGCGAGCGCCGGCAGGTCCGCCGTGAAGGTCTGGAACAGCCGCGCCACCCGGTCCGCGCTGGGCAGCTGGCGCCGCGACACGTTGGCGAGCCAGTCGCGGGTCTTGCGCAAGGCCTCGATGGCGTCGCCGCCATGGCCGTGAATGTCCATCCCGGCGAGGTCGGAGATGAAGCGCTGATAGCGGTAGCGCTCGACGTCCAGGATCAGGAGTCGTTTGGCGCTCTGCGCCTTGCCGCCGAAGCGCTTGGCGCCCAGGAAGAGGCCCAGCTCCAAAGGCATGTTGAACCGGGGCAGTTGGTGGGCGGCGTCCAGCTCGGTTCGCGACAGGTCGTGGATGCCGTATCGGCACTCGCCGATCAGGCCGTACAGCTTGTCGATGCGCGTCTGGCCGCCGTCGTCCAGCTCCATCGCCGACCGCGGCCGGAAACCGCAGGCATAGATGGCGAAGATCAGAGCCCGGAAGGTTGGCCTGTAGGCGTCGTCGAACGGGCAGTTGATGAAGACGTCATCCGCCGATGTCCCCGACTTGGCGGCCAAGCGCTATTTCTTCTTGCTCTGGACGTCCCTGGCGACCCGGCTGGCTTCGCGGATCGTGATCGAGCTTCCCTTCGACGCCGGGCTCAGCACGAACCGCCCGGTGGCCGCGCTACGGCCAGCCACGTGGCTGCCGGGCTTGCCCGCCTTGGGGGACGCTGAGTTGGTCGAGGTCGCCATGTCGAGACTGTGCGTGCTCGCCCCTCAAAGAGCAAGGGACAAATCGCGAACGCCCTAGAACTCCTGCCACTCCCCGGGGCGCGAGCTCGGCGCCACCTTCAGGGCGCTGGAGCCCTGGACGTAGCGCTGACGGAAGGTCTCGCGGGTGGGCGCGGCGACGGTCGGACGCTGGGGCGGCGCGGCCGAGCGGCGCTCCACGCGGGCGGGCATCTCGTGGATCTCTGCGCCGACCTGGTAGCGACCGACCAGGCGCTCCAGCTCGGCGGCCTCGTCGGCCAGGGCGCGGCTGGCGGCGCTCGACTGCTGGACCATGGCCGCGTTCTGCTGGATCACCTGGTCCATCTGGTTCACGGCGTGGTTCACCTCGGCCAGGCCCGTGGCCTGCTCCTTGGACGAGGCGGCGATGTCGCCGACCAGCTCGTTGATCTCGGCCACCTGGACCAGGATCTCGCGCAGGGTGTCGCCGGTCTCGCCGACCAGCTTGACGCCCTTGCCGACCTGGTCGGTCGAGGCGGTGATCAGGCCCTTGATCTCCTTGGCCGCGTCGGCCGAGCGCTGGGCGAGAGCCCGAACCTCCTGCGCCACCACGGCGAAGCCGCGGCCGGCCTCGCCCGCGCGGGCGGCCTCGACCCCGGCGTTCAAGGCCAGAAGGTTGGTCTGGAAGGCGATCTCGTCAATGACGCCGATGATCTGGGTGATCGACTGCGAGGACTTCTCGATGCCGCCCATGGCCTCGACCGCCTCGTTGACCACCGCGCCGCTGCGCTCGGCGGCGGCCTTGGCGGTGATCGTCACCTGGCGCGCCCGCTCGGCGCCCTCGGCGCTGCGCTTGACGGTGGCGGTGAGCTGGTCGAGCGACGCGGCGGTCTGGGCCAAGCCCGAGGCCTGACGCTCGGTGCGTTGGGCCAGATCCTCGGCCGCCTCGCCCATCTCGACGCAGCCGCCCCGGATGTTGCGGGCCGCGCTCAGGATGCCGGACAGGGTCGCCTGCAGGGTTTCGACCGCGGTGTTGAAGTCGCGCGGCATCTGGACGGCGTCGCCTTGGAACGCATCCTCGCGCATGCGCCAGATCAGGTCGCCCTCAGCCAGGCGCTCCAGCCCCTCGCCCAAAGCGTCCTCAGCCCGGGCGTAGGCGTCGGCCTGTTCGGCGGCCTGTTGCGCCTGGCGGCGATGCTCGGCCGCGGTCGCGGCCCACTGGGCCTCACGCTCGGCCTTCTGGCGCTCGCTGTCGGCCAGGGTGTGACGGAAGCCGTCCAGAGCGCGAGCGACCGCGCCGATCTCGTCGTTGCCTTCCGTCCCGTGCACGGCCTGATCGTAGCGACCGGCGCTCAATGCCTCGACCGAGCGCGACAGACCGCCCAGCGGCTTCTTGACCACCGCCTTGGCGGTCATGGCCAGGGCGATCAGCACGACCAGGGTGAAGACCCCGCCGGCGGCCAGAAGGGTCAAAGCCACGCCGGGGCTGCCGCCAGCCTGCAGCGCCACGCCGCCGGCGGCGGCGATCAGCAGCACGCCCATCGTCAGTCCGGTGGCGAGGATCAGCTTCCGGGCGATGGTCGATCGGGACATGAACGAAGGTCTCCGGCCAGAACTATGGCTGTTAACCCTGTCTTTGACGATCGATTCCTGAATCGCCCGTTAACCACGTTTGAAGGGCGCAAGATTCTGACAATCCGCGCCCCCGAACTGGGCCTCAGCGCGCGAAACGCGCCTTCACCGGGGCGTAGCTGTCCCACACCTGACCGTCGCTGACCGAGCGCAGCAGCTTGACGTACTCGGCGTGGCTCCAGGCGAGCGGCGTGGCGGAGTCGGTTCCCTCCCCGCGCTCGTAGCCATGCGGGCTGGCCGCGCCGACGCCGTCCCAGACCTGTTCGGGGATCAAGAGACCGTCATTGGCGAACAGCTCCATGGCGCGGACGTAGGTCGCCCGGATCTTCTTCACGGCCGCCGCGTCCGGCTTGCCAGAGACGCCGGCCAGAGCCAGTTCGTAGTGGCCGCGTTCGCCGGTGAAGATCGGCCACACCCGGCCGCGCTGGCCGGGGCGCATCTGGCCGCCCGCGCCGTAGTTGGCGCCGGTGGCGACGTCCTCGCCATAGCCGTCGACGCCATAGCGCCGCCAGCCGGGGAAGCTTCCGGTCTCGCCCGGGAAGGTGAAGTCGTAGCGGACGCGATAGAGGTCCTCCATCGCCTGGTCGTCCAGCTTGGGCAGGCTGGCGACGATGGCCGGATCGTCGGCCCGGCGCACGCCGTAGCGGACGAGCTCCAGAAAGCCGGCGTCCAGCATCTTGTCCTCGGGGACGGCCGCCTGGCCGTTGCGTTCCTCGACCGGGCTCTTGTTGTCAGGATCCTGGTCGCTGTTCAGGCGCAAATAGTAGTGGCCGTCGCCGAACGATCCTTTGGTCGTGACCATCCGGGCCTCGACCTTGGCCGAATAGTCGTCGGCGGTCTTGCGGTAGAGGTCGGCCGAAGCCTTGTCGCCGGCCGCCTCGGCGATGTCGCCGGCGACCACCAGGCCCGCGATCACGGCGGCGGTCGTCGAGGGCGAGTAGCCGCCCTGCTCCTCCCAACGCTCCTGCTGGGTGAACGGCGGGGTGATGGTGGCGCTGTTCCAGCCCAGGCCCACCTTGCCGCCCTTCACCAGGAAGTCGGCGGCGGGCTTCAGCATCCGCCCATAGTAGGCCTTGAGCTCGGCCTGCGGCAGCCAGCCCAGCTTCCACAGCTTCCAGCCCAGCATGATCGGCATGGCGGTCTGGTCCAGCTGGACGCCGACCCATTCCGGCGTGCCGTCCACATGCGCCTTCTGCAGGAACCAGCCGCCGGCCCCGGTATTGCCGGGCGTCTTCGGACCAACCTGCACCGTCGGCAGATAGTGGAAGGCCGCCAGCGGGGTCTGCTGGTCGCCCAAGGCGGCCAGGGCCATGGCGCACTGGTAGAAGTCGCGCGGCCAGACGGCCTTGTAGCCGGTCGAGGACTGGGTGGCGTCCACCGTGTCGCCCCACGGGTTCGACAGCGAGGCGATCAGGGCGCCGACGTGGGTGCGGTCCTCCTGGACCTTCAGCATCAGGGCCGAGGCCTGGAGCAGCTTGCCGCCGTCCTCCGACGCCTCGCGCAGGCGGGGCAGTTCCGAGAGCGAGGCCAGATAGTCCTCCCAGCCCACCCGCGCGCCCTCGCCGTTGAAGCGGGCCAGCACCTCGGCATAGCCGGTCTTCAGCGTGGCCGAGGCCGTCGCGTCGGCGGCCTTGGCGTCGGGACCAAAGCCGATCGCGAAGTCGAAGGTCGCTTCCTTGGCGACGGTCGGCAGTTGGGCGGTCAGGACGATGGCGCCCTTCACCGAGGTGGAGGGGGCCGAGGCGGTCGTGGCCCTCAGCCCCGCCAGGGCGTCGCCGTTGTCGAGCACGCTGGCCGAGGCCTTGGCGAAGGGCTTGCTCCCCTTGAGGCTGAGGAAAGCCTTGCCCTCGTGCGCGGTCAGCGCCGTCGGCGAGGCCGCGCCCGTATCACCGCCACCGGTGTTGGCCATGTGCGGCTCCAGCACCAGGGTCGGGGTCACGGGCCCCTTCAGCGCCCGGACGATCACCCGCACGAACAGGCTGTCGCGGTCGGGATCGGTGAAGATCCGCTTCTCGATGACGAAGCGACCCTGCTTGTCGGTGGTGGTGATCTTGTAGGCGGGCGACAGCGGCCGGCCGGCGGCGTCGACGTGCAGATATTCGGTCTTGGCGATCGTGTCCGCGCCCTCGACCGCAAGGCCCGTGGGCGTCTGGACGGCGATGCGCATCTGCTTGATCTGGGCCTCGTGGATCAGGCCGTACATGGTCTCGGTCAGCACCCCATCCGCGATGGAGAACCAGACCTTGGACACCGCGCCCGTCGGACCGCCGGTCTTGTAGGCGCCGTCGACATAGGCCTCGTAGGACGCGCCGACGCCGGTCTTGGCCGAATAGGCCCAGGTCGGGGCCGGCCCGGCGGCGTGGGCCGCGCTGGCGAGGGCGGTGGCGGCCGAGGCCAGGGCGAGAAGTTTCAGGCGGCGCATGGCGAGGACCTCGTCAGGCTGAAGGGAAAGCAAGGGATCAGGCCGGCTGGGCGTCGCGAACCGCGAAGGTCGCCAGGGCCGCGATGATCAGCGAAGCCGCGCCCAGGACGAGCGCGTAGATGGCCTGACCGCCGAAGAAAGTCTTCAGCAGCAGGCCCAGCACCGTCGCCGCCAGCAGCTGCGGAATGACGATGAAGAAATTGAAGATGCCCATGTAGACGCCCATCTTCCGCGCCGGCAGGGCGCCGGCCAGGATCGAGTACGGGGCCGATAGGATCGAGCTCCAGGCGAAGCCGACGCCGATCATGCCGATCCACAAAAGACCGGGCTGGCGGATCAGCAGGAAGGACAGCAGGCCCAGCGCGCCCAGCGTTAGGCACAAGGCGTGGCTGGCCTTGCGGCTGGTCGCCTTGACCATCAGCGGGATCAGAAGGGCCGCCAGGGCCGCGACGCCATTGTAGACGGCGAACAGCACGCCCACCCAGTCCGCGCCCTCGTTATAGGCCTTGGAGGCGGCGTCGGTGGCGTGGAAGTGGACCGCCGCGACGGCGGGCGTCGTGTAGATCCACATGGCGAACAGGCCAAACCACGAGAAGAACTGCACCACCGCCAGCTGGCGCATGGTGACGGGCATGCGGAAGACGTCCTCCAGCACCTCGGAGAAGCCGTTGTCGGTGCGGCCCAGCCGCTTGAAGCGCGCCCCCGCAACGCCCGCCACGCCGAACGCCAGCAGCAGGCCCGCCAGGACGTAGAGCTCCTTCTCCAGGCGCGCCAGCCAGACGACCGCCGCCAGGGCCAGGCCGGCCAGCACGCCGCCGACGCCCAGGGCGATATAGGCGTTGATCGAGGGGGCGGGCTCCTGGCGCGGGCCAAAGCCCCGCTCCTCCTCGACCTCGAAGACCCGCAACTGCTCGGGCGGATATTCGCGGGTCGTGAACACCGTCCACATCACCGCCAGCAACAGCCCCGCCCCGCCGGCGTAGAAGGCGATCCGCACCGCGTCGGGGATCTGGCCCGCCGGAGCGGTGTTGGCGACGTGGAACCAGTTGGTCAGCATCCAAGGCAGGGCCGAGGCCAGCACCGCGCCGAGGCCGATGAAGAAGCTCTGCATCGCGTAGCCGGTCGCCCGCTGCTCGTCGGGCAGGTTGTCGCCGACGAAGGCGCGGAACGGCTCCATGGTGACGTTGATCGAGGCGTCCATGATCCACAGCGCCGCCGCGGCGACCCACAGGGTCGGCGAGTTGGGCATGACCAAGAGGCCCAAGGTCGTCAGGATCGCGCCCCAGAAGAAATAGGGTCGCCGGCGGCCCAGGCGGCCCCAGGTCTTGTCGCTGAAATGGCCGATGATCGGCTGAATCAAGAGGCCCGTGGCCGGCGCGGCGATCCACAGGATCGCCAGGTGGTTCACATCCACGCCCAGGGTCTGGAAGATGCGGCTGGTGTTGGCGTTCTGCAGGCCGAAACCGATCTGGATTCCGAAGAATCCAAAGCACATGTTCCAGATCTGCAGGAAAGTCAGCCTCTGCCTGGCCATCCGTCTCCGCCCCGTCGCGACCGGTTGAGCCCGATCCGTTTTCGCAATATTTTGCACAAGCTGCGCGCGACGCATTTGCACATGACCGCTAGCGCGTTGCAACGGGAAACAAAGGAATTATCGATTATTTGCGCCTAAGCGCTCCAAGGCCGCTAGCTGAGCCCCCGCCTTTCAGGTGATTAGTTTGCAGGATTTTTCAGTGTAGCCGAGAGCATCACCCTCGCCCGCGCGACGGTTGCAAATCTCGCCGAACATGGCCTTATGGCCAATGAAAAACTTTGCAGAAATGTTTGCGACGAAGCGTTGAGGGACGGGCGTTAGGTGAGCAGGGGCGCGACACGACTTGAGGACCTGGCCAAGCTGGCCGGGGTTTCGATCTCCACCGCCTCGCGGGCGCTGAACGACAGCCCGGCGGTGAACCAGCGCACCAAGCAGCTGATCTGGAAGCTGGCGCGCGAGATGGACTATCCGTTCCGCCGCTACATGCCGGCCGGCCCGATCGGCGCCGAGGCCACCATCGCCCTGGTCACGCCCCGCCCGCAGGGTCGCGACAGCGGCATGTCCGATCCGTTCTTTCTCGAGTTGCTGGCCGGCGTCGGCGAGGCGGCCAAGGAGCGCGGCTGCGACGTCATCCTCAGCCACATCGCGCCGGCCAATTTCGAGGACCTGGCCGCGGCGATGAACACAAGCCGGGCCGAAGGGGTGATCTTCCTGGGCCAGAGCTCGCTGCACGCGGCCTTCAACCGGCTGGCCGAGACCGAGACCCGCTTCGTGGTCTGGGGCGCGCAGTTCCCGGACCAGGCCTATTGCTCGGTGGGCTCGGACAACATCCAGGGCGGTCGCCGCGCGACGCTCCACCTGGCGCGCCTGGGCCGCAAGCGCATCGTCTTCCTGGGCGACACCGAGGCGCCCGAAGCGATGCACCGCCACCGCGGCTATCTGGAAGCGCTGGAACAAGCCAAGCTGGGCGTCGATCCCGACCTGATCGTGCCCGCCCACTTCGAGGTCGAGTCGGCCGAGGCCGCCGTCGACAGCCTGATCCATCACGGCATCCAGTTCGACGGCGTGGTCGCCGCGTCCGACCTGATCGCCCTGGGCGCCATCCGGGCGCTGAAGCATGCGGGCCTGTCGGTTCCGGGCGACGTCTCGGTGATGGGTTTCGACAACGTGCCGTTCAGCCGCTACGCCAGCCCCGCCCTCTCGACCATCGCCCAGGACACCGCCAAGGCCGGCCGGCTGATGGTCTCCAAGCTGCTGGACAGCGGCGAGCGCGCCAGCCGCTCCGAGCGCGTGCCGACCGACCTGATCATCCGCGAGAGCTGCGGGGGGTAGAACTTCTCAGAGCCCTAGTCAGATTTCGCCTTCCTCGCCCTCGTGGCGAGGACCCATGGCCGGGCCAGACTGCGCCCCACCGACCGGGCGCCGCCAGCGCGGTCGAGTGCAACCCACCTCAACGCGAGCGGAACGCTGGGTCCTGGGCACAAGGCCCAGGAAGGCGGGATTGTTGAGCTAAAAGCGCCCCTACCCCCGCCGCGCGATCAGCCCCGCGCAGACAGGCATCTCGCCCTCGGCGCCCAGGTTGACGCCGTCGAGCAAGGTCCAGCCGTCGGGCAACGACCAGCCGACCGGCTCGTGACCCAGGTTGAAGGCCAGGAGCAGCGCGTCCTCCCCCTCCCCGCGCTGGAAGATCAGCAGCGGGCTGTTGGTGTCGAGAAATGTGATCGCGCCGGTGCGCAGCGCGGAGTGGCTGCGGCGCAAGGCGATCAGGCGGCGGGCGACATGCAGGGTCGAGTTCGGATCCGCCTCCTGCGCATCGACGGCCAGCGCCATGTGCTCGGGATCGACCGGCAGCCACGGCTCGACGGCCGAGAAGCCGGCGTTCAGCGCATGGGCGCGCCAGGGCATGGGGGTGCGGGCGCCGTCGCGCCCCAGGGTCTGGGGCCAGTTGGCGATGGCCTCGGGGTCCTGCAACCGTTCGAACGGGACGTTGGCCTGGGGCAGGCCCAGTTCCTCGCCCTGATAGACGAAGACGTTGCCGCGCAGGCCCATCAGCAGCAGCAGGCACATCTCGGCGAAGGCCTTGCGATCGCGCCCTTCGGCCCAGCGCGACACCGCGCGCGGCGCGTCGTGGTTGGAGAAGGTCCAGGACGGCCAGCCTTCCCCATCCGCGCCCGGCCACATGGCCGCGCCCTGCGGGATCATGTCGCCGGTCAGCTTGTCGGCGTAGAGATAGAGGAAGCCATAGGCGCTGTTCAGCCGGTCGTTTCCGGCCGTGAACAGCTTCATCTCGCGGTCGGCGTGGTCGCCGCCCACCTCGGCCACCGAGAAGCGCCCGCCCGCCGCGTCGGTCAGCGCCCGGATGCGCGACAGGAACTTCGGGATGTCGGCGTGGCTCTGGTTGTGGATCTTGTCCTGGAAGTCGAACGGCCGCGTCCGCTTGCCGCCCGGCGGCAGGGGCGGATTGTCGGTCAGCGCCGGGTCGTGCATCGAGAAATTGATGGCGTCGAAGCGGAAGCCGTCCACGCCCTTGTCGATCCAGAACTGGGTGACGGCCAGCAAGGCGTCCTGGACCGCCGGATTGTGCAGGTTCAGCTGCGGCTGGCTGCTGAGGAAGTTGTGCATGTAGTACTGGCCGCGGCGAGCGTCCCAGGTCCAGGCCGGGCCGCCGAACACCGACTGCCAGTTGCTGGGCGGGCTGCCGTCGGGCTTGGCGTCGGCCCAGACGAACCAGTCGGCCTTGGCGTTGGTCCGATCCTGCCGGCTCTCGGCGAACCAGGGATGCTCTTCCGAGGTGTGCGAGAAGACCAGGTCGATAATGATCTTCAGGTCCAGCGCATGGGCCTTGGCGATCAGGGCGTCGAAGTCGGCCAGGGTCCCGAAGATCGGATCAACGTCGCGATAGTCCGAGACGTCGTAGCCGAAGTCCTTCATCGGCGACTTGAAGAACGGCGACAGCCACACGCCCTCGACGCCGAGAGAGGCGATGTGCTCGAGGCGATCGGTGATCCCCGGCAGGTCGCCGACGCCGTCGCCGTTCGAGTCGGCGAAGCTGCGCGGATAGACCTGGTAGATCACCGCCCCGCGCCACCACTCGCTCATCAACGTCTCCGCACGGGGCTTGGCAAGAACTTCAACGGTCACGGTCGTCCCTCGGAAACGCATAGCATGTAGTCGAGCGGCGCGAGCTCGATGGAATAGCTGCCTGGCGCGGCGGCGCTGGGCGAACAGGCGCCATGAAGCGTCCGCCACGACGCCGAACCGGCCTCGACCGGCACGTTCGTCTTGATCGGCTTGTCGCCGGTGTTGAAGACAGCCAGAACCTCGGTCCCGGCCAGCAGCCGGGAAAAGGCGAAAAGGCCGGGCTGCTGGTCGGCGATGCGCGTCACCTGGCGCCCGTCGCGCAGGGCCGGCGTCGCGGTTCGCAGACGAGCCAGCTCGGCGATGCGGCGGTAGAGCACGCTTTGCGGATCGAAGGCCGATCGCGGCCCCTTTTCGGAGACGCCGATCAGGCGGTTGTCGTTGTAGCTGGCGACCTGGCTCGGAAACATGTCCTCGCGGGAGTCGGCGTAGTCGCCGTCGCCGGTGAAGCCCTGCTCGTCGCCGTAATAGATCGTCGGGACGCCGCGGGCAGTCAGCAGAATGGCGTTGGCCAGGGTCGCGCGGGCCAGCAGCTCCTCGTCGCCGATCCCGGGGCGGGCCTTCGTCAGGAACCAGCCGATGCGGCCCATGTCGTGGTTGCCCAGGAAGGTCGGCAGTTGGCGCGCGGCCGCCTCGCCGCCTTCATAGACGGAGTCCGCCGCGAAGACCCGCGCCAGTCTCTCAGGACCGGCCTTCCCCGTGACGACGTCGGTGACCGCCGCCTGGAAGGCGAAGTCCAGCACCGCCGGCAGCCTGTCGACCCGCGTATGGCTGGCCAGGATCGCGGGATCCGGGTCGAAAACCTCGCCGAAGATGTGGAAGTTCGGGATCCCCCTCGCCTTGGCCCGCGCCAGCATGGCCGGGACGAAGGCTTGCCAGAACGCCGGGTCCACATGGCGGGCGGTGTCGATGCGGAAGCCATCGATCCCGAAGTCGTCGATCCAGCGCCCGTAGACCTCGATGAAGCCCCGCACGACGCGCGGGTTCTCGGTGAAGACGTCGTCCAGGGTGGCGAAGTCACCCAGCAGAGAGCTCTCGCCCGCGAACCTGCTCTCGCCCCGGTTATGGTAGTAGATCGGATCGTTCAGCCACTCGGGCTTCTTGGCGTGCTCCTGGCCCGCCGGAACATAGGGCGAATAGGCCCAGTCCGGCCGCATCAGTTTGCTGAAGTCCTTGCCGTCGAAGCCGGCGTTGATCGCTGGCCCCGCCGTCCCACCCTTCCGCGCGTAGGGATAATCGGCGACGCTCCGATAGGGGCAGTGACCGTCCGGGCATTCGCGATACTGGATCACGTCGGCCGTGTGGTTCACGACGATGTCCATATAGACTTTCAGGCCCCGGGCGTGGGCGGCGTCGACCAGCGCCTTGAAGTCGGCCTTGGTCCCGAAATGCGGATCGACGTCGGTGAAGTCGGTGATCCAGTAGCCGTGATGGGCCGCGGACTCGTGGCCCGGCGCGCCCTGCACCGCCTTGTTCGTGAAGATCGGCGCCAGCCAGATCGCCGTCGCCCCCAAGCCCTGGATGTAGTCCAGCCGGCGGGTGACGCCCTTGAGGTCGCCGCCGTGATAGAAGCCGGCGCGCGTCGGATCGAAGCCGTCGACCAAAGCCCCCCCGTCAGGGCCGCCATGGTCGTTGGTCGAGTCGCCGTTCTCGAAGCGGTCGGGCAGCAGGAAGTAGATCACCTCGTCCTGCGGCTTGCGCTGCAGGTAGGTCGCCGGCGCGGCGAAGGCGGAGGCCGCCAGGGCGCTCAAGCTCAGGGCGGCCAGCAGCGCGCGTCGCCAAGGCGTCATGATCGACATCGCTCCCTCCCCGCGCCCGGTTAGCGCCGGACCGTCATTGCAATTCTTTGCAAGAATTTGCAGGGACGAGCCAGCCGTGTCAATCCGGGTTGTCAGGCCGATTTGCAGCGATTTTCCACCAGGGTACGCAGCGATAAGTGGGACAAAGAAGCCACATATCGCCGCTAGCAAGCGACATCGCGCGACCTTCCAGCGACCGTTTGCACTTTTTTGGGTTGATTACAGCGGATTAATTTGCAGTAATTTTCACCAACGGCCCGCCGCACCATCAAAGCGCAGAGCCGGACAGGGAGGGTGAGACTCATGAGCACTGCAATTTCGCGCCGCCGCGCCTGGCTGATGACCGGCGGAGCCACGGGCCTGGCGCTGACCTTCGCGCTGGCCGGTTCGGCCCAGGCGCAGACCGCCGCCCCCGCGCAACAGGACAACGCCCAGGTCGAGGAAGTCGTCGTCACCGGCATCCGCCGCGGCATCGAAGGCGCCATCTCGCTGAAGAAGAGCTCGACCTCGATCGTCGAAGCCGTCTCGGCCGAGGACATCGGCAAGCTGCCCGACATGTCGATCGCCGAGTCGATCGCGCGTCTTCCCGGTCTGACCGCCCAGCGCCTGGATGGCCGCGGCCAGGTCATCTCGATCCGGGGCCTGGCGCCCGACTTCACGACCGCCCTCTTGAACGGCCGCGAGCAGGTCTCGACCGGCGACAACCGCGGGGTCGAGTTCGACCAGTACCCCTCGGAACTGCTGAGCGCGGTCGTGGTCTACAAGACCCCCGACGCCGGCCTGATCGGCCAGGGCCTGGCTGGCACCGCCGACATGCGCACCGTGCGCCCGCTGGCCTTCGGCAAGCGCGCCCTGGCCGTCGGCGCCCGCTACGAGTGGAATGACATCGGCGCCCTGAACGCCGGGACCAAGTCGCACGGCAACCGCCTCAGCATCTCGTACATCGACCAGTTCATGGACGGTAAGCTGGGCCTGGCGCTGGGCTACGCCCACATGGAGTCGCCCTATCAGGCCGAGCGCTGGAATTCGTGGGGCTATCCCACCGACGCTTCCGGCAATCTGGTGATCGGCGGCGCCAAGCCCTACGTGCAGTCCAGCATGCTCAAGCGCGACGGCTTTATGGGCGTGGTCGAGTTCGCGCCGACCGATCGCTTCACCTCGTCGCTGGACGTCTTCTATTCGGAGTTCAACAACCACCAGATCCAGCGCGGCGTCGAGCTGCCTCTGGTCTGGGGCGGCATTCCGCTGACCAATTCGAAGGTCTCGAACGGCATGGTCGTCGGCGGCGCCTTCAACGGCGTCAAGGGCGTGGTCCGCAACGACGGCAACGACCGAGACGCGACGATCAAGTCGCTGGGCTGGAACAACAAGTGGGAGATGGGCGACGCCTGGACCCTGGTCACCGACCTCTCCTGGTCCAAGGTCGAGCGCACCGACCAGGTCGTCGAGTCCTATTCGGGCACGGGTCGCGCCGGCGTCGGCGCCACCGACAACATGACCTTCATGATGGACGGCGACGGCAAGGCGATCTTCACCTCGACCCTGAACTACGCTGACGCGGGCCAGATCAAGCTGACCAGCCCGCAAGGCTGGGGCGGCGACATCATCACCGGCGGCCAGGACGGCTATCTGAACCAGCCGACCATCGAGGACGAGCTGAAGACCGGCCGCTTCTCGATCACACGCGACCTGGATAGCGGCCTCTCGAGCGTCGAGTTGGGCGCCAGCTACAGCGAGCGCACCAAGGGCCTGGTGAACGACGAGTGGTTCCTGCGCGCCAAGGGTTCGCCGGCCAGCGTCGCCATTCCCTCCTCCGCCATCGTCGGCAACACCTCGCTGGGCTTCATTGGCCTCGGCAATGTGATCAGCTACGACCCGTTCGCCCTGATCCGCTCGGGCGCCTATGACCTGGTCCGCAACCCGAACGCCGACGTGCTGGTCAAGAGCTGGGACGTCGAGGAGAAGGTCGCGATCGGCTACCTGAAAGCCAATATCGACGCCGACCTGGGCGGCGTGCCGGTGACCGGCAACTTCGGCTTCCAGATCGTCCACACCGACCAGGGCTCGACCGCCCTGGGCGCCAGCGGCACCGGCAGCGGCGTGACCCGCGCCAACCTGTCGGGCGGCAAGAAATATGTCGACTTCCTGCCCAGCGTGAACCTGCGCTTCGCCCTGCCGGCCGAGCAGAGCCTGCGCTTCGCCATCGCCCGCACCCTGGCCCGCCCGCGCATGGACCAGATGCGCGCCAGCAAGACCTTCAGCTACGACCAGGCCAAGGCCGGCAACAGCAACATCAACTTCTCGCCCTGGAGCGGGACGGGCGGCAATCCGGAGCTGGAGCCCTGGCGCGCCGACTCCTATGACGTCTCGTACGAGAAGTACTTCGGCCGCCAGGCCTATGTCTCGCTGGCCGCCTTCTACAAGGACCTGAAGACCTACGTTTACGACCAGAGCGTCATCTTCGACTTCACCGGCTTCCCGATCGGTGGCGGACCGGAGCCGGCGACGCGCCTTGGCCTCGTCACCACGCCGCAGAACGGCAAGGGCGGCTCGGTCAAGGGCGTCGAGTTCGCGGCCTCGATGCCGGGCGCGCTGCTGACCCCGATCCTCGACGGCTTCGGCGCAACCTTCAGCGCCTCCTACACCGACAGCTCGATCCAACCGAACCCCAGCGACAAGAGCTCGACCATCCCGGGCCTGTCCAAGACCGTCGCCAACCTGACGGTCTACTACGAGAAGAACGGCTTCTCGTTCCGGATCAGCGATCGCTATCGCTCCAAGTTCCTGGGCGAGGTCACGGGCTTTGGCAACGGCCGCAACTATCGGATGGTCAAGGGCGAGTCCGTCATCGACAGCCAGATCGGCTACACCTTCAACGAAGGTCCGATGCAGGGCCTGTCGGTGCTGGCCCAGGTCAACAACCTGACCGACGAGCCGTTCACCACCTATCAGAACAACGACCAGCGCCAGGTGATCGACTACCAGCGCTACGGCCGCACCTATCTGATCGGCCTGTCCTACAAGTTCTAGCGTCCCATTCCTTCCCCAAGCCTTGAGCCCTCGCCGGACCTGCCCGGCGAGGGTTTTCTTTTGGGCGGGTTCAGGGTTTGGGCTCCGCCGGCCCGGCGTCCGGGGCGGGCGGGCAAGCCCGTGTCACCTTCAGCGCGCCGCCGCCGGGCTGGGCCTTGTCCAGGGTCAGGTCGACGGTGCGCTCGCAGCCCTCGTTCAGGATCTGGACCGCGCGCGCCAGGGTGACGGGATCGGCGGCCAGGCCCGCGCAGCCGGACAACATGACGGACAGGACGAGGCCCGCCATCGGGCCGATGACGTGTTTCATCACAAAGCTCCTGTGAAGGATTGGGGATCAGGCCGCTTGGCCCAGGAAGACGGCGCGTTCGGCCTCGCGCCTGGCGACGAGGCCCGGCAACTCGCGTCCACCGGCGAAGCGCCACAGGCGGAAGGCGTCGGCCGCGCCCTTGATGTCGCCGGCGATCAGCTTGCGGCGCACGCTGCTGTCGGCGAAGTCGGGGCCGCCGCCGACCTCGCCGACGCCGATGTTGTAGGCCAGGCTGACCATCGCCCCCAGCTGAGCGTCGGTCAGCGGCGTGCGGGAAAAGAGCGCGACGACCTTGTCGCACACGGCCTGGGCGTCGGCCTCCAGCAGCGCGTCGGCGTCGACCCGGACCATGCCGGCGGGCCATCGAGCGCGCCAGAGGCGATAGGCGGTTTCACGATCGCGGACGGGCTTGCCGGCGGCGAACAGCGCATGGCCCCAGCCGACGGTGTAGAGTCCGACCGGATCGGCCTGGGGCTCCAGCACGGCGGTCGCCTTGTCGCCATCGTGCAGCCCCTCGAACCGCTTGATCAGCGCGAGCGCGCAGGCGGGAACGTCCCGCGCCGGGGGCGTGGGCATGGGCGGGTCCTTTCTTGTGGGAGAGCTAGGCGGTCAACCGACCGCCGCGGGGGTGACGACCGGCTTGTCGCCGGCCGCCACTTCGAAGTGCTGGGACGAAGGCTCGTCGGCCAGACCATGAGCGGCCAGAACCCGGCGATAAGCCGAGACCTTGGCCTCCAGCTGGCGCTTCTCGCCCTCCAGGAGGGCGATGCGGGCGTCCTTGTCGAGGATCATGCGGCTATGCTCGCGGCGCAGGTCGCCCAGCTCGGCCTCGACCTGTTCGAGACGCTGGGCCAGGCGCTCGGCCTCCTCGCGCAGGGTGTGGATCACCCCCGAGGCGGCGTCCTGCGCCATCTGCATCAGATCCGCCTCGGCCTTGCGGGCCAGAGCCCGCCGGCCGAGGAGGTCCTTGATCACCGCATAGATCCCCGGCGCGGCCACCACGACATAGGGCCACGTCTTGGCGATGACGGTGGGGAGATCCATGGGGTTAAGGCTGGGCTGTGGGCCCGCCTACCACTCCACGACGACGAGGCCGTCGCCGCCACCAAGAACGTTGCCGGTGCTGACATAAACGCCGGCGGTTCCACCGCAGCCACCGCCAAAGCCAGCTTTTCGGACGTACGCGTAGCTAGAAACCCCAAGGGCGGCTCCGCTTCCTCCAAATGGTCCGCCGCCGCCTGAATACGTCGCGCCGTTAGTGTCATAGAGCGCGCCACCGCCAGCGCCCGTCCCGCCAGCGCCGGCGTTTAAATTGTTCTGCATGCTCGGACCGCCGCCGCCCCCCGCAAATCCGTCCCCAGGAAACCGGAATACGGCGCTGCTCGAGTTCACAGTCCCATTTGCGCCGGCGGTGGCCCCGATGGACAACAGATCAAAGCCCCCCTGTACGCCTGAAGAGGGACCGCCCGTCCCAGCGCCCCCTGTGACGTAAACGGAGCTTCCACGGGTAATGCTTCCCGAAGCGGATCCACCCACCCCACCCCCGCCAGTCGCACAGTAGCTAAGAGTACTCCCCGTAATCGAACCCGCGTCACCACCAGTTCCCAATTGAGAACCAGCTCCGCCACCACCTGTGGCCGAGTACCCGCCACTGGCCTCGATAGCGCCGGATTTACCCCCGGAAGCGTTGATGAGGTTCCCCCCCGAACCTATGCCTCCGAGCGCCGCTGATAGAGCTCCTGAGATCGCGCAGGATCCACCCGCCCCGCCTGTCGCGGAAAGATATGCGCCGAACGACGAGGTCCCGCCAGCTCCACCAAGTTGACCAGTTGCCGTGGGCGCACCGCCCTTGCCAACAGTGATCGATACGGTCTGACCCTGGGTCAGCCAAACGGTCCCCATAGCGAAGCCGCCGCCACCACCTCCGGTGGCTCGACCATAATCGCCGTTAATCAGCGCGCCGCAACCGCCGCCGCCCAAAACCCTGACCCGGTAGAATCCGGTCACTGGTGGCGTGAAGATAACGCTATCGAGAAACGTCAAGTATCGCCCGGTATTGAATATGCCGAGCCACCCCAGCGGCGGAATCGCATTGGCGGTAATGAAGGCTGATGTCGTAGTCGCTGAAGCAACCGAGCTACCCGCCGCTCCCTGCGCCGACCCGATCCGTCCCAGTACACCGCGATTAGAACTGCTTGGAATCGGCATGCTTACAGCCCCGCCTTGTGGTGGATGATGTTGAAGGTCTCGGCGTTGTGGGTCGCCGCGTAGAGCTCGGTCGTCGTCCCTTGCAGCGTCAGCCCGGTCAGCGCGTCGACGACCGTTGTGAAGGCCGGCGCCGTGCCGCTGGGCGTGGCGCCGAGCACCGCCGCCTCGGTCAGGAAGAACTTCGACGTGCCGCCGTTCAGCGACAGGAAGAACCGGATCATGCCGGAGGTGGTATTGCCGGTCGCCGTGACCCGCAGCTGCTCGGTGACGATGCCCGAGGCCGTCCCCGTGGCGACCTTGACCATCGTGCCCGTGCCGTCGCGATTGGTGTTGGCGGCGGTCAGTTGGACGATGTCCGGCGGAAGCGGCGTGGCCGCGTAGTTTGGCGTGGTGGCCATGGTTCAGATCCCTTGTTGTTGCCAAGTGAAGAGCGCGCCTGCGGTGTCGAGCACCCACTCAGTGTCGAAATCCACGGCGGACTTTTTGCGCAGCAGCTGGCCGGGCAGACCGCCTGCCGGGAAGCCGGCGCCCGGAACGCCCGGCACGCCGCCGATGCTGATGTTCCAGTTACTGATCGTGCCCGTGGTCGCGGAGGTCTGGGTGACGGCGACGGTCAGCGTCGTGCCGGCGTAGGAGGTGCAGACGCCCACCATGAACCGGCTGGGATCACCGTTGGCCACGGCGTAGATCGGCATGCCCTCGACGAAGCTCTCGCCGGCGTCGACGGTCCAGGTCTTGGTCCCGACGGCGATCGCGTTGGACGTCAGCGACTTGGTGGAAAACGACACGCCCGAGGCGACGTTCTGGACCTGCGCTAAGATTGCGGCCGCGTCGTTAGCCTTGGTCGTGGCGATGCCGGCCTGGGTAGTCGCCAAGCTCACCTGGCCGGCGGCGAGGGTCACCTGACCGGCCGCCAGCGCAACTTGATTGGCCGCGAGCCCCACCTGATCCGCCGCCAGTGAAGCCTTGGTCGTAGCGGTCGCCGCCGAGGCGGCGGCGGCGGCCTTGTCCGAGGTGACCTGGCTCGCCAGACCGTTCACCTCCGTCGCCACGGCGTTCGCCTGTGTCACGAAGGTCGGCATCTGCCCCAGAAAGGCGTCGGCGCGGGTGTTGAAATTGGACGGATCGTTGGTGGAGGGCGGCGTGGGGAGCGCCGTGATTTGGGCTGGCACGGGATCAGACCTCTTCGAGTTCGAGGGAAATCAGGGCGTCCTCGGGCTGGTCCATCGTGATCGTGAACCGCTTGTAGACGCCGACGATGAGCAGGGCCGAGAAGTAGCCGCTGTCCTGGTCGTCCAGGCCCGACCACAGCGCCGGGACGGCGTTGAGGTCGTCGCGCAGCTGCAGGATCCGATCGACGTCGGACTTCCTGCAGCGCAAGGTCTGGACAGTGCGCGGCACCGAGCGGCGCGGCACCAGGGTGGCGGTCCCGAAGTCGTCGCGGTCGATCTTCGAGAAGTTCAGCGCGTCGCTCTCGGCCTCGTGCAGGGTGCGGCCGAGATAGACCGACGAGCCCACCACGACCCCGCCGCAGGTCACGTTCCCATTGGCCCGGGTCAGGGTGATGGTGATGACCGCCCCGGTGTAGGGCGGCAGGTCGAAGCGGGCGAACTCCTGCTGGTAGCGGAACGCGCCGAAGAAGTAGTCGTACCAGCCGCTGGTCGGCCGCTTCAGCAGGTCGGCCGAGGCGGTATAGACGGTGTTCCCAGCCACGCTGACCGTGACGCTGACGGTGTCGGCGACCATGCCGACGACGCCGATCGAGTCCACGCGCTGGCCCGGCGTCAACGAGACCGTCAACGGCGAGGCCGTCGTCGTGCCGGTGTTGCGCAGAAGGTCGAACATCGCCCAGCGGTTGGTGGGGCCGATGTCGATCCACCAGCCGTCGTCGCTCGCCGGGTCGTGGCCCAGGTTCGTCGTGACGGTCGCCGTGTGGACGCCGCTCTGGGAACCGCTGAAGGCGATCGCAGACCCGCCGCTGGCCGTGGCGACCTTGAAGGTGTTCGCCGTGTCCGCGAGCACATAGTAGGTCGTTCCGGCGGTCAGGCCCGACGGCAAGGCGCCGGTCGTCGCAAAGGTGATCGGCGTATTGGCGACCAGACCATGGTTGGCCCAGGTGACCAGACCCGTTCCCGTCGCCAGGGTGACCCCCGCGGTCTTGCTTGAGATCGACTCGTAGGCGCGGTGGGTGCTGGTGCTGATGACCCGGTCCCCGCCCTTGTAGGCGGTGGCGGCGCTCCAGGCGGCCTCCCCCGCCGAAGGCTCGGCGCAGGTGGTGCTGGTCAGCATGGCGGGCGTGATGGAAATGGGGGGAAGCGCGCGCATCAGGCGGCCGCCTGGGTCTGCATGGCGCGGCCGCCCTCGGTGACGTTGGTCAAGGTGCGCTCCATCTTGTCGTTGCTGGTGGCGATGCGGGCGCTGGTCGCGCGCAGGTCGGCGAGCTCCTCGCGCAGGCGCCGCAATTCGGTGACGAGAGGCTGGTCGCCGGCGTCGCCGGCGCGGCGGACGTTGACCGCTTCGCCGGGGGTCAGGGCCAGACTGAACAGCTTGGAGTCCGGGGGACCGGAACCGCCGACTTCGAAGCTGCCCCCGGTGGCAAAGCCCAGAGAATTTCTGATTTCGTAGTAGCCGTTCGGGTCGCGCTCTTTAAACGTCTCCAGGATCGAATACTCGTAGGTGCCTGGCGTGAGCGCGGGATTGACGCCGCCTGGATAGTATTGCGGGTCATGTGAAGCCGTAGTGGCCGCCAAGTTACCCAGGAAGGCGTCGTAATGATATTTGCCGTCTAGCGTTTTGCCGGGATTGGCCCAGTTGGAGCTCGTCTGGGGCTTCGGCGCGACGGGCGCGGGCATAGGCATCGCCGCGACCGCAGCTTGCTGCGCCAGAGCGCCCTGCAGCCCCGCGATCGCGTCGCGCACCGAGACCACGCTGGTGTTGATCTGGATCAGCCCCTCAACCGACTTGTTCAGGGCGTCCAGCTGCTGCTCGGCGATCGAGGCCTGGCGGTCCGCGGTGTCGGCCGCCTCGTCCACCGCCGAGCGGACCAGGCCGACGTCGCGCAGATAGTCCTGGCTGGTCGAGACATAGTCCCGCGACGCGGCGGTGAACGCCTCGCCCTCGGCCTGCAGCCGGCCCATGGCGTCGGGATCGCCCAGACGGGCCATGGCCGCCGTCGCCAGGAACGCCTGCCGGGTCGAGCGGTAGCGACCGGCCAGATCCGAGCCGGCGATCGTCGCCGACAGGCTGGCGCTGAAGCCCCGCAACGACTTCGACAGCTCCGCGAACTTGTCCTTGGTCGCCTGGATGGCGTCGCGTTCGCGGTTGTAGGCCTCGGTCAGCACATTGCGCGCTTCGGCGACCTTGGCGGCCGCGTCCTCGGCGGCCCAGATCTGCTGCTGGTACTGCTTCTGGACCGGGTCCTCGATCGCCGCCAGGGCGAGCGACCGCTTCAGGGCCTTGGCCTCCTCGGTCCGCCCCTGGGCCGCCAGCAGGTCGGCGTACATGTTGGACCGGTCGGTCGCGAGCTTCGCCGCCTCGGCCGCGTCCTGCGCCTTCCAGAGCGTCTCGAGGAACGGCGCCAGCGAAGCGTCCAGCTTCTTGACGGCCTCCATCTCGCGTTGCCGCGACTTGGCCAGCTTGTCGGCGGGCGACAGGACGAGGTCGTCGATCTGGTCCTGCAACGACTTGGCCTTGTCCTCGACCGCCGCCTTGGCGTTCTCCGCCGCCGTGGCGACCTTGTCGAAGGCCGGCGCCAGCGCCATCAGGGCGGCGTACATCTTGGCGCCGTCCTCGGTGGAGACGTCCTGCTTGAGGACCAGGTCCCTGAAGCCCTCGCGCGTCAGGTCGGTCGGCAGCTGCAGCTCGGCGAGCTTGTTGGCGACCGCGTCCTTGACCGGCTTCAGCCGCTCGTCCTCGGAGAGGAAGTGCTCAGCGAAGAAGGCGGCCTGATCGGTCAGGGTGTCGAGACCACCAACCAGCTCGACCAGACGCTCGCGAGCCTCCAGCGAGGCGATCCCGACCGTAGCGAACGTCATGCCGACCGACCTCAGCGTCGTGTCGATCACCTCGTACTGACGCGCCACCCGGACGAGGGTCTCGAAGGCCCCCTCGCCCACCTTCTGGAACTGGGCGATCGCGGGGACCGCCGCCTTGGCCATATCGTCGCCCAGCTTGCCGAAGACGGCGTTCAGCGCCTCTTCGATCTGGGTCCCGGTCATGTCCTTGAACGACAGCTTGCCCAGATCGACCTTGAAGCTCGCGAGCAGACCTTCGACGTCGGTCGCGCCCAGCGCCTTGGCCGCGTCGGCCACGCCCTTGCCCAACGAACCGATCAGCTTGCCGACCTGGTCGAGGAAGTCCGCGTCCAGCGATCCGGTCTCCGTGATCACCTTGCTCTTGCTTGAGGTGGTGATCCCGAAGGCCTTCTTCTTGGTGGTCTCCAGCACCTGCTGATAGGTCGAACCAGACAGGCCCCCGGCGACGATGTCGGCGAGGCTGGCGGCGTTGAATTCGATCCCCTGGTCCTGCAGCGTGCGGGTCGTCGTCTTGCCAAAGCCCAGGTTCGACAGCGACGCCGCCGTCCCGGACTTACCGAGGTTCAGCCCCTCGGCGCTCAGCATGCCGCCAGCCCCGAACGAGCGCGCCAGGGCGGCGGCCACGGCGCCGATCTGGTCGTCGATCGACTTCAGCGATCGGACCATGGCGTTACCGTATTCCAGGTCCTTGTTCTCGTAGGCCTGGGCGTGGGTCAGGGCCTTTTCCAGGCTCTCGGACTTGCCCTTGGAGTCGCCGAGGACCGAGCCCGCGCCCTGGGCGTCCTGGCGGGTCTTCATGTCGTTGGCGCCAGGGACGGAGCCGCCGCTCGGCTTGCCCTTCATCGCCGCGCCGACCTGGACCAAGGCCGCGAGCACCGCCGCGCCGGCGAGGAGGTTGAACGGGAACGGCAGGCTGCTGAGCGTCTTGGCGTAGGCGGTGGCGCTGAACGCAGCCTGTTTGGCGGCCTCGCCCGAGACCGCGCTCGCGGTCTCCGCGCCATGGAGCGCCATCGACTTGATGGTGTTCAGCGTCTCGATCGTGTGGAATGCGATCTCGGCGACCTGCATGGCCTTGTAGCCCTCGGAGTTCTCCTTGAAGAACCCCTTGGCGGCGCCGGCCATGGCTCCGTAGCTCTTGATCGTCGTTTCGACGCGCTTCTCGGTCGCCTGCGCCTCGGTGATGTCCCCTTTTTCCAACTGCCGCTTAATGTCGGCCATGCTCGCGCCGTAAGCCGCAACGCTGGTCGTGAGCGTCGCCAAGGCTTTCCCGGGCTTTCCAAAGGCGGCTTCAAGCTGCGCGCCCATGTCGGTCGAGAGTTTGCCGATCGCCTCGAACTTCTCGATCAGCGTGTCCAGTTCCGGAGTCAGCTTTTCAACGACGGGGATCTTGTTGAGCTGACCTGGGTCTTCCGGCTTATACGCTTGGAGGCTTTCGGGAAGTTCGATCTCTCGCGCATCCCGAACACTGGGTTCGGCGCGCCCGAAGGACCCGACCTTCTCGGTCGCATCGCCGCCGCGGCGGCTCACATTCGTCGTGTTGCTGGTGACATTCTTGACGGACGTCGGGCAGTCGCAAGCTGACTTGGCGATCTCGGTGGCCTTGCCAGCCTCCTTCACAACGCGTTCGTCGCGCGCCTCCACGACATTGGCGATGAATGACTTGGCCAAGCCATCGAAGGCCGCGCCACCGGCCGCTGCGCCGTCAGCGGCGCCCTTAGCCATCGCCT
Organism: uncultured Caulobacter sp.; assembly: GCF_937900395.1. Taxonomy (GTDB): domain Bacteria; phylum Pseudomonadota; class Alphaproteobacteria; order Caulobacterales; family Caulobacteraceae; genus Caulobacter. The sequence goes on from NZ_CALCDX010000241.1 coordinate 34,766, forward strand.
TGCCGAGATTAGCCGCCGCGCCAGCATACTTGTTTTCCAGGCGGCCGATCGACACCGTGTCGAGCTCGGGCAGCTGGATCGGAACGCCAAACTTGGCGGCCGCCTGGTTGGCCATGCGGATGAGATTGTTGACGATATCAATCGCGCCGTTTGCGAGCTTCTCAAGACCTTCGGCGGCCAGGTTGACGGCGCTGAACACAAGGTCGGCGATGGCCGGCGGCAGAGCCGTGAACGCCGCCTTCATCCCGCCGACGAAGGCGCCGACCGCTTGGAAGCTGCTACGGACGAAAGAGACGACCCCGTCCACGGCGTCTTGATAGAGCTTGCCAAACCACTGGCCGATGCTCTCCAACGCCGGCCCGAAGGCCGCTGTCATCGCATCCGAGACAGTTTTCCAGACGCCCATGAGCACGTCACCCATGGTGACGCCCTTGTCCTTCACGCGCGCCAGCTGCTCTTCGGTCAGATGCAGGTGATCGAGGTTCTCACCGACGGACTTGCCGATCTGCTGCGCCGTGACCGCGAAGGCCGCGCCGATGCCGACGGCGGCGACCGCGACACCGGCCAGAACCGCGCCGAACGGCGTCAGCAGAGCCAGTTCGGCTGCGCCTGCGACAGCGCCCTCCCCGATCGCGGCCGTGGCCGCCGCCGCTTCCCCCGCGCCGGCCGCAAGCATGGAGAAGCCGGCGCGTGCGGCTCCGGCCTCCTTGGCGACAATCTTGATGACGCCCGTGCTGACGCCCAACCGCTTCAGTTCCGTTCCGAAGCCGACGCCCTCGAGCGAGGCCTCGTGGAACATCTTCGCGACGTCCTTGCCCAGGCCAAGCATGACCTTCAACGGCTCCTCGCCGCTGGCCAGGGCGCTGATCGCTTCGACCGTCGAACCGCTAAGCGCCTCCGTCTCCTTCTTGGTCAGTCCGCCGACGGCGCTCTTGTTGCTCCGCGTCTTCGGCTCCTCGGAAACTTCGTTCTTCGGCGAGGGAGCCGACGTACTGGCGGCGGTGGGCTGGGGACCGTATGGCCGTTTGCCGGTCGGCGCGGCTTTACTGAGCCGATCGTAGGCGCGCGCCAGATCGTCAGCAGCCTTGACGGCTTGCCGCATGAGGTCGGTTTGACGCGAAAGTTGCTCACCGACGTCCTTGAGGAATCTGACGGTCGGATCCGACTTGGCCAACAGATCACGGATACGCCGCTCGAAGATCTCGACGGACTTGCTGGCGTCGTCAGTCTTGTCGCTGACTTTGTCGAAGGCGTCGGCGGCGTCTTCAAGGCCGTCCGTCAGGTCCTTGAGGTCCTTCAGCTTGAAATCAGCCACAACGGCTCTCCCAAAAGGTTCGGGCCGCGCGCCCCGTCAGGGGGCGCAACGGCCCGGTGGTGGTCAGCCGCCCTTGGCGGGGGCCGTCATCGTCAGAAGGTGTTCGGCGTCGAGGGCGATCAGGGCCCGGCGCTCCCAAGGCTCCAGCCGCACGCCTTCGTCGCGCTCCCAGGCCTGGATCTCCAGGCGCGAGAGGCGCGAGGGACCAAAACCGCCGCTCTGGCGGGTCTGGCAGAGGTCGGCGTACCAGGCCCACAGGTGGGCCACGTACGGCGACAGCGGCGGCGGATTGGCGAGCCGCCAGGTCGCCTCGGGATCGCCCTGGCGCGCCAGGCTCTCGAGGTGGACCCGCAGCGGCTCGCCGTCGTCCTGCCGCCCGGCGAGCTCGAACTGCTCGCGGGCGTGGGCGATCAGGCCGCGGACTTGCCCGGCATAAAATTTCCGAGGTTGTTCGACGCCGTGGTGACCTGCTCGGCGATCTCGGAATTGCGGCTGACGAGGCGGTAGGCGTTCTCGGGCGACCACTCCTGCTTGATGCCGCGCCAGCCGACCAGGCGGACGGCGGTCAGCCGGTGGCCGAAGGCGATGTCGTCCTCGATCGGCGTGAAGTCGGCCTTCTCCGGATTGGCGCGGCCCGTCATCGCCGCGGCCACGGCCTGCTTCTTGCGGCGGTCGTTGACGAGGCGGTTGACCTCGGCCTGGACCTTCTCGGACTGGCCGCCCAGCACCAGCAGGAACACGCCGGAGCCCGAGCCGTCGGCGCGGACGTATTCGACCTCGAAGGGCGTGTCACCGGCGGCGACGGCGTCGAGATCGTTGAGGTCGAACAGGGTTTCGGCCTGGGTCTTGATCATGGGTCTGTCCTTGAAAAGGACGGCCGGGCGCGACCCGGCCGTTGAGTTGGGGGGACTTCGGGAGGGAGAAAGAGAAGGGCCGCGCCGGTTAGGCGGCGCTGTCCTGGATGGCGATGATGGTCGGGTCGGTGGCCAGGGCCGCGCCGCCCGCGCCGTTGATCTGGGCGGTGAACGGATAGGTCCGGATCACCGCCTTCTCGCCATCGTCGGGGGTGTCGCCGGTCAGCTTGATCATCGGCAGGTTGATGACCACGAAGTCGGCGTTGGCCGTGGCGTCCTCGGTGATCGCCAGCACCAGCGACGTGGTCGAGCGATTGTCGAAGATCGTCTGCAGCGTCACGCCGTCGAACTTGGCGGTGAAGCTGCCGGAGACAGCCAGGCGGCCGCGCTGGATATCGTCGACCACGTTGGAGCCCACCACGGCGTCGCTATGGGCGGCGTTGCCGTTGATGGTGATCTGGACGCCGGTGACGTTGGCGACCGGTGCGCCGTTGACCAGGATCACACCGTTCACGGCCGTCAGGATGTCGGTGACGGTCTCGGCGGTCGGCGAGGTCAGCACCTGGGCGGCGCCCAGCGTACGGGTGCGGCCTACGGTGTCGAGGCTGATCGTGGCGTTGCCCGTGGCCGGAAGGTTCAGCGCGGCTTGGCCCACCTGCTGGTCGGCGTAGGTTTCCGAGCGGCCCAGGTCGGGATACCACTCTTCGAAGGTGTAGTAGTCGTTGGTGTGGCCGCTGAGGGGGACGAGCGACTTCTTGCCGGTGACGGCGAGCGTGGCGCTGGCGATGTTGGTCTCGGCCGCCAGGGCCGTGCCGTTGACCACCCGCACCGTGGCGACCGTGGCCGTCAGGGCGACGATCAGGAGGTTCTTCTGCGTGTTGGCGGCGTTGAACGCGCCAGCCGTCAGGCGGACCACGTCGCCGATCTTGAAGCCGTCGGTCAGGTACGAGCCGGCGGCCCGGGTCAGGGTCCAGTTCTGGCCCGAGGCGGCGATGCTGATCGTCGCGCCGGTGGCCGAGACGCCCGTGGTCATGTCCTTGCGCAGCAGCGAGGCCAGCAGGGTAGCGTAGGTGCCCGGCGACAGCAGGCCGTCGATCTTCCCGGCCGGCTTGACGACGCCCAGGCCGACGCCGGTCGACTGCTGGTGGCCGACGATCTCGTTGCTTTCGAAGGTGTCGGGCGGGGCCTGGAACACGCTCGAGGTGCGACGCACGACCTGGCCGCCCGCGCCGGAGGCGGCGGCGCCAAGGCCGGTCTGTTTCTTGTAGACGGTCTTCTTGTTGATGCCCTGGGCGACAGCCATGGGGATCTGCTCCTTGAAAGTGATCGGGAGGGGTGGGGTCAGACGAGGCGGAAGGGCCCGTCCCATCGGGCGGAGACCGCCGTCAGCTGGTGATCGTGGCCAGGAACGGGACCTGGACGGGCGTGACGTAGCGGTCGCCCTCCAGCGTCGCGGCCAGGATGAGAGGCGTGCGGGCGACGCTTGTGGTCAGGCCGTCGGCGGTGAAGGCCGCGCCGCGATAGAAGACCGCGCGCAGCAGCTCGATGCGCGCGGCGATGTCGGCCACGCCCGCGCCCTGCGGCCAGCACAGCGAAACGACGAACATCCCGCCCTGCTGGAAGCCGCGGCCGTACTCGGTGTTGACCGGCTCGGCGAAGGCCATCGACACGCGCTGATAGGGCGTTCCCGCCGTCGGCGTGTAGGCGCTGTTTTCCCAGGCGGTGGCGAGCGGCGGGCTCATCGCGGCCAGGGCGGTCTCCAGCGCGGCGCGGATCTTGGCGACGCTCATCGGCGGCTTGCCTGAACAAAGGCGCGCGGAGACAAGCCGGAAGCCGCGCGGCTTCCGACAGGGCGGATCAGGATCATGGGGCTTGGCTCCCGAAACGGGCGAAGACGTGTGGCCGCCTTCCACGAAAGGCGACCGCGCGGAGCCTGCTCACGCGACGCGTGAAGAGGACAAAGACTGGGAAGGTTTGGGAAGGTCCCGAAAGTCTTCGGAAGATCAGAGCGCCGTCTGAAGGCGCATCTCCGAGACTGACTGGATTAGACCTTTTACCTGCCCGGCCGTCAATCTATTTGTTCACGAATTGTTCTTATCTTTGCGATCGCGGGCGATCTGCTTGGAGAGGCTCACGACCAGCGCCAGCGCTTGGACGAACACTTGCCGGTGAAGGACGAAGGCGCGACCGGCGCCGAACGAGGACAGGCTGGCGCCCTCCCCGGCGACGGCGCGCAGCAGGCGCAAGGCCATGGGCTTGTCGGCCAGGCTCATGGCGACGGCGCGGTCGGCGCGGATCACGAAATCGAGGCTGCGGGCGCGGCGCAGCCGAGCCGCCACGAAGCGATCATTGTCATGGCCCCCGCCCCGGCCGGGCTCAAGGCTGGCGGCGCGCAGATCCCGGCCGCGCGCCTCGAAGCCCTGGCGATACAACAGGCCGACGGCGTACTGCGCCTCGTCGATGTGACCGGCCTCGCGCAGGCTGCGCAGACCGTCGCGGCTGGAGACCCTCAGCTTGCCGGCCGAGGTCTCGACGCGCTCTCCCCGCGCCCGAGCCAGGGCGAAGGTCTCGACCAGGCCGGCGGCGACGTCCGCCTCGCCGCGCCTGGCGGCTTGCGCGCCGACGATCCGCTGCATGGTCTCGCGCGCGGCTTGGCGGGCGGCGGGACTGAGGGCCAGCGCGGCCGCGCGATCGGCGCGGGCCAGGTCGCGAAGTTCGGCCGAGGTGAGCCCTTCCGGGCGGAGGACTTGGGCGGAAATGATCAATCCCCTTGTGCTCGAAGATGGGTCAGCGCCCGAAACGGACGCCGCGACGGTTCTGGGCCAGGGCGTGGCGGCGAGCCTCGCCGGCGCAGACCTGGGCGACGAAGTCGTGGCCTTCGCTCTCGGCCAGCATCCGGCCGGCGGCGCGGATGATGGCGCACAGCATCGGCTTGCGCGGACCCTAGGCGCGGACGGCCTGATCGATCGCGCCCTCGGCTACCTCGTCCTGGAGGCCGGTCACCCGCCCGCCGCCTCCAGGGCGGCGCGGCCGGCGGTGGTCAGGCGGACGCGGCAGGGCCGTCCGCCCAGCCGCTCGACGAGACCCAGCCCGCGCGCCGCCTGCGCCCGGTCGCCGCCCGCCGAGAGGCTGACCGCCATCTCGTCGGCCAGGTCAGCCAGGGTCAGGGCGCCGTCGGACAGCGCCTCCAGCACCGCCAGGACCTTGGCGGGAACGGCGGGCTCGTCCGGCAGGGCGCCGCATAGCCGGGCGCGGATGGCGTCGGAGAGGGCGAAACGGTCGGGGCGCGGGTCGCCCATCAGCCAGGCGGTCAGCACCGCCCGGGGTCGTCGCCGGTCCGCCTCGGTGCGCCGGGCGACATAGGCCGTATGGGGGGCGTGGAGCGAGGCGCGCGCGGGCGCATGACCGGGCGAACCGGTCGCGAGGATCGGAATCATCTGGAGTTTCCTGCGGCCGTGGGCCGGTGGAGGGGATTGGGCGGAAATCCGGCCCGGCTCGCGTAGCCAAGGGCGCAACTTCCGGAATATCCAATTTGTACCAAATACAAATTTGCATAGCAAGCAAATTTTGTGTTTAATGCGTGGATATTCCCCTTTCGCTCCCGTTGGAATTTGCATGACGACCGATCGGCAGGCCAAGGCGCAGCGGCGCGGCAAGACCTTCATCCGCGCCTGGCGCAAGCACCGCGGCATGAAGTTGGAACAGGCCGTCGAGCGCCTGGACCTGGAGGTCGGCTACCCCTACTCCGTCGCCCAACTCTCACGGGTCGAGCGCGGCGAGACCGGCTATTCCCAGGACCTGCTCGAGGCCCTGGCGACCATCTATCGCTGCGAGCCGGCCGACCTGATCATGCGCGACCCGGAAGCCTCCGAGGCGATCTGGTCGATCTGGGACCAGCTGCAGCCCGTCCAGCGAATCCAGCTGGTCGAGATCGGCCAAACCCTTAAAAAGACAGGCTAAATTCCGTTCTAATCCAGCGCCAGGATCTCGCCCTGGCGCGCGATCAGCTTGGGATTTTCCCAGAGCCCCGAGAGCGGCTCGCCGCGCACGCGATACAGCGCCACGCCCGACGAGCGCCGGGCCAGGACCTCCATCTCGCGTCGCGCGTCCTCCTCGAAATAGCACTCCCGCACTTCGGTCGGCGTCAGCGTTCCGCTCCGTCGTCCGAAGGCCTGCACGCAGAACCGCGTCACCGCGAACACGACAACCTCCGCCTCTAACGGGCTCACTCTGCACGCGTCCTGAACGAGAGTCGATCAGCCCGCTCACCCAATGCGTCCGCTTCTGACGCATGTTAATTTTTGCACCACACGAGAACTGCGCTTTTGTTCCGCAATTGCGCCAGGCGCAAGCGGAAAGCTTGCGCCCAGGGGCGGATGCACACCAGTTCGGACGAAGATTCCGGACCGCCATCCGGTGATGTGAGCGATCAGAGGCGGTGGTAGGCCCGGAGGGACTCGAACCCCCAACCAGACCGTTATGAGCGGTCGGCTCTAACCATTGAGCTACAGGCCCGCGCGGAGTCGCTTCGAAGCGCACGCGAGCGGGCGGATTAGCACGGGCCGAACGCGGCTTAAAGGTCCGGTTCAGGTTCGAGCTGTCATCAGGGAACCATAGCTGTCCGGCCACGCTTCGCCTGCGCCGGACAGATCTGGAGAAAAATGATGACCCACACCGCCCGCCGTCTCGCCAAACCGATGGCCGCCTTCGTCGCCCCCGCCCTGATGGGCGGCGCCCTCCTGATGGGCGCGGCCGCGCCGGCCCTGGCCCAGACGAGCGCCGACACGGCCTTCAAGGCCACCACCTTCAACCTGTCGGCCTATGGCGAGACCCGCGTGGCGCCCGACATGGCCACCATCACCCTGGGCGTGCAGACGGAAGCGCCGACCGCCGGCGAGGCCCTGACGGCCAACGGCGCGCGGATGAACCAGGCCCTGGCGGCGCTGAAGAAGGCCGGGATCGCCGAGCGCGACATCCAGACCTCGAACCTGAACCTGAACGCCCAGTACGCCTATGAGCAGAACCAGCCGCCGAAGCTGACCGGCTACCAGGCCTCGAACCAGGTGACGATCACCGTGCGCGACCTGGCTAAGCTGGGCGCGACGGTCGATGCGGCGGTGGGCGCCGGCGCCAACACGGTCAACGGCATCAGCTTTGGCCTGACGAACCCGCAAGCGGCCGAGGACGCCGCGCGGCTGGAGGCGGTGAAGGCCCTGCAGGCCAAGGCTGAACTCTATGGCCGCGCTACCGGCTACAAGGCCGTGCGGTTGGTCAACCTCAGCGAGGGCGGCGGCTACACACCCCCCTCCCCGCCGATGCCGGTGTTCGCCATGGCCAAGCGCGAGATGTCGGACGCGACCAGCATCTCGGCCGGCGAGCTGAAGGTGCGGGTGGATGTCAGCGCGGTCTATGAGGCGGCGAAGTAGGCTTTCCATCCCGTGTCATCCCGGAAGCGCGTAGCGCTATCCGGGACCCAGGGGCCACCGCAGCGCCACTCGCCCCTGGGACCCGGGTCGGCTTCGCCACCCGGGATGACACGAGCTTTTGGATTTCTAGAACCCAGCCTTCTTGAAGTCGTGCTCGACCCGTTCCTTGATCTCAAGGCCCGGCAAGGCGCGTTCGCCTTCCATCACCGCGACATAGGTCAGGTTGCGCGACGGCTTGCCCTCGCCGGTCGGCACCGGGCCCACGGCCCAGCCGACGGTGTTGGCGCCGGTGGTCGGGCAGCTGGTGAAGCGGGCCGGCTTGCCCAGCCCCGCCTTCAGCACGTCGGCCGCGGTCGTCGTCTCGCCGCCCTGGCAGGTCGGCAGGTTGCGCGAGCAGGTGATATAGCCGCCGCCGCGCCACACGGTGCGCCCCTTGTCATCGGCCACGATCACGCAGGTCGAAGGCGAGCCAATGGACTTGCCGATCGCCTTGGTCAGGACGGCTTCGTCGACATCAGCCGGCAGCTTCGGAGAACAGGCCGACAGACCGGCGGCGGCGAGAACGACCAGGACGAGGCGGCGGGCCATGCGTCAGGCCGCCTTCTTGATCAGGTTGCCTTCGTCCAGCAGCACGACGGTCGGGGCGTAGTTGCGCGCCTCTTCGGCCGGCATCTGGCAGTAGGTCACGACGATGACGAGGTCGTTCTTCTGCACCAGGCGCGCGGCCGCGCCGTTGACGCCGATGACCTTGGAGCCGCGGGGGGCCTCGATAGCGTAGGTGGTGAAACGCGCGCCGTTGGTGATGTTCAGCACGTCGACCTGCTCGTTCGGCAAGATGCCCGAGGCGTCCAGCAGATCGCGATCGATGGCGATCGAGCCTTCGTAATCGAGGTCGGCCTGGGTCACCGTGGCGCGGTGCAGCTTGGCCTTCAGCATGGTGAGCAGCATGGCGGAGAAGCCTATCCCTTTGACTGGAATGAGATATTTAGGGCCGCCACACACAAGGCCCAACGATCAGCTCCCGCCATATAGCCATGACGCCAGCGCGATTCAATCGCACCGCAACATGACGTAACGGCAGACAGGAAGGCGGGCTGAGCGGTGACGCGTTGGCCTACAGCTTGTAGCCGCCCGCCTGGAGCTTGGTGAAGACCGCCTTGGTGATCTTCACATAACCCTTGTTCGGATCGCGGAAGTACAGCGGGTCCTTGGTCCGTGTCGGGTCGAAGCCGTCGCCGACCAGGTCGACCTTGCGATACTTGAAGGTCCCGGTCGTCTCGATCGCCTGCTGCAGCCGCAGGAAGATCGGCCGGGCGTAGCTGGGCAGGTGCTCGTCGACATGCTGGGCGAAGGCCACTAGGTCGAATTGCGGATCGGTGACCAGGGCGGCCATGCCGGCCTTGCCGTCCAGGTCGCCGACCGGGACGCCATAGACATTGACCTCGAGCACATGCTCGACGGCGGCCAGGCGCTCCGCCACCTCGCTGGTGGCGACGTTCTCGCCCTTCCAGCGGAAGGTGTCGCCGATGCGGTCGACGAAATAGATGTAGCCGTCGCTGTCCACCCGCATCAGGTCGCCGGTGCGGAACCAGGAGTCGCCCTTCTGGAAGACGTCGCGCAGCACCTTCTTCTCGGTGGCGGCCTTGTCGGCGTAGCCGACAAAGTTCGAGCGGGCGTCATTGGCGATATGGCCGATGCACTCGCCGACCTCGCCGGGCGCGCACTCGATGCAGCAGCCGTCGGGGCCGCGCACGGGCGTCTCGGTCTCGACATCGAACTTGACGACGCGAATGTTGAACTTGCTGCGCAGGTAGCCTGGCACCCGCCCGATCGCGCCGCGTCGACCGTCGAAGTTGAACAGCGAGACATTGCCCTCGGTCGCGCCGTAGAACTCCAGCACCTCGCCGACCTTGAAGCGGTCCAGCATCTCGTCCCAGACGTCGGGCCGCAGGCCATTGCCGAAGATCAGGCGAATCTTGTGGGCGCGTTCCTGTTCATGCTCGGGCTGGTTCGCCAGATAGCGGCACAGTTCGCCGATATAGACGAACATCGTGCAGTTCTCGGCGACCACCTCGGGCCAGAAATGGCTGGTCGAGAACTTCTTGCGCAGAACGATCGAGCCGCCGTTCAGGAAGGCCGCGCCTAGAGCGCAGAGACCGCCGGTGGCGTGATAGAGCGGCAAGGTCACATAGATGCGATCGCTCTCCTTGGCCCCGGTCGAGCCGGCGAAGCCGCGCATATAGAGCTGGGCGCGCATGTGCGTGATGCGCGCGGCCTTGGGCATGCCGGTGGTGCCGCTGGTGAAGATGTAAAGCGCGGTGTCCCGGGCGGTGATGCCTTCGCGCGCGGTGACCCGGTCTGGCCGCAGCTGGCTGCAGCTCTTCAGCGCCTTGACCAGATCGCGCTGCTCGCCATGGACCGGCCCCAGCACCCATTGCTGCATATGGCGCTCCAGGCGGCCCTTCACGTCCTCAAAGCAGGGCGAGGTCTCGGGATCGACGATGCAATGCAGCGCCTGCGAGATGTTCAGGCAGTGAGCCAGGGCCGCGCCGGTCAGCTGGTTGTTGATCAGGGCCGTGGCGACCCCGACCTTGGTCAGGCCGTACCAGACCGCGAAATATTCCAGGCGGTTGGGCATGAAGAGCGCGACCGTCTGCCCGCGCGTCAGCCCCTGCCCCTTGGCCCAGTGGGCGTAGCGGTTGGCCATGGCGTCCAGCTCGGCGTAGCTGATCGTCTTGCCTTCGAAGGTGATGGCCGGGCGATCGCTCCACTTGTCGACGGCCGCCTCGATGTCGTCGCAGATCAGATTGGCGCTATCGGGAGCGATGGAGTTCACGCGCTTGAGTGTCCGGACCAACCCCTTCAGGAACTTGACCTCACGACGGATCTTCTGGCGCAAACGCATTCGGCTCTCCCTTCAAACAACCATTGGAGAGCGCCGCGCGAGCGGTCAAGCGGCCGTTCGCCGCATCGCAAACCGAACGCCGTTCTGGGTTTGCCGTCATCGGCCGATCCGGAACCGAACCTCGTTTCGCTTCAGATCCAACGCGACCTTGTCGAAGTTTCGAAGCACGTCGACGCCGATCACGAGGGCCGGACGGTCCTGCAGCCCCCAATATTCGAAGGTGTGGATCGGCCCGATCACGATAGGCAGGCTGCGCAGCGTCATGGGTCCGAGCTTGAGGCGCGAGAGCACGGCCGAACGCCCCTGGAGGACCTGACCGGTCACGCTGACCAGATCGGACGGTCCCACGCCGCCCACCAGCCCGTTTGCGCGGCGCGCGGCCTCTAGCAGGGCGATGTTGCCGGCGGTCGTCGTCGAGCCGCTATCAATGAAGGCGATGACCCGGTGGCTCGGGATCGAGGCGTCGACGAGGATCAGGCCGCTGCGCAGGAGCTTGGACTTCACGATCACCGTCTGTTCGTCCGGGATCGGCAAGGCCTCGCCCACGACCATGCGCCGTCGTCCGAAGTCGAGCAGCAGGCTGGCCTGGCCCAGCCACTCCAGTCCGAGCACTCCATCCATGCGCAGCTGGGCGCGCGGCAAGACGGCGACGAGCATGTCGCGGCGCTCGCGCTTGCCGACCGAGAGGCTCGAGACGCGCACCATGCTCACGGCCTGGGCTCCGGCGATGCTGTGAAGCCGGCCGTTCGCCTGACGCGCCAGGCCCAGTTGATCGGCGAGTTCGGTGGAGATCACCGATGTCGTCGAGCCGGTGTCCACGAGAAAGGCGAAAGGTCCCTGCCCGTTGACGAAGGTCTCGACGGTCAGGCGATTGGCGGCGTCCAGATAGCGCAGCGGATCGGCGTCATCGGCGCCAGGCCGCTGGAGCGCGCGAGCCGCGCCGGTGGGCAGCGCCGTCGCCGCCAAGCCGCCGATCAGCGCGCGGCGCGCCGCATCCTGCAAATCCATGCGCTTCCTCCCGAGAGGAAGCTATCGTCCCGGGACGGACGACGCCAGATAGCGCCGTTCTCTAACCGGCCGCCAGGCGGCGCTGGTCGTCGCGAGCGGCCTTCAGCTTCTCGGCCACCAGGAAGGCCAGCTCCAGCGCCTGCTCGCCGTTCAGGCGCGGGTCGCAGTGCGTATGATAGCGGTCGGCAAGCTCCGTCTCCGAAACCGCGCGGGCGCCGCCCAGGCATTCGGTGACGTTCTGGCCGGTCATCTCCAGGTGGACGCCGCCGGGGTGCACGCCCTCGGCCTGGGCGATCTCCACGAAGCTCTTCACTTCGGAGAGGATGCGGTCGAACGGACGGGTCTTGTAGCCCGTCGAGGCCTTCAGCGTGTTGCCGTGCATCGGGTCGGTGGCCCAGACCACCGAACGGCCGGCGCTCTTGGTCGCCCGCATCAGGCGCGGCAGGCGGTCGGCGATCTTGTCCGAGCCAAAGCGGCCGTACAGGGTCAGGCGGCCCGGCTCATTGTTCGGGTTCAGCACGTCGATCAGGCGCAGCAGGTCGTCGCCTTCCATGGTCGGGCCGCACTTCAGGCCGATCGGGTTCTTCACGCCGCGCATGAACTCGACGTGGGCTCCGTCCAGCTGGCGGGTGCGCTCGCCGATCCACAGCAGGTGGGCGCTGGTGTCGTACCAGTCGCCCGAGGTGCTATCGACGCGGGTCATGGCTTCCTCGAAGCCCAGCAGCAGGGCCTCGTGGCTGGTGAAGAACTCGACGCGACGCAGGTCGGGCTGGGTGTCGGGCGTGACGCCGACGGCCGCCATGAAGGTCAGGGCCTCGGAGATCTTCTCGGACAGTTCGCGATAGCGCGCGCCCTGCGGGCTGTCGCCGACGAAGCCCAGGGTCCAGCGGTGGATGTTGTAGAGGTCGGCGTAACCGCCGCTGGCGAAGGCGCGCAGCAGGTTCAGGGTCGCCGCCGACTGGCCATAGGCCTTCAGCAGGCGATCGGGGTCGGGCACCCGCTCGGCCTCGTTGAAGTCCATGCCGTTGATGATGTCGCCGCGATAGGACGGCAGGGTGACGTCGCCCTGGACCTCGGTCGGCTCGGAGCGCGGCTTGGCGAACTGGCCGGCGATGCGCCCCACCTTCACCACCGGCTTGCCGCCGGCGAAGGTCAGCACCACCGCCATCTGCAGGATCAGGCGGAAGGTGTCGCGGATGTTGTCGGCGTGAAATTCCTTGAAGCTCTCGGCGCAGTCGCCGCCCTGCAGCAGGAAGGCCCGCCCCTCGGCCACGTCGCCCAGCAGGCTCTTCAGGCGTCGCGCCTCGCCGGCGAAGACCAGCGGCGGCATCTGGCGCAGCGTCTGCTCGACCCGCTCCACCGCGCCCGCGTCCGGATAGTCGGCGGGTATGTGTTTGGCGGGTTTGGCTCTCCAGGCGGCGGGGGTCCAGCGGGCGGTCATGACAGGCTCAACAGCAACAAGGGGCGGCGTAGATACCGCGAATGGAACCGAAAGGCAAAATCGTGCGACCGATGCGCGCCGATCCGCCCAGATAAGGAATTTCGTTATCGCGCTATCGCGACGAAGCGCTGGATTTTTGCGCAACACCGCAGGCGATGACGGCTAAAGCGCCGAGGGCCAGCCACCACTCCTGCCAGACCCCGAAGCTGAAACCGCTGACCACCAGATAGGACACCGCCGCGCCGGCCGCCATGGCCCCGTCGCGCCGGTTCGTTTCGGTCCAGCTCAGGACGCCATACAGGATCCAGGCGTAGAAGGCGGCCGCCATGGCCGCGCCGAACGCGCCCAACTCCAGCCAGATCTGCAGGGGCGCGTTGTGGGTATGCAGCGGGATGGCCGCGCCAAAGGTGCGGCTGGCGTCGATCCCCCACCCGCGCATCGGGTGCTCCAGGATGCGGTCGGTGGCGAAGGCCCAGATGTTCAGGCGATGATCCCACGAGGGCGGAACCAGCTCATGCAGCCAGGCGACAAGGCCGGACTTCTCGCCCCACAGCATCGCCATCGGCGCGAAGATGAAGGCGGCGGAGACCAGCGGGATCAGAATCCGCACGACCGGCTTGCCGATCAACCGCACGCCCAGCCAGACCAGCCCGCCCAGCAGCAGGGCGGCGACCGGGGCGTCCGCGCCCGTCAGGTGCGCGCCGACCAGGACCAGCACGAACAGGATCGCCGTCAGGCTGTTGCGCCCCTTGAGGGTCGAGGCGCCCAGCACGCGCGCGCAGGGCCACAGCAGGAGGACCAGCGGATAGGTCCCCATCGACACCTTCACCATCGCCAGATCCGCCGTCAGGGGATCGCCGCTGGCCTTGCGGATCGCCTGATAGATCTTGGCGCCCAGCACGCCGTCCAGGCAGGTGACCAGCGCCAGCAGCGCGGCGCAGACCAGCATCACTCGGGAGGCCAGGCGCGTCGAGCGCGTCGACATCTGGCCCAGCATGGCGACCGCGGCGCCATAGAGCCCCAGTTGCAGGAACAGCTTGAGGGCCGTGAAGCTCTCGACCGCGCCGAACTTCTTGAGCCTCGCCGGATCCGGCAGGGCCGGCGTCCAGTTCAGGCTGATCAGCGACCACAGCGCCAGCAGCGCCAGGGCGAACATCGGCAAGAGCGGCGGCCGCGATCGGAAGAGGCCCGGCGCGGCCAGCAGGCCGACGAGGCTGAGCAGAGCGGCGAACTGCTTGGGCGCCAAGTAGCCCAGCAGCGGCGTCATCACCATCATGAAGACGGCGAGGCCGCCCAGCCAACGGGTGCGGCGCTCCGCAGCGTCCGGCAGGACGCCCGCCTCAGTCATCCCACCCCGCCGACTTCGACCGGCACGTATTTCTCGCGCATCGTCACCAGCTCTTCGGCCAGCGTGGGGTGCACGGCGCAGGTCGAGTCCCATTGCGGCTTGGTCACGCCCATCTTCACGGCGATCGCGGCCATCTGGATGATCTCGGGGGAGTCAGGCCCCACCACGTGAACGCCCACCACCTTCTGATCGTCGGCCTTGACGACGAGCTTGATCAGGCACCGCTCCTGCCCGCCGTAGAAGGTGATCTTCATGGGGCGGAACACCGAGCGATAGATGTCGACCGCGCCGAACGCGTGCCGGGCCTCGGCCTCGGTCATGCCGACCGCGCCGACTGGCGGCTGCGAGAACACCGCCGAGGCGACCATGTCGTGATCGAAGGTCGTCGGGTTGTTATGGAACTCGGTCTGGGCGAAGGCCGCGCCCTCGCGGATCGCGACCGGCGTCAGGTTGATCCGGTCGGTGACGTCGCCGACGGCCCAGATGCTGTCGACATTGGTCTTGGAATAGGCGTCGACGGCGATGGCGCCGCGCTCGTTCAGCTTCACGCCGGCGTTCTCGAGGCCCAGCCCCTTCACGTAAGGCTCGCGGCCGGTGGCGAACATCACCGCCTCGGTCTCGAAGGTCAGGTCGTTGTTGAGGACACTGAGCAGCGTCCCGTCTTCCTGCTTCTCGATGCGGGTGTGCGCGCAACCCAGCACGACCTTGATCCCGCGCTTGCCCAGCTCGTCGGCCAGGTGGGCGCGCACGTCGTCGTCGAAGCCCCGCAGGATGTTGGCGCCGCGATAGAGCAGCGTCGTTTCCACGCCCAGCCCCGCGAAGATGCCGGCGAACTCGACCGCGATATAGCCGCCGCCGACGATCATGATGCTCTTGGGCAGCTTGGGCAGGTGGAAGGCCTCATCCGAGGTGATGCCGAACTCGGCGCCGGGGAAGTCGGGCTTCACCGGCCGGCCGCCGGTGGCGATCAGGATCCTGCGGGCGGTATAGGTTCCGGCGTCGTTCGAGCCGTCCTTGGGCAGCACCTCGACGGTATGGGCGTCCACGATCTGGGCGCGGCCATGCAGCAGGTGCGCGCCGGCCTTTTGCAGGTTGGTGACATAGATGCCCGACAGGCGGGCGATCTCGACGTCCTTGTCGTGGATGAACTTCTTCCAGTCGAACTTGGCCTCGCCGATGGTCCAGCCGTAGCCTTTGGCCGTCTTCAGCTGGCTGGTGACCTCGCTGGCGTAGACCATGAACTTCTTGGGCACGCAGCCGCGGATCACGCAGGTGCCGCCGACCCGGTACTCCTCGGCCACGCCGACCTTGGCGCCGCTCATTGCCGCCAGGCGGGCCGCGCGCACGCCGCCGGAGCCCGCGCCGATGACGAAGAGATCGTAGTCGTAGTCAGCCATCACCGGCCTCCGAACCTAAAGCGTGGGGCTGTATGTAGGACGTCAGGGGACCAGGCGCACCACGCCCTCGTCCGTACCGACCAGCGCCTCGTCGGCGAGGTCGAGGAACAGGCCGTGGTCGACCACGCCAGTCACGCTCTTCAGCGCCGTGGCCAGGGCGGCCGGCTCGTCGATGCGCCCAGAGGCCATGTCGTAGATCAGGTTGCCGCCGTCGGTGACGACGACGCCCCGCTCGGCCGTGCGCAGGCGCGGCGGCGGCAGGTCGAACTCGGCGGCGATGTCGGCCAGGCGGTGGCCGGTGTGAACGTGGCCGAAACGCACGACCTCGATCGGCAGCGGGAACTTGCCCAGGGCCGGCACGCGCTTGGCGGCGTCGGCGATGACGACGCAGCGGGTCGAGGCTTCCCAGACCAGCTTCTCGCGCAGCAGGGCCGCGCCCCCGCCCTTGATCAAGCTAAGGCCCGGCCCGATCTCGTCGGCGCCGTCCACGGTCAGGTCGATGGTCTTGACGTCATCGAGAGCGACCAGCGGGATGCCCAACTCGCGCGCCAGGGCGGCGGTGGCGTCCGAGGTCGGAACGCCCTTGATGTCCGCCAGCTTGCGGGCGGCCAGCGCCTTGACGAACCACGCCGCGGTCGAGCCCGTGCCCAGGCCCACCACCATGCCGTTCTCAACGAGTTGCGCGGCGGCCTCGCCCGAGGCGCGCTTCTGATCGTCGGCGCTGCTCATTTCGTCTTCGCGTCCTTCTTGGCTTGCTTCAGGGCGCGGAACTTGGTCGCCCACCCCGCCTTGATCGTCTGTTCCGGACGCGCCAGGGCCAGCGCCCCGTCCTCGACGTCCTTGGTGATCACCGAGCCCGAGCCGGTCATGGCCCCGTCGCCCACCCGCACGGGCGCGACCAGGGCGCTGTTGGACCCGATGAAGGCGCCCTTGCCGACGTGGGTCTCGAACTTCTCGAAGCCGTCGTAGTTACAGAAGATGGTGCCAGCGCCGATGTTGGCCTTCTCGCCCACCGAGCCGTCGCCCAGATAGGAGAGGTGATTAGCCTTGGCGCCCTTGCCGATCTTGACCTTCTTGACCTCGACGAAGTTGCCGATGTGGGCCTCGGGGCCGATCTCGGCGCCAGGGCGCAGGCGAGCGTAGGGGCCGATCAGGGCGCCCTGGCCGACATGCGCGCCTTCCAGGTGGCTGAAGGCCTTGATCACGGCGCCGCTCTCGACGCCGACGCCGGGGCCGAAGACCACGAACTGCTCGACCACCGCCCCGCCGGCGATCTTGGTGTCCCACGACAGGTGGACCGTCTCGGGTGCGGGCATGGTGACGCCCTCGACCATCAGGGCGTTGCGGCGGGCCTTCTGCCAGACGGCCTCGGCGGCGGCGAGTTCGGCCTGGGAATTGACGCCCTGCACCGAGGCTTCGGGCGCGAAGGCCGCGCGGGTGACCAGCTTGCGGTCATGCGCCAGGCCGACGACGTCGGTCAGGTAGTACTCGCCCTTGGCGTTGTCGTTGCGGACGTTGGCCAGCAGCTCGAACAGCACCGAACGATCAGCGGCCAGGACGCCGGAGTTGCAGTGCTTGACCTGCTTGGTGGCGAGGTCGGCCTCCTTTTCCTCGACGATGCGCAGCAGCACGTGGCCGGGCGCCAGGATCAGGCGGCCATAGCCAGTGGGATTGTGAGCCTCGAAGCCCAGCACCGCGACGTGGGCGCCCTGGGTGATCAGGTCGAACAGCGGCGCGATCACGCCGGCGGTGGTCAGCGGGCAGTCGGCATAGGTGACGACGACGTCGCCGTTGAAGTCCGCCAGGGCGTCCTTGGCCGCCAGCACCGCGTGGCCGGTGCCCAGCGGCGGGTCCTGGATCACGGTGGCGTTGGGGCCCAAGCGCTTGCGAGCGGCTTCGCCGACCTGCGGACTGTGCGCGCCGACCACGACGATGATCCGCTCGCAGCCCAGCCCCTCCGCCGCATCGATGGCGTGGTCCAGCAGGGTCCGCCCCGCCAGCTTGTGCAGCACCTTGGGCGTCGGCGACTTCATCCGCGTGCCCTGGCCGGCCGCCAGGATCACGGCGGCGCGCGGTCGCACAGGCTTCGAGACGGGGACGGTCATGGCTCTCGCGACTCCCTAGAGGCGAACCAAAGTTGCATTAGCCGTGCAATTGGCCGAAAGGCCAGACCCATGCACGCGCTTCATGACCTGAACGGGGCGACCATCGCCTTCGACCTGGACGGCACGCTGGTCGACACCGCGCCCGACCTTGTCGGCTCGCTGAACGCCATCCTGGCCGAGGAATCCCTGCCCGCCCTGCCCTTCGACGAGGTGCGGCTGATGGTGGGCCGGGGCGCGCGAGCCCTTTTGGAGCGCGGTTTCGCCGCCGCCGGCGCGCCGCTGGACGCCGAGCACGCGCCTCCGCTCGTCCAGCGCTTCATCGACCTCTATCTGACCCGCATCGCCGACGAGAGCGCGCCCTTCCCCGGCGTGGTCGAGACCCTGGCCGACCTGAAGGCCGCCGGCGCGCGGCTGGTCGTCTGCACCAACAAGCTCACTCACTTGTCGGTCGCCCTGCTGGACGCCACGGCCCTGACGCCCTTCTTCGACGCGGTGGTCGGCGCCGACAGCGCCCCAGCCGCCAAGCCCGACGGCCGCCACGTCGCCGCGGCGGTGGCCGCTGCTGGCGGCGAGATCGCCCGCGCGGTGATGGTCGGCGACAGCATCAACGACGCCCTCGGCGCAAGGAACGCCGGAGTGCCCAGCGTGCTGGTTTCCTTCGGCTACACCGAGGATCCGGTCGAGACGCTGGGCGGCGATCTGGTCGTCCACAGCTTTTTGGACGTGCCGAACGCCTGCATGACGCTTTTGGCCTCTTGCCCCGCGCCGAACACCGGGCTATAGGCCCCCTCCTCTCGCGGATCGGTCCGTTTCGGACCCCTCCACACGGCGGATGCGTAGCTCAGCGGGAGAGCACCTCGTTCACACCGAGGGGGTCACAGGTTCAATCCCTGTCGCATCCACCATTTTCCCCTTATTTCGCAATGGCTTGTGCCGCGCAGAGCGCACCATCTGTGGCGCTATCGCCTCAGAAACCCCAGTTTCGAGCCCTCCAACCCGCGAGGCGAATACTTGCGAGGACTGGATTTCCGAGGCTGTGAAGAAATCGGCGCGTCCGAAGTGTTCTCTTACTTGGAAAGGCCACTTCCCCAGCTTCTCACCGCGCGCTGTGCGCCTGAGCTTCTTTCTCATTCCCAGAGTTTCCACGGTGACTTGAGCGTCTATCCGGCGGCGACTCCTCACCTAGGTTGAACATCGCTCGTGGGCCGGCACCCGCCGGCGTCATTTGCGAGTTCCGCCATGCCGTCACGCCGCACTGGGTGCGTCACACGGCCTCCGCCCTGCTTATGCAGGCCAATGTCGATATCTGGCTGGCGGCCTCCTACCTGGGCATGAGCGCGATGACGCTCGAGCGTCACTACGCTCACCATCGAAAGGATTTCCAGGGCGTCGCCAGGAGGGCGCTCTAGGTTGCCGCAAACGGCACGGGGTGGCTCCTCCGCGCCAGGAGCCGACGTCGGATCTGGTCCAGGAACAAGACATCTAAGAACCAAGCAACGCCGCTCAGCCGTTCGCTTGTCAGCCTAAGGTTCGTTTCAAGGAAGGTCGTTCACGCGCCGCAGGCGGCCTTGTAGTCGCCGGCAAGGCTTCGCACATGCGCCACGCCTGGTGCACGTCGACAATGACCATCATCACCGCGTGGTCGCCTCCACCAGATCGAGACGCGCCCGGAGCGGATCGGCTTCCGCCTTCGGCCCTTGCGCGGCGAAGTCCATGATCTGGTCGGTGGCGGCCTCGTAGCGCGGCCATGCTGGCTGGCCCGAGGCGCTGGGGACGCCGCTCTTGGCGAACCCAACCCAGTAGGCGTGGGCCGCTTTGGCCGCGGTCGCGTCGGCCTGAGTCAGCGCTGCGCCATAGCGGGCGTCGACCGTGTCGAACACAAAAGGAATCTCGGTGGCGTGCGGCGCGCCCCACCACTGGCTCCGCATGCTCTCGGCCACGTAGGAGAAGCGGAACTGATAGACGGGCGCGCCCTCCTCCGCCATCACGCGCGCCACCGCGCGAGCGGGCTCGATGAACATGCGGTCGCCGGCAGCGGCCCAGCCGTAGACCTTGATGTCGCCATCGCCCTTGGGATCGTACAGCGCCTCGGCCTCAGCCCGGCGCGCGCCAAATGGCGCGAAGACCTGGTCGCGACTTCCGCCGAAGAAGAAGCCATCGGCGCTGGTCGCTCCGACCATCACCGGCATCTTCGTCCAGGCCCCGGCCCTGTAGGCCGCCAGCGGCTCCCGGATCATGATCTTGCCGTCCAGCATCGGCCCGCCGCCCCAGGTTGGGGTGTTCGAGGTCGCCATGTTGAGGCCATCGACCACCGTCTCGGCCGGCAAGGCGCGAAGCGCGTCCAGCGCCGCGGCGTCGGTCCCGGAGACGCCCGCCTTGGCCGCGAAGGTCAGGCCCGCCGCTTCTGCCGAGCGCTGCCCCGCCGGCGCGGTCAGCGGCAAGGTCGGAAGCAGGCGCGGGCGTCCACCGCCAGACTGGATGATGGCCTTGTGGAACAGGCCCTTGGCTTGGGGCGCGGTCAGCAGGGCGTGAACAGACATGCCGCCGGCCGACTCGCCGAAGACCGTGACGTTGTTGGGATCGCCTCCGAAGGCGGCGATATTGTCGCGCACCCATGTCAGGGCGGCGATCTGATCCATCAGACCGTAGTTGCCGAGCATCCCGCCATCGGCCCCCGCCGCCGTCAGGGCCGGGTGGGCGAAGAAGCCGAAACGGCCGACACGGTAGTTGAAGCTAACCAGCACCACCCCGTCCCGGGCGAAGCGGTCGCCGCTGTAGACGGCCGGCGAGCTGCCTCCATTGACGAAGCCGCCGCCATAGATCCAGACCATCACCGGTCGCTTGATCTTGTCCTTAAGCGCCGCCTCGGGCGTCCAGACATTGGCGTAGAGGCAGTCCTCGGCCGGCTTCACGCCCAGCGGCGCGGCGTCGCCGGGGAACGGATTCTGCATGCAGTCGGCGCCGTAGGCTTTGGCGTCTCGCGGCGCGGTCCAGACCTTGGGCGGCTGGGGCGCGCGCCAACGCAGCGGGCCGACCGGCGGCGCCGCGAACGGCACGCCCTTGAAAGCGGCGACACCCGTGGAAGCTTCCCCGACGACGGGGCCGAAGGTGGTGGTCGCGATGGGGTCGGCCGCCAGGGCCGGCCCGGCATGGAGCGCCGCCAGGATCGCGGCGGTGGCGATGGTGCGGATAATCATCTGTATCCTCCCGTTACGGCTTTAGCGTCCGCGCCTTGACCTTGGCCGCGCCCCGCAAGGCTAGGTCGGCCGAGGAGGCGCCCACGGCGACCTGATAGTCGCCGCCCGTCAAGCTCCAGCGGTTGGCCTTTGCGTCGAAGCTGGCCAGGACGCGGGGATCAGCGGTCAGGGTGATGCGGCGAGTCTCGCCAGGATTCAGGGCCACCTTGTCGAAGCCTATCAGCCGTTGCAGCGGCTTGCCCGCCGCGCCCGTCAGATAAACCTGCGGCGCGTCCTTGCCGAAGCGCTGGCCGACATTGGCGACGTCGAAGCTGACCATCAGGGTGTCGCCGCCGGTCACCTTCAGGTTCGAATAGGCGAACTTCGTGTAGGAGAGGCCGTAGCCGAACGGGAAGAGCGGCTTCTGTCCCGTGGCGGCGAAGCGGCGGTAGCCGACGTCCGCGCCCTCGGAATAGACGACGTCGAACTTGGTCTTATCCGGAACGGTCAGGCCCGGCAGTTGCGTGCGCGGATACTGATCGATCGAGGCGGGGAAGGTCATCGGCAGGCGGCCCGACGGGTTGACCGTCCCCAGCAGCACGTCGGCGATCGCCTCGCCGCCCTTCGCGCCCGAATACCAGGCCTCGACCACCGCGCCGGCCCGGTCGAGCCAGGGCATCGACACTGGGCCGCCGGTCTGCAGCACCACGATCGCGTTCGGATTAGCGGCGGTGACAGCGGCGATCAGGGCGTCCTGGCCGTCGGGCAGCGACAGGTCGGGGGCGTCCTCGCCCTCCCCCATCCACTGGTTGCCAAACACCACGACCACGTCGGCGGCCTTGGCGGCCGCGACGGCGGAGGCGACATAGCGGCCGTCGTCGAAGGTCACCGTGGCCTCGGGCAGCGCCTTGCGCAGCGCCGCCAGCGGCGAGGAGCCGTTGAAGTACTGACTGCGGAACGGGCCCATCATGCCTTCCCCCCCAAGGGGCACGACGCGCTTGGCGCCGCCAGGCGGCACGACCTGGGACGAGCCGCCGCCCGACAGGACGCCGGCGTCGGCGTGCCCGCCGATCACGGCGATGGTCTTGGCGGTCTTGGCCAAAGGCAGCAGACCGTCGCGGTTCTTCAGCAGTACGATCCCCTCGGCGGCGGCTCCCTGGGCGACGGCGGCGCCAGCCTCGTAGTCGACCGCGCCGCCCGGCTCGACCGGCTTGTCAAAGAGACCCGCTGCGAACATTGAGCGCAGAATGCGACGAGCCGCGTCGGAAACGCGGGCGGCGGGAACCTCCCCCTTCTCGACGGCTGCCTTCAGCGGCGCGCCGAACCAGGTGGTTCCGTCCAGTTGTTCGCCCGACTGCTGATCCAGCCCCTTGAGAATATAGTCGGTAGCGTGGACCGCGCCCCAGTCCGACATCACCCAGCCCTTGTAACCCCAGTCGCGCTTGAGGACCTCGTTGAGGAGGTGGTTGTTGCCGCAGCTATAGTCGCCGTTGACCAAGTTGTAGGCGCACATCACCGAGCCAGGCTGGCCCTTTTCGATGGCGATCTGGAAGGCAAGCAGGTCGCTCTCGCGATGGGCCGCCTCGTCGATCACCGAATTGGCGAAGTGGCGCTTGGTCTCCTGGCCGTTCAGCGAGAAGTGCTTGACCGTCGAGACGATCCCCTGGTCCTGGATGCCCTTGATCGCCGCCCCGGCCAGATTGCCAGCCAGCCAAGGATCCTCGCCCAGATATTCGAAATTACGGCCGTTGCGCGGATCGCGGGCCAGGTTGACGCCACCGGCCAGCTGGACGTTGAAGCCCTTGGCCCGCGCCTCCCGCCCGACCACCGCGCCGCCGTCATAGGCCAGCTTGGTGTTGAAGGTCGACGCCAGCGACAGACCCGAAGCCAGCGCGGTGGCCCCGTCGCCCGGCCTCACGCCCAGCGGATTCGTCACGCCCAGGCTGGCGTCGCTTTCGTTGACCGCCGGCACGCCGAGCCGAGGGATGCCGGGGATATAGCCGGCCGAGCCGATCGCGCCCTCGGGCTTCTTGATGCCGAAGATCGGCATCGACATCGGCCCGTGCAGCAGGCCGATGCGCTCGTCGAGGGTCATCTCCTTTTCCAGCAGAGCGGCCCGCTCGTCCGGCGACAGCTTGGCGTTCATCCAGGGCCGCGACGCCTGGGCGTGGACGGCGGAGGCGACGGCGAGCACCGCGAGACTGGCGGCGGCGATCACGGAGCGGTTCATGGCGGTCGTCCTCAGTAGGTCAGGCCGAAATGGATCGGATAGAGCGGAGCCTGGGAGTCGTGCGGCGCGTCCTCGGCCTGGGCCTCGACGGCGGCCATCGACGAAGGCAGCTCGAACGGCAGCCTGCCGCGCGGCGGCGCGGCGCCGGTCAGGGCGTCGAGGAAGGCCTCGTCGCTGGACCCGAAATCTCCGACCAGCGCGGCGACCTTGTCACGCACATTGGTCAGGATCGCCGGGCGGTCCAGGTAAACTGAAACGATCGTCGGGACCTTGGCCGAGGCGGCCTTGATCGCTTCGTATTCGGGCGCGCCGTCCTTGAACGACAGATCGCCCTCGTGCTGGAAGCTGCCGAACATGAAGTTCGGATGAAGAGTCTGGAACGGCGTCGCTGTCCGGATGATCGCCAGCTCGGCCTGGGTCAGATCCTCGACCGGCACTAGGCCATGGGCGCGGGCCGCGCCGGCGGACACGCCCTTGAGCCAGACCTTCTTGCCGGTCGGCTTCAACGGCAGCAGACCGTTCTTGTTTTCCAGCAGCGTCAGCGCCGCGCTCTGCGCCGCCCGGCCTTCGGCCACGAACGCCTTGGAGCCGACGATGGCCGTCGCCGCCTTGGCGTCGACATAAGGATTCTCGAACAGGCCCTGCTCGAACTTGATCGCCAGGATGCGTCGGGCGGCGTCGTCGACGCGGGCCGGCGGGATCTTGCCGGCCTTCACCGCGGCGACCAGCTCCGCCGTGTCCTCGACGCCGCCGAACTGATCGAGGCCCGCGTTCACGCCCTTGGCGTAGCGGTCGACCTTGGAAAGATCCTCGACGCCCCAGGCGGTCGAGAAGCCCGCGAAACTCGGCTTCTGGCCGGCGGGGAAGCCGCCGCGGCAGGTCTCGGGACAATCATTGGTGATCGCCCAGTCGGAGAGGACGATCCCCTTGAAGCCGTGCTTGGTCCGGAGCTGCTCGGTCAGCAGTTGCTTGGAGAATCCTGCGCCGACCTGTTCGAGCGGCCGCCCCTCCAGCATCAGGTCCTTGAGGATTGCGTAGGTCGGCATCACCCCCACGGCGCCGGCGGCGAAGGCCTGGTCGAACGGTTTCAGGTGCAGATCGAACTGGCCGGCCGGGAAGACAGCGTAGCGGCCATAGCTGTTGTGGCCGTCGAAGCCCTTGGCCGAGGCGCCGTAGCCGACCCAGTGCTTGACCACCGCCGAGACGCCGTTCGGCGCGAGGTTCGTTTCGCCGCCCTGGAAGCCCTGGACATAGGCCTTGACCATGCGGCCGACGAGATCCGGATCCTCGCCGAACGTGCCGCTGATCCGGGACCAGCGGGGCTCGGTGGCGAGGTCGGCCATCGGGGACAGGGCCTGATGGATGCCGACCGCGCGATATTCCTGACGGGCGATCTCACCGAAGCGGCGGACTAGCTTGACGTCGCCGATCGCCGCGAGGCCGGTCGCCTCTGGCCATTGAGAGAAGCCGCCCGCCGCGACGCTGGCGCCGTCGACGAATTGGAAGTGATGACGGGGATCGGTGCTGATGGTCACCGGCACGCCAAGGCGCCCCTGCTCGGCGATCGCCTGGACGGCGTTGTTCTGCTCGGCTAGCCACGCCGGATCGCCGGAGAGGCGGGTAATGAATGTGGTGACGTGCCGATCGAGGATCAGAGGCTTCAGCTTGGCGAGGTCATAGCCCTGCCCTCGCCCCGGAACCAAGCCGCCAACGGCCGGCAGGGTGCCGTGCATCATCTCGCCGGCCTTTTCCTCCAGCGTCATGCGCGCGACAAGGTCGGCGGCCCGCCGGTCCGGCGCCAGGCGCCAATCCTCGAAGGGCGAGAGCTTGCCGTCACGGTCCAGGTCTCGAAAGCGCAGCCCATCGACGGTGAGCACCTTGCCGTCGCGCACGCCAAGGAGCGGCTGGGTGGCGGCCAGGGCCGACGAGCCGGTCGCGACCAGGATCGCGGTCGAGATCAGAAGACGTTGAAGGGCGCGCACATTGAACTCCGGATACGAACCAAAGAAGGCGCCCTCGGCGCGCAGGAGACGCCGAGGGCGGTAAGTCGTCGGAAAGCTAGAAGTTGACCCCCAGACGCAGGCCGTAGGTGCGCGGCGGGGCGTAGAACTCCCCATTGCCGTTGGTCGCCAAGCCGGTCGTCGAGTTCGGGGACGAAGCGGTGCGCACGTCGTCGTTCTCGAGGTTGCGGACATAGCCCTGCAGATTCCAGCGATCGTCGGCGCTGGTGTAGGTCAGGCTGACGTCGCTCTTGGTGAAGCCGTCCTGCCTGTTCTGGGCGAAGCCGTGGTATTCGAGGTTCTTGCCGCTCTCGTAGTGGGTCTGGACTCGGCCCACGACCTTGGCGCCCGAGGCGATCTCCCAGGTGTGTTGGTAGCCGACGTTGACGCTCCAGGTCGGAGTGCGAGCCATGCGGCAGCCGGAGAAGTCGGTAGACCGCGGCGCGGCGGCGGCGAAGTTGGTCTTGAAGCAGCCCGTGCCGCCGGCGTTGGCGTTGTTGTTCGCGAACGCGTCGCCCAGCGGCAGCACGAAGTCGGTGTAGCGGGCATGTAGCCAGCCCAGGGTGGCGTCGATGCGGTCGTGCTCGGTGACGACGAGATTGCTCTCGAATTCAAAGCCGTACACGCGGGCCTTGTCGGCGTTGAGCGTGACCGACGCGTTCTGCCCGGCGATGGTCCCGACCGCCGTGACCTGGAAATCGCGATAGTCGTAGAGGAAGCCGGTGGCGTTCAACTGCAGGCGGTTGTCGAAGAAGCGGTTCTTTACGCCCGCTTCGTACGAGGTGATCTTCTCGGGGTCGTAGACGTTGTTCTCGACCCCGTCGTAGTAGCCGCCGGCCTTATAGCCCGTGGCCACGTTGGCGTAGACCATCGAGCTACTGGTCAGGTCGAAGTCAGCGCCGAGCTTCCAGTTGGTGGCGTCCCACTTGGCGTCGGCCAGGTTCTTGATCACGGTCGAGGTGATCGCCCCGGCCGAGTTGGTCAGGAAGGTGCCGCCGTCACGCGCCTTGCGGTCCTCGGTATAGCGCAGACCGCCAGTGATCCGGAGCCGATCCGTCACCTCATAGGTGCCCTGGCCGAAGGCGGCGATCGACTTGGCGGTGACTTCCGGCTGGATGAACGACAGGTACGAATTGGTCGCCAGGAAGACTCGGAAGTCGACGTTGTTGTCTTCCGTGAATCGGTACAGCCCGACGACCCACTTGAGCTTGCCGGTGTCGCCGCCCAGGCGCAGCTCGTGCGACCAGGTCGTGTCCTTGCCCTTGAAGTAGTTGGGCGCGCCGGTGCTGGCGTTCTCGCCGCTGCGGTCTAGGCGCGAGAAGTTGTAGCCGGTCAGGTAGGTCAACGTGGCGAAGCCCAGGTCCAGGTCGGCCTGGCTATGGGCGCCGAAGAACTTGTTGTTACGATAGAGGTTGGTGGCGCAGTTGCAGGTCCACGGATCACTGTTGGACAGGGCCGCGCCATAGCTCTTGTCGCCGCCGCCAGCGCCGCCCTGGTGCAGGTAGTCGGCCCCGACCCGCAGTGAGAAGGTGTCCCTGGGCTTCCATAGCAATTGCACGCGAGCCGACTTGTCGTCCTGGTCGTAGCGATCGTTGCCGCCGGTGCCGGGGCCCTTGTTCAGCGCTTTCACATAGCCGTCGTGGCGAGCGGTCTGGAACGCGGCGCGCACGGCGAGGGTGTCGCTGACCGGAAGGTTGACCATGCCCGAGGTGGTGATGGCGCCGTAGTTGCCAAAATCGACGGAGCCATTTCCCTCGTAGTCGAACTTGGGCTGCTTGGTGATGACGTTGATCGCGCCGGCCGTGGCGTTACGGCCATACAGCGTGCCCTGAGGGCCGCGCAGAACCTCGACCCGATCCACGTCGTAGAACAGCGCCCCGACCGAGGTGGAGCGGGCGATATAGATGCCGTCCATGTGGTAGGCCACGGCGGGGTCGCCGACTTCGGTGGTGTTGGTGCTGCCGATGCCGCGCAGGAAGACCACGGCCGCGCCCGAGCCGCTGGAGCTGATCTGCAGCGCCGGCACCTGGGCCGACAGATCGACGACCGTCTTGATGCCCTGCGATTCCAGCTTGTCGCCCGTGACCGCCGACACGGTGAGTGGGGTCTTCTGGAGGTTTTCACTGCGACGTTGAGCGGTCACGACCACTTCGTCGAGCTTCACGGCGCCGGCTTCCTGAGCCACCGCGTCAGGCGCGTGCAAGCTCACGGCCGCCACGGCGGCCGATGCGAACAGGAGACTACGCATCTCTTTCCCTTTGTCCTGCCTGGACTCGAAGCGCGCCGATGCGAACGCCGGACGCCACGATCCCCAGCGGCGCCATCGGCGCCTGTTTGCGTTTCCTTGGGCCCCTTGTTCCGAGACCTTTCCCGACACGGTCGCCGCCGCCGAGGCGGCTACGACAACGTTGTCTTAAACTAGACAGCATGATTACGACAACGTTGTCTATAGCTAGCATTATTGACACCGCTGTCGGAAATGTCGGCCGGCGGACGGAATTCGCCTCCGGCAAAGGTCCATGGCGAAGCTTTGTTCGTCGGCCTAACGCCAACGCCGAAAATTGATCGCGTCGGGCGCTATCCCGGGCCGATCCGGCCTAGGGCAGCGGCGGGGCGGCCGAGTCCCTCTGGATGAGGCTATAGCCCAACTGGCGCGCCGCGACTCGGGTGCGAAGCCGCTCGTCTCCGAACCCGTCGATCAGCATCTCGACGGCGGCCTCGGCCATTTCGGCGGTTGGCTGATGGACCGTGGTTAGGCGCGGCCAAGCCGCTTCGGCCGTTGGCGTGTCATCGAAGCCGACCACGGAGAGATCGCGCGGCACCGATAGCCCATGCTTGGCGGCGGCGGCTAAGGCGCCCACGGCCATCTCGTCGTTGGCTGCGAAGATCGCCGTCGGACGCTCGGCCAAGGCTAGCAGGCGCTCCGTCGCGTCGAAGCCGGACAGACTGAGAAACGAGCCCTTGGCGATCCACTCGGGCCGGGGCTCGACACCTCGGTCTCGCAGCGCCTCGATATAGCCTTGCCGCCGACGCGCCGCCGAGCCGTGATCGGCGGGACCATCGATAAAGGCGATCCGTCGATGGCCCATGTTCCACAGGCGCAGGGTCTGCTCTCGCGCCGCCTTGCGATCGTCCATGAAGACGTACGGCGAGCGCTCGAACTCGCGGTGCGGCGCAATGCGCACATAGGGCAGCCCCGCCGTCTCGACCGCCGCCAGAACCTCGGGATCATCGCAGGTCGGCGGGGTCAGCACGACGCCGTCGAACCGGGCGTCGCGCAAACCTTCGGCGAACCCTTGAACGCCCCCTACGGCCTCGGGTGGCAGCACCTGCTCGACCACCAGGTGGTAGCCCGCCCGCCGGCAGGCGCGCATGGCGCCCACCTGCACCTCGCCGACATAGTGATAGGCTCCGACGCGCATGAAGATCACGCCGATGAGATAGCTGCGGCGGCTGGACAGCGAGCGGGCCGAGACGTTAGGGCGATAACCCATCGTCGCGACAATCTCCAAGACTCGCGCCCGGGTCTCGTCCCCCACGCCCTCTTCCTGGTTGATGACGCGCGAGACCGTCTTGATGGACACGCCAGCGGCGCGGGCGATGTCGACGATCGTGATTTTCCCGGTTGGCGGATCGCGCTGCATACGGCGACACCTATCGAAATCGATAACTTGAAGCGAGGATTTCAAGGCCAGGATGTCGCGACTTGTCGATCGACAACAGAACTCCACCAAGTCCGCGACATCAATGTGCGCCGCTGTGGACCTACGGCCATTCGTCTAAGAGCGCTCGCGCGGCCCACGACCGTATGCATTGGACGCCAGGAAGGAGACGTTGCGAACGTCAGCGTGGGTCAGGATACCCCGGCCGTGCGATCCGGTGGGAAGGCGTCATAGCCATCGCCAAAAGCGGAGCCTTCGAAGCTCAGCGATGAGCCATTTCAACTAGATATACAATCTTTCACACCGCGGGGGTCGCAGGTTCAATCCCTGTCGCATCCACCATTCCTCTCCAAATTCATGGCTAAAGCCTCGAGCGCTTTGAGCGATCGATGCGGCGTGCGCGGTCATCCGATCGCGGCGACAATGCGTATCTCCCACCCGAGCGCCAGCCCGGCGCTCGTTCCAGGGAGCGGAAGCCATGTCGCATGCGCAAGAGATCGGCCAGGCGCGATCCCAGGCCAAGCTGATGACCTGGCTGGGCGGCCTGGGGCTGATTCCGTTCCTGGCGCCGCCGGTGCTGCGGATCGACTGGTTCGAGCCGGTCCTGTCCTGGAGCAGCATCCAGATCGTCTACGCCGCCGCCATCCTGTCGTTCCTGGGCGGCGTGCGCGCGGCGCAGGCGGTGTTCAGCGACGACTGCCGCCCGGACACCCTGATCCTGGCCATGGCGCCGCCTCTGGCCGGCTGGGCGCTCGCCGCCGTCGGCGTCATGGGGCAGAGCGAACCCAAGCTGGCGGCGGACGCCCTGCTTGGCATGGCCGCCGCCTTGGCCGCGCAAGGTGTCTGGGACGTGACCTCCAAGCCTCTCCCCGAGTGTTACCGGCAGCTTCGCCTGCCGCTGACGGCCATGGCCTGCGTCGGCCTGGTGATCGGCGCGGCCGTGGCGGGCGGCTGAAATGGCGTTTGACCACGAGTCCGACCACCGCCTCGCGATCGTGGTTGGCGCCGGCGGCGGCCTTGGGCGCGCCTTCGTCGAGGAACTGCGCGGCGAGCCGGGCTGGGCCAAGGTGGTCGGCGTCGGCCGCCGGCGGCCGGACGACTGGCCCGACGATCCGCGTCTGCCCTTCCTGGCCGCCGACCTGTTGGACGAGCAGGGTCTGGCCGACCTGACGATCGAGGTCTCCAGGCTCGGCGTCCCTGGATTGATCCTCATCGCCACGGGCCTGCTGCACGAGCCGGGCCTCACGCCCGAGAAATCCATGAAGGCGGTGACGGCCGCCAACCTCTCGCGGCTGTTCGAGGTCAACACCGTGCTGCCGACGTTGGTCTGCAAGCACCTGGCGCCGCTGCTGCCCCGCCACGAACGCGGCGTGATCGCGGCGCTATCGGCCCGCGTTGGCAGCGTCGGCGACAACCGCCTGGGCGGCTGGCACGCCTACCGCGCCAGCAAGGCGGCGCTGAATATGCTGATCCGCTGCCAGGCGATCGAGCTGTCGCGCGAACGGCCGCTGGCGATCTGCGCGGTCCTGCATCCCGGGACGGTGGATACGCCGCTCAGCGCGCCGTTCGCGCGAGCCAGCCGATCGATCGCCGCGCCGCGCGAGGCCGCCGCCAAGCTGCTCAAGGTCATCCACCAGCTGGAGGCCGCCGATAGCGGCGGCTTCTTCGACTACGACGGCGCGCCTATACCTTGGTGAGCGGGCCTTGGTGAGCTGACCCTCCGTAGCCGCCCGCGCTGCGCGCGCCCCGCGCGATCTGCTACCGCTGACTCAATCATTCAAGGAGCGCACGATGCGGGTCGCGATGTTCTCGGCCAAGGCCTACGACCGGCGGTTCTTCGACGCCGCCAACGGCGCCTTCGGTCACCGCATCGACTATTTCGAGGCCAGGCTCGACGCCTCCTCGGCCCCGCTGGCCGTCGGCTATCCGGCGGTCTGCGTTTTCGTCAACGACCGCCTCGACGCGGCGACGCTAGAGGCCCTGGCGACGGGCGGGACGCGGACCGTGGCGCTGCGGTGCGCCGGCTTCAACAATGTCGATCTGGCGGCCGCCCAGCGGCTGGGCGTCACCGTGGTGCGGGTGCCGGCCTATTCGCCGGAGGCGGTGGCGGAGTTCACCCTGGGCCTCCTGCTGGCGCTGGATCGCAACATCCCGCGCGCCTACGCCCGCGTCCGCGAAAACAACTTCGCCTTGGACGGCCTGATCGGCCGCAACCTGGCCGGACGGACGGCGGGCGTCGTCGGCACGGGCCGGATCGGGGCGCTGGTCGCGCGCATGCTGCGCCTGGGCTTCGGCTGCGAGGTGCTGGCCAGCGATGTCGTTCAGGATTCGGCGCTGGTCGCCGCCGGCGTCCGCTATGTCCCAGTCAAGACGCTGCTGCGCGAGGCCGAGCTGATCTCGCTGCACTGTCCGCTGACGCCCGAGACCCGTCACCTGATCGACGACGCCGCCATCGCGGCGGCCAAGCCTGGCGTGCTGATCATCAACACCAGCCGGGGCGCGTTGATCGACACCACCGCCCTGATCGCGGGCCTGAAGTCGCGGCAGGTGGGCGGCGTGGCGCTGGATGTCTACGAGCAGGAGGCGGATCTCTTCTTCGAGGACCTGTCGAACGAGATCATCCAGGACGATCTGTTCCAGCGCCTGCTGACCTTCCCGAACGTGCTGGTGACCGGCCACCAGGCCTTCCTCACCGAAGAGGCGCTGACCGCGATCGCCGAGACGACGTTGGGCAATCTGGCGGATGTCGAGGCCGGACGGCCGTCGGCGCACGCGGTGTCCGCGGACGCCGTCCGGCCGGCGCATTAGCCTCGTTAGCCGGCCTTGGCCTGCAGCGAAGCGCGCAGGCGGGCGGCGACGTCGCCCAGGGTGATGGCGTTGAGGGCGTCGTTGACCTCGAGGCGACCGGTGTGGTGGCTCTCGTGCAGCACGCGGCCCGTGAAGTCGGTGATGGCGGTGATGTGCTGGGCCAGCATGTCGACCATGTGCAGCTCGTGCATCACGGCCAAGCGATGCTCGGCCGGCACGACCTCGAGGATCTTGCCCAGCGCCACGTCCAGATGTCCGCACGCCACGGCCGCGATCGACATCTCCGTCGAGATCGCTTCCAGCACCGTCTCAACCTCTACCGGCGCCAAAGTTTCAGACATCCCATACCCCCTGTTTTGAAGGCCGCAAAACAGCACACGCCCGCCGCGAGGGGCAAGACCTGAGCATATGCGGCCAATGATCGCGCCAAAGCGAGGTCATTGGCCGTCAACAACGTCAGATCGAAACAAGATGCAACTGTTGATCGCAACCTGAAACGGGTTCACTTAGACTTAGGCTGGGGATGGCCGAGGTCCTCAGGCCGCCTGTCGCAGACCCCAGGGGTGGGCTGGATAGAACTGGCTCATCATGCGGCCGACATAGGCCACGAGGCGCGGATAGCTTTCGGCCTCGCGCCGCAGCGGCGAGTCGAAGAACGGCGTCAGAATCGCGGCCAGCATGGCGAAGGCGATGGCGTCCACGCCGACGGGGTAGCTGTCGCGCATCAGATAGGTCTTGTCCTCAAGCAGCTCGTCCAGCGACCGCAGCGACAGACTGCCCAGCCAGGCGATCTCCTCGCGAAGGTGACGCCCGACGCCGACGGCGCGGACGTTGGCGCTGACCGCCTCCAGGAGGCCCTGGCGAAGCCCCTCGCGCAGGTGCTCGGGCGCCTGGTCGAACCAGCGCGCCGGGCCCTTGGCGAAGTTGGCGGGCTCCAGGAAGCGGAAATAGCCAGAGACCCAGCCCAGCTGGTTCTCGATCATCCGCTCGATCGCCCAGGCCTGGGCGCGCTCCTTGCCGGTCAGACCGATGTCCAGATCGACATTGTACTTCTGCTCGATGTGGGCGCGGATGAAGGTGGAGTCGCCGATCGCCTGGGCGGCGTCCTCGATCCACGGCAACTGGCCCTTGGGCGCGGTCTCGCGGCTGCCGACCGTCTTGCGATAGTCGAGACCGGCCATCATCAGCTGGACCTCGGTCTTGGTCACATAGGGGCTGATCTCGGGCAGCCCGAACCCGGCTCCGGCGGCGAACAGCGTGATCATGGTCCCTCTCCGATCTCGAATGTCGTGATGACCACTTGCTACCGCCACCCTACTGCCAGCATGCTGTCAGTAGCGATCGCTGATATTCGAAGCCATGAGACGCGCTGAACGCCTTTTCCAGATCATCCAGATTCTGCGCCGCAGCCGCGCGCCGGTGACGGCCGACGCCATCGCCGCTGAGCTGGAAACCTCCAAGCGCAGCGTCTATCGCGACATCGCCGCCCTGGTCGGCCAGCGCGCGCCGATCCGCGGCGAGGCCGGAGTCGGCTATGTGCTGGAGGCCGGCTTCGACATGCCGCCGCTGATGCTGACGCCCGACGAGATCGAGGCGGCGGTGCTGGGGGCGCAATGGGTGGCCGGACGCGGCGACCCCGTCCTCGCCAAGGCGGCCAAGGACCTGATCAGCAAGATCGCCTCGGCGGTGCCCGATCGGCTGCGCCCCTACGTGCTGGAGCCGGCGGCGGCGGCCTCCCCCGCCTGGAAGCCCCAGACCGACCGCATCGACGTCGCCCAGGTCCGCGCCTGGATCCACGCCGGCCGCAAGATCCGCCTCGACTACAGCGACGAGGCCGGCGCGGTCAGCAACCGCGTCATCTGGCCGGTCACGGTCGGCTATCGCGAGACCATTCGCATGATCATCGCCTGGTGCGAGTTGCGCGAGGCGTTCCGCACCTTCCGCACCGACCGCGTGGTCGGCGCCGAGTTTCTGGACGAGCGCCACGGCAAGCGGCCGGCGGTGCTGCGGGCCGAGTGGGTCAAGTTCCGCGACGCCGAAATCGCCGCCTGGAACCTTCGACAGAAGGAAGCCTGCTGAGCGAACGCCTGGACTGCTTCATCGCCTCCTCTCGTGTCATCCCGGCCGGAGCGTAGCGGAGAGCCGGGACCCAGGGGCAACCGCACTGCCGCTAGCCCCTGGGTCCCGGATAGCCTCTGCGAGGCTTCCGGGATGACACGGATTTGGGGCTCGTTCTTAGAACTAGCCAGCTTGAAGTCGCCCTAGATCCCGTGTCGCTTGGCGAAGGCTTCGAACAGGTTCGGCCACGCCGAGACTGGTTGGTCAGGCTTGAACCTTAGCCCGAAACCGTGGCCGCCCTCCTCGAAGACGTGCAGCTCGCTCGGTATGGCCTTCGCCTTCAGCGCCGTGAACATGGTCAGGGAATTGGCGACCGGCACGGCCTTGTCGTCGGCGGCGTGCAGCAGGAACACCGGCGACAGCCCCTCGCGCACCTGCTTGTCGGGCGACAGCACCGCCTCGCGGTCGGGCGAGCCGTCGCGGGTCAGCAACTGCTTGCGCGAGCCGCCATGGGCGATCGACAGGTCCAGGCTGATGACCGGATAGATCAGGGCCGACAGGTTCGGCTTGGCCGGCAGTTGGTCGGCGGCGTCGACCGGATCGTAGGTCGGCGCGTCGAACCGCACCGTCAGATTGGCCGCCAGATGTCCGCCGGCCGAAAAGCCCATGATCGCCACGCGGTCCGCCGAAAAGCCCATGGCCGAAGCCTTCGAACGGACCAGGCGGATGGCCCGCTGAGCGTCCTGCAGCGGCGCGTCGCCGCCGGCCGCCCAGCCGTCGCCGGGCATGCGGTAGAACAGCACGAAGCAGGTGTAGCCGCTCTCGTTCAGCCGCCGGGCGGTCTCGTAGCCTTCCTTGTCCAGCACCACCCGCTCATAGCCGCCGCCCGGGATCAGCATCACCGCCGCGCCGTTCGGCTTCTTGGGGCGGAAGACCGCCAGGGTCGGCTTGCGCGTGTGCGTCAGGGCGCGGTCGCGGGGACCGCCGGCGGCGGTGCGATCGATGATCTGCTCCTCGACCGTCACGCCCTCCCCGCCCGGCGCGCCGTTCGGCCAGAGGGTGATGATCTCGGTGGGATCGGCCGGCGCCGACTTGGGGGACTGCGCGGCCGCCTCCGCCTTTCGCGCCGCCAGGGATCCCAGGACGCCAGTGACAAAGGCCGCAAGGGCGCCGCGACGGTTCAGCATGGGATCGAAGCCTTCTGACGGGATGTTGTGGGCGAGACCCTAAAGCCGCTCGCGTCGATTTGGAAACCGGTTTCCAATCTTCCCCTAGAGCGGCGCGAACCGCAGGTGGTGCAGCACGATCCCGCTGGTGGTGGCGACGTTCAGCGAGTCGAAGCCGTTGGCCATGGGGATCCCCACCGTCCGGGCGCGCGCCATCACTTCCGGCGAAAGGCCCGGCCCCTCGGCGCCCAGCAGGACGGCCGTCCGCGGCGCGGGCTTCAGGTGGGCCAGGATCTCGGAAGCCGACGGGCTGAGCGCCAGGGCCTCGAAGCCTGTCCGCGCCAGGAGGTCGGCGATGTCCTCGCCGCGCTCGAGCCGCGCGGTCGGGACCGACAGCGCCGCGCCGACCGAGACGCGGATCGCCTTGCGGTACAGCGGATCGCAGCAGTCGGCGTCGAGGATGATGGCGTCGGCGCCGAAGGCGGCGGCGTTGCGATAGATGCCGCCGATGTTGTCGTGATTGGCGATGCCGCACAGCACCAGCACCACCGCCCTTTCAGGCAGGCGCGCGAGCAGGTCCGCGGCGGGGACGGGCGCTGGCTTTCGCCCGACGGCCAGCACGCCGCGATGCAGGTGAAAGCCGGCGATGGCGTCGAGCACCGCTTGGTCGGCGAAATGGACCGGAGCATCCTCGGGCAACGCCGCGAAGACGTCTCCCAGCTTGTCCCGACGCTTGGGATCGATCAGCAGCGAGACCACGCGGTCGGGCGCGTCGCGGACAAAGGCGCGCAACACCGTCTCGCCCTCTGCGATGAACAGCCCCTCGCGCCCGACGAGGTCGCGCTCCTTGATTGCGCGGAACGGGGCGACGGCGGGATCGTCCGGATCGGTGACAACGCGAAACTGGGGCAAGACGGTCTCTAGGTAGGAGTTAGCGCACCCCTCGTATCGGCAGGATCGCCAGACCGCCAGCCAGGGCCAGCGCCGCGGCGGTCAGGAAGAAGACGTGGTAGTCCATCCGGCTGGGTCCCAGCGCCCAGACGGCCAGGCCCGGCGCCAGGGCCTGGGGCAAGGTGTTGGCCAGGTTGATGACGCCCAGGTCCTTGCCCGCGTCGCGCTGTGACGGCAGCACCTGGGTCACCAGGGCGATGTCGACCGCATAGAAGCACCCCGCGCCGCAGCCCAGAACGAAATAGGTCGCCAGCAGCAGCGGCCAGCTCGGCGACATCGAGAAGACGATCATGGTCGCGGTGATCGCCAAGGCCGCGCCGAAGGCGAACAACTTGCGCCGCCGCAGCCGGTCGGACAGCACCCCGCCCAGCATGGCGAAGGCGACATTCGAGACGGTGGAGACCGTCGTCAGGATCGCCAGCCCCTCCTCCGCCCGGCGCCCTGGGAACAGCCGCGGATAGTCCAGCACGTCCTGCAGGAAGTAGAGCATGTAGTTCTGGGTCAGGCAGAGGGCGACCAGCACCATGAACCGTCCCGCCCAGGCGAAGGCGAAGTCCGGATGCTTGCGCGGATTCACCCAGAGACCGGAGAGAAAGGCGCCCAGGTTAAACGGCGGCACGCTGCTCTTGGGCAGCGGCGGGTCGCGCAGGCTGATCACCAGCGGCAAAAGCCCGATCAGCAAGGCCGCCGAGATCGCCGCGTAGCGTTGGCCTTCGACCACCAGGACGCCGCCGATCAGCACCGCCCCGGCGGCCGTGCCGAGCGGATTGCCCAGGCTCTGGAACGCCGCCACCAGTCCCTTTTGCCCATCAGGCACACGGTCCGGCATCACCGCCACCAGCGCCGAGAAGCAGAGGTTGAAGGTCAGCTGGAACAGGATCATGCCGCCGACCAGGGCCGCGGGGGTGGTGGCGCGCATGATCGCCAGATAGGCAAGGGACGCGCCGATCGCGCCGACCACGATCCAAGGCCTACGCCGGCCGAAACGTGAGGTGGTCCGGTCGCTGATCGCCCCGGCCAACAGGTTGGCGATGCTGGCGACGATCGCGCCGTAGAAGGCGACCTGGCTCAGGACCACCGCCTTGCCCGCCGGGTCGATCGCCTCGGCCTTCAGCGGCAGCAGCACCTGGAGCAGCGGCTGGAACGACACGAACGCGCCGATCTGCGCCAGGGTGTAGGCGGCGATGAACCCCGCGCGCACCGGCTCCTTGGGCCGGGCCCGATCCTCTGGCCGCATATCATCTCCCCCCGAGCGCCCGATCGGCTTCGGCCGCCCAGATTCTTGAACCGGACCGGAAAGGTCCGCGCGGTCTGCGCCGCGTCTGATCGCACAGTGGCCGCGGCCGTCTTGCCGCACAAGGGCCACCATGCTGTCGTCCAGAGGTTTCCAACGGGCGCGCCATAGCT
>NZ_CALCDX010000242.1 GCF_937900395.1 uncultured Caulobacter sp.
CCGGCGCCGTCCTCGAACCCGCCGTCAAATACCAGCGCATCGCCCAGACCAAGGGTCTGCCCAGGGATAACCATTAGTCACCAGTACAGAGTTTAGGGAGGCCGGCATGGCCAAGGTTTTCGGACGCGCCATGCTGGCCGCGACCCTCGCGCTGGTCGCGGGGACGGGCTTAGCTCAGGCCCAGGTCTGGCGCTCGGACGCCGGCGACGGGACCTATCGCAACCCGCCGCTCAACGCCGACTATCCCGACCCCGACATCATCCGGGTCGGCGAGGATTTCTACTTCGCCTCGACCACCTTCGTGAACGCGCCGGGGCTCACCATCCTGCATTCGAAGGACCTGGTGAACTGGGACATCGCCAGCCACGTGATGCCCAGGCTGACGGGCAATCCCAAGTACGACCTCGCCGACGGCGGCGACTATCGTCACGGCGTCTACGCGCCGAGCCTGCGCTATCACAAGGGGCGCTTCTACGTCGCGGTCACGCCGGTGGGACGTCCGACGCGCATCTATTCGGCCGCCGACGTGCGCGGGCCGTGGGCGATGCACGAGCTCGACCGCGAAGCGTTCGATCCGGCCCTGTTCATCGACGACGACGGCCAAGCCTATATGGCCACCTCGATCGGTTCCGACGGAACGATCACCCTGCTGACGCTCAACGCCGACCTGACGGCCGTCACCAGCGCCCAGAAGATCCACTACATCAAGGGCGCCGAGGGCTCGAAGCTGATCAAGCGCGAGGGCTGGTATTACATCTTCAATTCCATTCCGCGACGCCTTGGGATGACGGTTTCGCGGGCGCGATCCCTGACGGGCCCGTGGGAGACCCGCGACCAGATCGACGACAAGACCGGCGGCCACCAGGGCGCCCTGGTCGATCTGCCCGGCGGCGGCTGGTACGGCTTCGTCATGCTGGATGCGGGCGCGATCGGCCGGGTGACCAATATCAGCCCGATCTTCTGGCAAGACGATTGGCCGGTCTGGGGAACGCCGGAGGCGCCGGGCCGTGTCCCCGCGACCGCCGCCAAGCCGATCCTGGGCAAGCCGTTCGTCGAGCCGCCCAGTTCCGACGATTTCGGCAAGCCGACGCTGGGCCGCCAATGGCAGTGGAACCATAATCCCGACGACCGCCGCTGGTCGCTCAGGGAGCGTCCCGGCTATCTGCGGCTCAAGACGACCCGGGCGATGGAATTCTGGAGCGCGCGCAACACGCTGGTTCAGAAGGGGCAGGGGCCCAAGAGCCGCGCCGTGGTCAAGGTCGACGCGCGCGGCCTCGCCGCCGGCGACGCCTGCGGCCTGGGCACGTTCGGCAAGTTCTCCAGCCAGATCGTGCTGACTCGAAACGCCGCGGGGCAGGGGGAGCTCACCGCCCGACTGATCGAGAGCACCCAGGCCGGCCCCGTCACGACGCCGCGCGGCGCTTCGGTCAAGGTCCCGCTGAAGGACCTGTGGCTGTCGGTCGAGATGGACTTCACCACCGACAAGTCGGCCCTGGCCTACAGCCTAGACGGCAAGGCCTGGATCGCGTTGCCGGGGGATTTCCCACTGGCCTACGACTGGCGCACCGGCACCTTCCAGGGCGAGCAATACGGCCTGTTCTGCTACAACCCCAAGGGTGGGGAAGGGCGGCTGGACGTGGACAGCTTCACGCTATCGAAGCCGTAAGGCTCACATCGCCGAGCGGGTGTCCTCGAGCGCCAGCTCGACCAGAGTCCGCATCGCCGCGCTGGCGGCTTCGGGGTCGCCGGCGGCGATGGCGTCGCAGACCTTGGCGTGATCGGGCACCGGATCGCGGGGCAGGGCGCGCGAGCGCTGCTTGAACTCCGTGGTCCAGCTGACCGCGGCGCTGATGCTGGCGCTGAGGGCGATCATCGCGTCGTTGTGGGTGGCGCGCAGCAGGGCGTCGTGAAACGCCTTGTCGGCCGCTCGCCCCGCCTCGGTCGCCAGGGTATGACGACGCATGCCCGCCAGGGCGTCCTTCATCGCCTTGATATCGTCCTTGTCGCGGCGCTCGGCGGCGAAGCGCGCGGCGGCGGGCTCGACCACCGACCGCAGCTCGAAGAGATCCCGCACAAAGGTGACGTCCGGCTCGCTGGCCGAGAAGGCCCAGGCCAGGACGGTCGGATCCAGGATGTTCCAGCGGCTGCGCGGCAGCACGCGGGTGCCGGCCTTGGGGCGGCTTTCGACCAGGCCCTTGGCGGTCAGCACCTGAACGGCTTCGCGATAGGCGCTGCGCGACACGTCGAGCGCCTCGGCGT
Source organism: uncultured Caulobacter sp. (assembly GCF_937900395.1). GTDB lineage: Bacteria > Pseudomonadota > Alphaproteobacteria > Caulobacterales > Caulobacteraceae > Caulobacter. The sequence continues at coordinate 2,260 of NZ_CALCDX010000242.1, forward strand.
TGGCGATCTCGCCGGTGAGCTTCTCGCCGGGCGCGATCTGGCCCGAGACGATCGCCGTGCCGAGGTAGTGGGCCACCGCGCCGCGCAGACGCCGACCGGAGCCTCTCGTCGACTTGGGGATCGACTTGGTCTCAGGCTCTTCGGTCGGCATGCGTCAGACTCCTGGCGGCGTTCGGGTTCTATAAGCGCAACCGTGTTACCCTTGGCAAGTTACGAGCCCTTTACGGCTGGAGCTGGACGACGACCACCGACTTGGCGGGGATGTCTAGATCGAGACCCTTGGCGCCGGCCTTGGCGGAGTACGGCTTGGGAACGACCACGCCCGGGGCGTCGAAGGTGTTGACCGCATCCACGCGGGCCGCAGTCAGGACCTGACCTTTCGCAGAGCCGCTTTTGCTTCCAGCCACATTCGCGGAAATCTTCGCGGGCCGCGAAGGATCGAGATTGGTGACCGCCAGCCACAGCTTGCCCTGGGTGTCGCGGGCGGCGATGGCGTCGACGCGGGGCAGGGTGATATCGCCCTGCGTATAGACGCCCTTGTCCAGGCTGACCGGCACGAAGGTCGCGTCCTGGAAGGGCAGGTACATCTTGTAGACGTGATAGGTCGGGGTCAGGACCATCTTGTCCTTGTCCGTCAGGATCATGGCCTGCAGGACATTGACCATCTGGGCGATGTTGGTCATCCGCACGCGATCGGCGTGGCGGGCGAAGATATTCAGGTTCAGGGCTGCGACGATCGCATCGCGCAGCGAGTTCTGCTGGACCAGGAAGCCGGGATTGGTGCCTTCCAGCGGCGCCAGCCAGACGCCCCACTCGTCGACGACCAGCGGCACCTTCTTCTCGGGATCGTACTTGTCCATGATCGCCGAGTGCTTGGCGACTAGATCGTCCATGCCCAGCGTCTCCTTCAGGAGCTTGGCGTAGGCGGTCTCGTCGAACTTGGTGCTCGAATACGACGGCGGCCAGCCGCCGGTCGTGTAGGAGTGCAGGGACAGGCCCTCGATGTTCCAGGCCCAGTCATGCGATTTCTGGGCCGCCATCACCGCCTCGGTGTAGGCCGGATCGGCCTGGTTTGGACCGACCGCGATGCGCTGCATCGCCTCGGCGCCGGTCTGCTTGGGGTTATAGTTGCGGACGAAACGGGCGTAGCGCTTCATCTCGTCGGCATAGTACTCGGCGCGCATCGCGCCGCCGCAGCTCCAGCTCTCGTTGCCGATGCCGAGGAACTTGACCTTGTAAGGCTCTACGTGACCGTTGGCGGCGCGTTCCTTGCCCGCGGTCGTGGCGGGATCGGCGGTCATGTACTCGACCCATTCGGCCGCCTCCTGGACCGTGCCGGAGCCGACATTGACCGAGACATAGGCCTCGCTGCCGATCTGGCTGACGAAGTCCATGAACTCGTCGGTGCCGAAGGTGTTGGGCTCGACCGCGCCGCCCCAGTTGGAATTGATCGTCTTGCGACGCGCCTCGACGGGACCGATGCCGTGGCGCCAGTGATACTCGTCGGCGAAGCAGCCGCCCGGCCAGCGGACGTTTGGCACCTTGATAGCCCGCAGCGCTTCCACCACGTCCTGGCGGATGCCACGAACATTGGGAATCGAGGAGTCCTTGCCCACCCAGACGCCGCCGTAGATCCCGGTTCCGAGGTGCTCGGCGAATTGCCCGAAGATGTTCCGATCGATCTTGGCGCCGGGCGATCCGGCCTCGATGCGCAGCGGGATCGGCGCGTCGGCCCTAGACTGAGCCAGGGCGGGCGTCGCGGCCAAGGTCAGGGCGATGGCGGAGGCGGCCAGCGGGCCGGCAAATCGGAACATGTCATCTCCCTCTGGCGGCGGCGCTCAAAAGCCACCCCTAACGGCGTCGCCTTGCGTACGGCGCGTGAATGCGCGTCATGGCGCTGCCGCGATAATAGTCAGACAAATAGACGGATCAAGCGAGTCCGGATCCTTCGACAGGCTCGCTGGCGCGGCGCGTCTGGACACGCGCCGCGCCAGCGAGGTCATCAGAACTTGAAGCGCACGCCGGCGCGGTACATCCGGCCGACGATGTCGTAGAGCGCCGGATTGGCGTAGTTCGGAGACTTGGCCGGATCGCGATCGAACAGGTTGTCGACCTTGAAGTAGGCGGTCACGTCGTCGCGGATCTTATAGGTCCCGCCGACGTCCATGTAGAACGCGCCAGGCATGAAGTTCTTGTCGATCGTCGGCGCGTTCGCCGTCGAGACCGGGCAGGTTCCCGGAGCGCACACGACGTACTGGTTGCCGTAGTTGCCGTCGGTGAACCAACGCTCCTGCAACGTCACGCTGAAGCGGTCGGTCTCGTAGCTCTGGATCGCTAGCCACTTCCAGTGAGGGGTGTTGCCCTGGTTCACGCCCGCGGAATCGACCGGAACGGTGCCGGGCAGGCCCGAGTCGGTCCAGAACTCGCGGATATGGGTGGCCAGGGCGCGCAGGGTGAAGTTGCCCGGCAGGCCCAGCGGTTGGCGCCAGCGATAGCTGGCCTCGATGTCGAACCCGCTGGTCTTGATCGACGCCAGATTGAAGGACTGGACGTTGATGTAGTTGCGGGCGTTAGGCTCGAGATTGAGGTTATAGGCGCCGCAGGTCTGCGGCAGGATCTTGCGGAAGCAGTAGTCGACGATCTGGGCCGCTCCCAGGCTGGAAATGACGTCGTCGACCTTGATCTTGTAGTAGTCGAATGACGCGCTGAAGCCTGGCAGCCAGGACGGGTTGGCCAGCACGACGCCGATCTGGGTGTTGCGGGCGATTTCCGGCGTCAGGTTTGGATTGCCGATGGCGTTCTGGATCGCCACCACGTTCCGGTTTCTCTCCGGGTCGAAGAAGTTCGGCAGGGTGGTGGTGACCGGGGCGGCGAACAGCTCCGACAGGTTCGGGGCGCGGACGTCCCGCGAGGTCACGCCACGGAAGCGCAGGCCGTCGAAGGGCGTGTCCCAGGTCCCGCCGGCCTTCCAGGTCCAGATCGTGCCCGACGTGCTGTAGTCGGTGACCCGCGCGGCGGCGTTGAAGTTGGCGCGACCGGCCTTGTCGTTGTCGAACAGGGGCAGGTCAATTTCCAGGAAGGCTTCCTTGACGTTGTAGACGCCGTCGCCGTTCTTGTAGTTGCCGGCGTGCCAGTTGTTGCCCAGCGACGACATCAGCGGATCGGCCGGATAGGCGCCGCCATTGGGGCTGCGATCGGCGATCCCGGCGCCGTAGGGGTCGGCCCGGACAGTATAGAACTCCCGGCGATACTCGGCGCCGAACGCCACCGACAACGGACCGGCCCACAAGTCGACCGGCGCGCCCGAGAAGCTCAGGCTGGCGACATCCTGGGTCATGCGCAGCCGCTGGAACGGCCCGGCGGCGGGCTGGACATACTCAAGCGCCGCGGCCGAGGGCGGCTTTCCGCCGAAGATGTTCAGCGGCTGGCAGCCATTGGCGCGCGCCACAGGATCGGCGCAGACGATCGCGCCGTTCAAGGTGATGGCCTGGATCGCCTGGTTGAAGTGCGGCGTCAGCAGGATGTGGTCGACGTCGACGGCGGCCTTGTTGACGCCATGCTCGTAATAGGCGTCATACGACCAGTCGGAGCCCATCGCGGCGAACTTGCCCTTCAGGCCGGCGACGACGCGGTACATGCGGCGATCGGTGTGGACCTTGGTGTTAGGCAGCAGCGCGTTGCTGGTGCCGAACTGGAAGCTGGTGATCCCGGCGGTCGCGCAGGCGTCGCGCACCGAGGCCGGCAGATACGGGTTGGCGCACTGCAGCGTCAGGCCGGTCCGGTTCATGCCGTTGACCGGCTGGTTGCTGGTCTTGACCTGGCCCAGGTTGAACGAGACGTAGGCCTCGTTGTTCTCGGCGAAGTCGTAGCCGATGCGGCCGTAGCCGACCTTGCGTTCGATCGCCGACTGCAGCGTGCGGCCGCTATCGACATTGCCCGACAGATCGCCGCCGACACAGAAGCCCGGCAGACAGCCCAGAACGGCGCCGCCGGCGGTCTTGGACGGCACGCCGCCCGAACCGTACTGGAACTGGAACGGTTGGCCGCTCTGGTCGAAAGCGATGCCCTGCAGGGGCCCGGCCGTGATCAGGCCGTACTTGGTGTAGGCGTACGGCTGGGCGTTGTCGCGCATCAGATACTGCGGCGACTTATCGTCGACGACGTTGCGATTGATCATCGTCGTCTGGGTGAACCAGTGGCGGTCACCGGCCAAGTCGAGGCCGAAATCGCCCGGGCCGACGCCGTCTTCCTTGGCCCACTCGACGCTCCCGACGACGTGCACACGGTCGCCGGCGAAGCTGCGGCCGCCCGCCAACTGCACCATGCCCTGCTCGTTGTCGTCGTACTTCGAGATGCCGGCCTGGATATTGCCCTTCAGGCCTTCGAAGCGGGTGTCGGTGATGAAGTTGACGACGCCGCCCACGGCGTCGGAGCCGTACGAGGCCGAGGCGCCGCCGTTCACCACGTCCACGCGCTGAATCAGCAGTTGTGGGAACAGGCTGACGTCCGTGACGCCGGTGTAGTAGGCGCCGACCACGCGCTGGCCGTCCAGCAGGGTCAGGGTGCGGATGGTGCCCAGGCCGCGCAGCGAGAACGAGCTCAGGCCCTGCTGGCCGCTGGACGTGCTGAAGGTGTTGGTAGCCGAGCCGCTGGACCCCTGCAGCGACGGCAGCTGCACGATCGTCGCGAAGACGTTGGGTTGGGCGTTGTTCTGAATCTGGTCTTCGCCGATCACCGAGGTCGGGGTCGGGGCGGTAAAGCCAGTGGTTTGGATCCGCGTGCCGGTGACCACGATTTCGCTGACCACGGAGTCGTCGCTGGCGGAGGAGGGGGGCTTGGGCGTCGGCGCCGATTGCGCCAGGGTCGGTCCGACGACCAGCATCGACATCAGCGCGGCCGCGCCCGCGGACATCAGCGCCTGTCCCCGCAGCCTACCTGGCGCGCCTCCAACGGCGAATTCGTCTGCGCCGGTTCGCGCCGACGGCAGCGGCGCGCGTGAATGGTTCATGCCCGTGGCACGCATTTTCGATTTCCCTCCCAATGCGCGCGACGTCGTTGCGTTCGCGCGTTTCTTTTTCACGTCGTCGCCCCCTTCTTGGTGGGAACGGTAACGTTACCATACCGGTGGTATGCTGATGCGGGGAGGGAGTCAATACTCCGACATAATAGTCATTGCGGACGGGGCTGGAGGCTCCGGGGCGTCGGTTTCAGGCAAGCGACGGCGGCGCCGTGGACTGGCGCGCGACGATCTCGTGTTCGAGAACGTGCTCGCGCGGGGCTTGGCGGTCTTGTGCGGTCCTGGCGATCTCGGCTGTCAGTAGGCCCAGCGCTTCGGCGGCCAGCTTGCGGACCGGCTGATGGACGGTGGTCAACGGCGGCCACAGAGTCACTGCGGCGGGCGTATCGTCGAAACCGACCACAGTCAGTTCGCGCGGCACGTCCAGATGGCGGCGATGCGCTACGGAGACGGCCGCGGCCGCCATGTCATCATTGCTGGCGAAGATCGCCGTCGGCGGCGGCGTCGCTTCCAGCAGCTGTTCGGCGGCGGCCAGCCCGGAAGCAAAGCTGAAATCGCCGCGGGCGACCACCGTCGTGACGCCCGGAGCCTCGCGCACGGCGTCCTGGAAGCCCGCCAGGCGTTGGCCGCTGGCGGCCTGATCGGGGTTGCCGAGGATAAAGCCTAGATGGCTATGCCCAAGGCCGATCAGTTCGCGGGTCATCTCATAGGCGGCGCGACGGTCGTCGATCCGCACGCTGATCGCATCCTCGACGCCATAAGCGCCGACGGCGGCCATCGGCAGGCCGGCCTTGCTGAGCGCGCGCAGGACGACGGGCGACTCGCCCAGCGGCGGAGCCAGGATCACGCCGCGGATGCCAGACGCCACCAGCGCCTTCAGGTCCGCTGCGCCAGGGGGACGTCCGCCTTCGCCGCCTTTGAGGAGAATGAGGCGAGCGCCGCGAATGGACGCTTCCTCAAAGACGCCTGTCAGGAAGTCGCTCATGAAGGCGGCGCTGGGATTGGAATAGACCACGCCGATCCGCAGCTCGGTCGAGGTCACCAGGCTGCGCGCGGCGACGTTCGGCGTGTAGCCGAGGGCGCGAATGGCTTCATTGACCGCTTGGCGGGTCTCGGGGCCAACGCCCGGGCGATCGTTGATCACGCGCGACACCGTCATGGGCGACACGCCGGCCTGGGCCGCGACGTCGATGATGGTGGGACCGCGAATGGCTCCAGAATTCTTCGCCAATCTCGCTCGTCTCCCAAAATCGCGCGACGGCTGGCGCGAAACATCGATCGGCCCGTCGAATGCTGTTTTGTAGCTCGCTGGCTTGGCGTCAAGCCTTCGCCATAGCGGAACAATGATTATTTCCGATAATATATCTTAGACGAATAAGCCACGAGAAGCTGCTTCTTGCTGAGCAGCCATTTCCTGCCCTGATCTTCGCGTCCCGAAACTCAGAAGACGCATCCACTAAACGCGCCGACCGCTGTCACTGACTCCTAATTCTGCGAGTCGCAGCTGCGCCGTTACGAGTTGCCACGTCGTTCCGCGTTTTCGCGATTTTCTGACTCCAACCCTGCGACTGGGCGACTCCAATTGTTCGACTGGTGCCCGTCGGCAAATCGCGCCAGCGCTAGCACTGTACCGGCTTGCTCACCAACACCCTTGGCGGATCGTCCATTGCGCTGTTCAAGCGGGCGGAGATGGTCGCCTTCGGGTATTGGTCTCGAATGGCCGTGTGACCGGAGCGTGCGATGTCCCAACCATCCGAACATCGTTTCCACCACCAGAACGACTCCGCTGGCGTTCCCAACGGCGGACCGGCGCTCGATCCGGTCCGCAAGGGCGTGATCTACACTTGTCCCATGCATCCGGAGATCCGCCGTTCCGAACCTGGGGCTTGCCCGATCTGCGGCATGGCGCTGGAGCCGCTGACGGCAAGCCCCGACCTTGGGCCCAACCCTGAGCTGAAGAGCATGACGCTGCGGTTCTGGGTCGGGCTTGGGCTCGCAGCGCCGGTCTTCGCTCTGGAAATGGGCGGCCACGTTGGCTTGATGGGCTCTCACCTCCCGCCTCATCTCTCCAACTGGATCCAGTTCATTCTCGCCACGCCCGTGGTGCTCGGCTGCGGTTGGCCATTCCTGGAGCGCGGCGCCCGCTCGGTGGCCACGCGCCAGCTCAACATGTTCACCCTGATCGCGATGGGCGTCGGCGTGGCCTGGGCATATAGCGTCGTGGCGACCCTGGCTCCGGACATCTTCCCACCCGCGTTCCGCAACCCCGATGGCTCGGCGCCGATCTATTTCGAAGCCGCCGCCGTCATCACGGTCCTGGTTCTTTTGGGCCAGGTGCTCGAGCTTAGGGCGCGCGAAAACACCTCGGGAGCGATCAAGGCCTTGCTGGGCCTCTCGCCCAAGACCGCCCGCCGCGTCGTCAACGGCGATGACGTCGAGGTCGCCGTCGACGCGATCGAGGTCGGGTTCGAACTGCGTGTACGTCCCGGCGAGAAGATTCCGGTCGACGGCCGGCTTGTTTCGGGCGAGGCGTTCGTCGATGAGGCTCTCGTGACCGGAGAGTCGATGCCGGTCCACAAGTCGCCCGGCGACAAGGTGATCGGCGGCGCGCTCAACAAGACCGGCTCGTTCGTGATGCGGGCCGACAAGGTTGGGGCCGATACCCTGCTCGCCCAGATCGTGGCGATGGTCGCAGAGGCGCAGCGCAGCCGCGCGCCGATCCAGCGCATGGCCGACCGGGTCGCCGGCTGGTTCGTTCCGGCGGTGATTCTCGTCGCCCTCCTCGCCTTCGCCGGCTGGGCGGTGTTTGGGCCGCCGCCCCGCATGACCTTCGCCCTGGTGACGGCGGTGTCGGTGCTGATCATCGCCTGCCCGTGCGCGCTGGGTCTCGCCACCCCGCTTTCGATCATGGTCGGCGTCGGCCGGGGCGCCCGCGCGGGTGTTCTGATCAAGAACGCCGAGGCGCTGGAGCGCTTCGAGAACATCGACACCCTGGTCGTCGACAAGACGGGCACCCTCACCGAGGGGCGGCCGACGGTGACCGCCATTCGCGTCTCGCCCGGCTACGCCGAGGACGAGATTCTGCGGCTGGCCGCGAGCCTGGAGCGGGCCAGCGAGCATCCCCTGGCGGAAGCGATCGTGCGGGCGGCCGCCGGCCGAGGTCTGTCCATGCTGCCTGCCCAGGATTTCGACTCCCCTGTCGGCAAGGGCGTGGTGGGCAAGGTCGATGGCCGGTCCCTCGCGATCGGCTCCGCCCGGTTCCTGGCCGAGCTTGGCCTGTCGACAGAGGTCCTCGCCGCCCAGGCCGACGACCTGCGGCGCCAAGGCGCGACGGCTATATTCGTGGCCGTGGACGGAGCGGTGGCGGCGGCGCTGGCCATCGCCGATCCGGTCAAGCCGACCACCAAGGCCGCCGTCGTGGCCTTGCGCGCTCAGGGCGTGCGGATCGTCATGCTCACGGGCGACAACAGGACCACTGCGGAAGCCGTGGCGCGAGGCCTAGGCATTGACGAGGTCGAGGCCGATGTCCTGCCCGCCGAGAAGGCGGCCGTGGTCAAGAAGCTGCGCGGGGACGGCCGCAGGGTCGCCATGGCCGGCGATGGGGTCAATGACGCGCCAGCCCTGGCGGCGGCGGAAGTCGGCGTGGCGATGGGCGCGGGCTCGGACGTCGCGATCGAAAGCGCTGGGGTGACCCTGCTGCGCGGCGACCTCCAAGGCCTGGTGATGGCGCGCCGCCTGTCCCAGGCGGTGATGGACAACATCCGCCAGAACCTATTCTTCGCCTTCGCCTACAACGTCGCCGGCGTTCCAATCGCCGCAGGCGCGCTCTATCCAATGTTCGGCTGGCGACTGTCGCCGGCGATCGCCGCCGGCGCCATGGCGCTATCGTCGGTCAGCGTCGTCGCCAACGCCCTGCGCCTGCGCGGCGTCCGGCTTGAGGGGCGTGACGGAGAAGACACGAGGAAACGCCGAGCCGCGTCTTAAAAGGCGTTATGCAACGCCCCTCGCCAGGCTAGGCCGAAGATTAGTCGCGCATTTTGGAGTCTGATCACTCGATATTGGAGTCAGTCGTGGCTTATCGAGTCAGGCATCACAGCGAACTAGCGCCGCCGCGTCTCTAGGTTGACGACGGAGGGGCCTCCATGGCGTCCATTCGCGGGACGCCCTCCTCTCTCGGGCGCCGGGACCGGGCGACGAAATAGAGGCCGGCGAGAACGGTGCAGGCGGCGCCAAAAAGGCTCGTTGCGTAGATGCTAGCGACGAAGAAGTGCAGCCAGTCGAGGTCGATCATGGCGAAGTTGCGCCAGATCAGCAGCGCGACGCTGCCGAGATAGCCCGACGCATCGGCGACATAGATGAGGAAGCCCGCCGTCCCGACCTGGCCGCTGAAAGCGACCATGCGGTCGAAAAGCATCGCGTTGAAGGGCGTATAGGCCAGATAGACGCCCGCCCCGGTGAGGACCATCCAGGCGAGCGGCGACAGCATGTGCGCCTGGAAGGCCAGGGTCGAGACGCCGAGCAGGACGAAGCCCGTGAAGATCACGCCATGCATCACGAGCAGCGCGCGCAGATTGTCCTTCACCAGCATCACCGCGCCCAGAACGCCCAGGGCGATGACGGCGACAGGCAGCTCGCTTGCGGTGAAGACGTCCGAGGCCTTGCCAAAGCCCAGCGCGGCCCAGATCTCGGCGGCGAAGTTGTCGCGGAAGTCGCGGAGCGCGGTCAGCAGAACATAGGAAAGCACCAGCAGAACGATGCCGGGGGCATAGGTCGCCAGGAACGCCCGGCGCTGGGCGCCGTCCATCGGCTGGCGGCGCACCCGAGCGGCCTCGTCGGCGGCGTTCGGCGGCGGAAGTTGGCTCAGCGCCCAGACCGAGACCGCCAGCAACGGCATGAACACCGCGCCGGTGGCGGCCGGCATCCAGAACGGAGAGACGTGGAAGTCGCTCATCAGCCATTTGCCGACCGACTTCACGACGCCCGAGGAGAGGATGAAGCTGGCGCAGAGGATGGCCCCTAGGACCTCGGAGGTCCGACGCCCTTCCATGTAGCCGAACACCAGCCCCCAGATCATGCCCAGCGGCAGGCCGTTCAGGAACAGGGCCGCGACATTCCAGGGCGCGGGAACCAGGGCGAAGCCCAGGAGAGCCACCCAAGAGGCGCCGATCAAGCCAAGGATGGCCGCGCCTCGACGGGCGGGATCGATCTCCGAGATGACCTTGACGCCGATGAACTTGGACAAGGCGTAGCCCAGCACCTGAGCCAGGACGAGGGCGATCTTGTAGTCGACCACGAAGGTCCAGCCTTCGACAGCGCCGAAGGTCGCCGCGGCGAACGGCTTGCGGAAGGCGTACATCGAGAAATAGGCGCAGAACCCAGCCAATCCCGCGAACAACGCGAAGGCCAGCGGATTGGCGCGCTCAAGCCAGCGCCGAGGACCGAATGTCATGAATACGCCCTTCGATAAACTGACTTGGTCTAGACCACGGACATGTCGGCTCGATGACGGCGATCTCGCTAACGGACCCGAATGTCGACGCTGACGGTCAAGGCGTCATGTCGCCAGTATTCGCGATCGAACTCGACGACATTTCCTTGAGCGTCATAGCAGGTCCGCACGAGACTGAGGCCCGGCAGGCCGGACTTCACGCGCAGCGCTTCGGCCTCGTCGCGCGTCAGGGCGCAGGGTCGCATGTCGACCTTGTTGCGCGCCACGCCGATGCCATAGACTGTCTTCAGGACGCTGGTCAGCGAACCATTCAGGTCGTGTTCGATCAGACCCGGAGCGCGGGCGCCATCGACGATGATGCTCTCGATCAGCACGGCGCGGCCGTCGATCGAACGGCGCCGACGGATCCAGTACATCGGCGCGCCGATCGGACGCGAGAAGATCTGGGCCAGAATGCCATCGCAGGTGATCTCGACCTTGCTCAGCGTTTCGGTTTCGGGGCGCCGTCCCTGCGCCTCGACGTAGGACATGAAGCCCTCCCAGCGCGTCGGATCGTAGACCACGGGCGGTGGTGAAACGTACCAGCCGCTGCGGTCCTTCCGGTAGATGATCCCCTCGGCTTCGAGCTGGAACAAGGCCTCTCGCACGGTGCCCCGCGCCACGCCCCCGCCGATCTGCAGCTGACGCTCGGAAGGCAGCCGCTCGCCGGGCTTGAATTCGCCGGCCGTGATGCGGGCGGCGATGTCGTCACGCACGCCGAGATACTGAAGACTTTCGGGCTGTTGCATCGAACGACCTGGCCAGCGGTCGAATCCCGCCGTCCGTGAGGATGGGAGGGGGGCTTGCCGGGGTCAAGGAACCCGATCGGGTTCGACGCGCCCCGCCCCAAAATGTCACGAAACCTTCGCGTCAATCTGGTCTATACCAAATTGCATTGTGGGAGACAGATCATGGTCACCGATCGACGCTCGCTTCTGCGCGCCGCCGCGGCCGGCGCCGCCGCGGGCATGCTGCCGGCGACCATCGCGCGCGCCTTGGCGATCCCCGCGCGCAATCGAACCGGCACGATCATGGACGTCGAGCACGTCGTGATCTTCATGCAGGAGAACCGGGCGTTCGATCACTACTTCGGGACACTCAACGGGGTCCGAGGTTTCGGCGACCCTCGGCCGCAGCGTCTGCCGGGCGGAGCGTCAGTCTGGCGCCAGCCGAGCCGCGAGCATCCGGACGGCTTTGTCGCGCCCTTCCATGGCGACGCCTCGGCCACCAACGCCTACACGGTGGACGGCTCCGATCAGGGCCATCAGGCGGCCATCACCATCGTCAACGGCGGGCGCTATGACCAATGGGGGCATAGCGGCGAACTGCACAAGCGGATGGTCTATTACAAGGCCTCCGACCTGCCCTTCTACCATGCGCTGGCCAGCGCCTTCACCGTCTGCGACGCCTATCACTGCTCGACCCTGACCCAGACCTATCCCAATCGCCTGCACCTCTGGACGGGCTGTAACGGCGGGGGGAAGGTCGGCGGCGACCCAGAGATGAGCAACTACGGCGAGGACGAGACGCCCAGCGCCGATATGGCCACGGACAAGCCGATGGCCAAGGGCCCGTACGATTGGACGACCTATGCCGAACGGCTGCAGGCGGCCGGGATCAGCTGGAAGGTCTATCAGGAATACGACAACTTCGGCGACAACATCCTGTCGGTGTTCAAGCCGTTCCGCCCGTGCGCCAAGGACTCGCTGCTCTATGAGCGAGGGCGCTCATGGGTGTCGGAGCATAAGACCGGCGCCGACCGCACCCGGTCGGATGGCGAACAGTTGGTCGAGGCCTTCCGCGCCGATGTCGCCGCCGATCGCCTGCCTCAGGTTTCTTGGATCGTCACCGCCGCGGACCTGTCCGAACACCCCCAGGCCGAGCCTTCGAAGGGCGAGCACGTCTGCGCCGAACTGGTCAAGGCGCTGGTCGATCACCCCGAGGTGTTCGCTAAGACCGTCTTCATCATCAACTACGACGAAGCGGGCGGCTTCTACGACCATATGCAGCCGCCGATGCCGCCGTTGACCGCCGACCAAGGGTGGAGCTCGGTCTCGGTCGCCGGCGAGAGCAAGGACTACGGTCAGGCCGACGTCGAGAACAAGGGCGCTCACCCGCTGGGCCTGGGCATTCGTGTGCCGGCCATCATCGTCTCGCCGTGGACGCGCGGCGGCTTCGTCTGCTCCGAGGTGTTTGACCACACCTCGACCCTGCGGTTCCTGGAGCGCCGCTTTGGGGTGCGCGAGGAGAACATCAGCGATTGGCGTCGGACGGTCTGCGGCGACCTGACATCGGCCTTCGACTTCGCCGCGCCGAACAAGGACTGGTCAGCCCTGACCCTGCCGGCGACGACGGACTACATCCAGCGCGTGGCCCGCTCCAAGGCCGCGCCCAGCCTGCGCATCCCGGCGGTGCAGACCGCGTCGGCGCAGGACGGCCCGCAGCGCGGAGCCCGCGCCCTGCCCTACCTGCTGTCGGCCGACTTGCGCGTAAAGAATGGCAAGGTCTGGATCGACCTGGTCAACGCCGGACGCGCGGGCGCGGTGTTCCAGGTGTTCGACAACACTGACCGCGACGGTCCCTGGCGCTTCACCCTGGCGGCGGGGCGAGCCTATGCGGCGGGGCATTGGAACCGCGCGGGCCAGGCGCCTGGGCCCTATGACTTGACCGTCCATGGGCCCAACGGTTTCTACCGCCGCTTCGCGGGCGACGCGTCGAGGACACAGCCCTCCATCAAGGTCCTGCCCGACGCGCGGTCGCGCCTGCTCGTCAAGCTGAAGGCCGAAAAGGCCGGCGTCGTGATCGCCCAGATGGACGAGGCCTATCCCCTGTCCGACGGCGAGGCGCGTCAGAGCATCAGCCTGAGGGCCGGCGAAACCACCCAGGCCGTCTGGGATCTTCGCGGCAGCGACCATTGGTACGATTTGACCCTCACCCACGCGGATGATCCCAGCTTCATTCAGCGGCTGGCCGGGCATCTTGAGACCGGGCGGGCCAGCCGCACCGATCCCGGCATCGGGCGCATGCGCCTGTAAGCCCTCAAAACCTACGGATACAGCATGACTTCGAGTTTCGCGGCCGACACGTTCCTGGCCGAAATCACCGACCTCTTCACCCGGTTGGGCGACCTGCACTACGGCGAGGACGTCACCCAGATGGAGCACGCCCTTCAGGCGGCGCATCACGCCAAGCTGGACGGCGCGTCCCCCAGCCTCGTCGCCGCGGCCCTGCTGCACGACATCGGCCATCTGATGCAGAAGATCGGCGAGGACGCCGCCGACCGCGGCATCGACACCCGCCACGAACAGATCGGCGCCGGCTATCTGGCGCGCGGCTTCGGTCCCGAGGTGAGCGAACCGATCCGGCTGCACGTGGCGGCCAAGCGCTATCGCGTCGCTGTGGACCCGACCTATGCCGGCCGCCTCAGCTACGCCTCACAGCAGAGCCTGGCGCTGCAGGGCGGCCCGATGAATCCCGACGAGATCAAGGTCTTCCTGGCCGATCCCCATGCGGGCGCGGCGCAGAAGCTGCGCGGCTATGACGAGGCGGGAAAGGACATGGAGGCGGAGGTCGCCGGCTTTGAGGCTTACGCCGATCTCCTACGCGACCTGGTCCGCGAGGCCGGCAAGCTCTAGACCGGTCGCTCGCCCCGCACGATCCGCGCCTCGATCTCGGCCAGCGCCGAACCCAAATCGGCGACCGTCTCGACGACATAGTGCGCCCCGGCGTCTCGCAAGGCCTTTGCGGACGCCGCGACGCGCGAGGCGCGCTCTTCGGCCGGCAGTCCAGCTAGCGCCTCCAGGCTCAGGCCCACGCCGTTGCCGGACGCGGAAAGGCCCACCGTCCAGGCGCCGGCCTCGAGCCCTTCGGTGACTCCGACAACGGCGTCGTCGACCTTGACGCAGGCTCTCGCCGGCCATGCGCCGAGCGCCACCAGCGTCTTCCACATCATCAGGGGCGATGGGCGCCCTTCCGCGGTTTCGCCGGCGCACACCACGACGTCTGGCGCGTAGCCTTGCTCGGCGGCCAGGGGAAGGATGTCGCTCATCATCGGGCGCGTGTAGCCGGTCGTCGAACCGATCTTCACGCCCCGCGCGCGCAGGTCCGCGACCAGAGACGCCGCGCCCGAGATCAAGGCCGAGCAGTCCCGCGCGGCCTCACGCATTTTCGGTTCGACGGCGTCGTGCAGACGATCGACATCCCGCTCATCGCTGGCTTGATCGTACCGCGCCCGCCAAGCCTCGGCGACCCTTGGCAGGGCCAGCAGAGCGCGGACGTGATCACGCTTGGCGCGGCCCATGTCCGCTCGCGCCTCGGCTTCCGTGATCTCGACCCCGGCCTCGGCGAATACCTCTCGGAGCGCCAGGACGGGCGCGCGGCAACCGAAATCGATCATCGTGCCGGCCCAGTCGAAGATGATGGCCTGGATAGGACTGTGGCTCACGCGAAGGCTCCTTGGGGCAAGTCCAGCAAATCGGCGATGACGGTCTCGGCCAGGCCGAACGCGGTCGACGCGCCGGTGCCGCCCGTCACCACGGCCAGACGCACTCCCGGCGCGGGCGTCTCGACCAGGCTATGTCCCGAGGCCGATGCGTAGGTGCCGATCCAGCGCTCGATCACGGGGGGCGGCGCCTCGCCGAACACTTGCGCGAACTCGTCCAGGATCAGGGCGTCGACATCGTCGCGGCCGAAAGGATCGGGCGTCGGCGCGTAGTGATGGCTGTCACCGACCACCAGCGATCCATCGGCGCTCTGCACGACGATCAGGTGGACGCCATGCTCCAGATGCGTGGGCTGTTCCGCTTCGAGCCGCGCGCGCAAGGCCTCCGCCTCCGGCAAGGCGGCGTAGCCGAGATAGCGGACCAGGCCGAGGTCGGACATGACCGGCGCCGGCAGCCGCCAGCCCGGATCGGCCAGGCGCAACATCTGTAGTTTGCATCGGGTCACGCCGGCGCGAGCAAAGCTGTCCGGAAACAGCGTCGCGAGATCATCACCCGGGCAGACCACGATGGCGTCGGCCGTGACAATACCCGCGGAGGTCTCCAGCCGCCCGGTCTCGACGCCGCGGACCGACACGCCCCGCAGGAAGGTGACGCCTTGCGCGGCCTCGAGCCAGGCCGCCAGGCGCGGGATGGCGGTGCGCGACTCCACGCGCAGGTCGACGCTGCTGGCTAGCCCGCCCATCACTTGGCCTCGCGTCGGGAGGCGATCGCCCAGCGCGTCGACGTCGCGCCAGGCGCAGCCCTCGGCCATCTCGGTTTCCAGGAAGGCTTTGAGCACAGCCTCTGCCTCGGGGCGGCGGGCGATCATCGTCAGGCCGCGCTGGAGAACATCGACGCCCGCCGCTTCGGCAACCTCGCGCCACACCTCCGCCGAGCGACGCGCATGGCTCCAGACCGCGCCTCGCTCCTGGCCCGTGACGGTGACGAAACCGAAGTTGCGAACCGAGGCGCCGTTGGCCTGGGCGTCGCGGTCGACGACAATGACGCTCTTGCCCAGTCGTGCGGCGGCCAGGGCGTGGGCCAGGCCGACAATGCCCGCGCCCACCACGGCCAGGTCAAAACCCTGCTTCAAAACGAACCTTCCCTCACCGTGCAGCGTCCTCGGCGACGAGATGCTGCAGCACACGCTTCTCCAGCACCAGCAGCGCGGCGGCGCCGTTGGTGCGCATCACCAAACCCTCCGCCAAGGGACGCACAGCCTCGCCAAGCGCTCCGGCGAGATGCCGGAAAGCCGGAGCCGCCTCGCCGCCCACGCCGTGCAGCGCGCACAGTTGACGCCAATCGAACGCGAAGCTTTCCAGAACCTGGATGAACCGCCCTGCCCGCGCACGCGCTTCGGGACTGTCGATCGTCACGGTCAACTCGCTCCGCAGGTCGTCCAGCAGCCACTGGACCTCGGCCGCAGGCATGATCGGCGAGCGCTGGTTCAGCTCGGTCAGCAGCGGATGATCGTCGCTCGGATCCCAGTTCACCGAGCGCCATTGGTCTCGCGACGTCGCCGGCGCATGCACGAACCGCCAGAACGCCGCCGTGCCGGTCGTGTCGGCGACCAGATGGATCCGTTCCCCGGCGGCGTTGTTCTCGACGTGGTGGCGCCGCCAGTTGTCGAACACCCAGGCCTCGCCCGCGCCCATGTGCACGGCTTCGCCATCACAGTGAAAGCGCACCTGCGGCCACGTGAGCACCGGAATGTGCAGCCGCACGCGAGTGTGCCAGTGATAGTTGATGTCGGCGTGCTCGGGCACGCCCGCGCCCGGCGCTAGGCGCATCAACCGCGAGCGGCTCCAGACCACGCCAAATCCGGCGAGGGCCTGTTTCATATACGGCATGGCCTCAAGCCAAGGCGTCGGCGCCATGCGGCCCTGGACGTCGTCATTCTCGCCCCCGCCGGCGGTGATCAGTCTGACCGCGCTGTTTCCGGGCACCTGGTCGGGATGGGACACCCAGGCCTCGGGCGGCAAGACGGCGACCTCCGCCTGGAGCCGGGATACGTCGAACAGCAGCGGCAGCTGGAAGAAGGGTTTCGAAAGACGCATGTCACGCCGTCTCCGTCAGCACGTCGGCCAGCGCCGTGCGTAGCGTCGCAAGCCAGGGCGCGTAGCGCTTCCATTGCTCCAGACCCTCACGCCCGATCGGCTGGCGCACTTGCTCGGAACTCGGCGTCCGGATGCCGCGCCGGGTCTCATGGAAGCGCAGGCACGCCGGCTCGAAGGGCAGACCGATATGGTCCAGCATACGACGCGCGGCGCCTTCCAGATCGTCGACCACGTCCTCGTACTGGACCTTGAGCACCCTCCCGGGCAGCACAGCCTCCCAATGCCGCATCAGGTCGAGATAGATCCGATAGTAGCCGGCGATGTCTTCCAGGCTGTAGGTGAATTCCTGGTTCGTCGTTCCGAACAGCTGCTTGAAGTTGCTGAAGCAGCAGGCCATCGGCTCCCGTCGCACGTCGATGATCGTCGCGCGCGGCAGGATCAGCTGGATCAGGCCGATGTGCCAGAAGTTGTTGGGCATCTTGTCGATGAAGAACGGCCGTCCCAGCCGCCGATAGGCCCGCGTCTCGCTCAGGAAACGCTCTCCCAGCGCGCGGGCTTGCGCGGCCTTCAGGTCGAGAAGCGCGGCGGGGTTTACGGGTAGGCCGCAATCGGGGTCTATCCCGCACAGCTCGCCGACGTATCGGCCGATCTCGGTCAGCTCGTGCGTCCCCTCGACCTGAGAGTGCGACGCCAGGATCTGTTCGATCAGGGTCGAGCCCGAGCGCGGAAGCCCCAGGACGAAGATCGGCGCTGAACTGTCCGCGCCCCACCCTGCCCGCTTCACGAACGCCTCGGTGGTCATCGCCTGCTTCAGACGCTCTGCGCAACGCTCGGCGGCATCCGTTCTATAGCGGCTGGACGTTCGCCTCAGGGCGTTGCCGCGCGCGTAGAATCCCCAGGAGGCGGCATAGTCGGCCTGGTCCTCGAGCGCCTTTCCGAGGGCGAAACGGAGATAGACGCGATCCATGTCCTGCAGATCGGGCCTGGCCTCGGCGGCGCGCATGCGCGCGATGTCGTTGTCGTCGAACCGATGGGTCTTGAGGTTGGCTAGGCTGAACCAGGCCACGCCATGATCCGGACGGGCCGACAGGGCGGCGCGATAGTCGGCGACGGCCTCGACGCCGCGCCCCATGGCCTTCAACGCGTTGGCGCGCCACAGGCGCAGGTCGGCGACCTCCTCGGCGGACTCGCATGGTCCGGCCAGGAGCCGCGCGTAGAGGTCGATCACCGGTTCGAAATCACCAAGGCCAAGACAGGCCGCGCCGTACAGCTTCAGAACGTGGCGAGCGTCTGGCGCGTCTTCCAGCAGGCGCTCGGCCTGCTGGCGCGCCGCTTGATGCTTCTGGGCCTGCAGCAGCGCCATGGCGTAGTCGAAGCGCGCCTCGCGGTAGTCCGGCGCGCGCTCAAGGATCGCGGCCAGCAGGGCCTCGGCCTCGTCCGCCGCCCCGCCTTCCAGCCGGATGCGGGCCAGGAGGCGGAGCGCGCCAACGCTCTCGCCAGCCGTACGGAGATGGTCGCGCAAGACATCTTCGGCGGGCTCGAGATCTCCGTCGGCCAGCAGGCTTTGAGTCGCTACAACGGCGGGCGGAAGCTGCTTGAGGACCGCTAGATGTTGAGCCGCGACGCTGGCTTCGCCAGCTTCTCCGCGCAAGCGATGCAGCTGCTCCAACATGTCCCAGCAGGCTGGGAGCGCGGGATTGAGCGCCACGGCCTCACGCAGGGCGGCGATCGCGGCCGGCCCCTCTCCCAGGGCGATCAGGCACTGCGCACGCTCCTGATGAAGCCGACTGAAGCGCGGATGGTCTTCCCGCAGGCGCTCAAGCGACGTCAGCGCCTCGGTGACGCGTCGCTGTTCACGCAGCGCCCTGGCTTCACGCAACAGCGCTTCTCGATCGTCTCGCGCTTCGGAACCGCTCACGACGTCGCGCTCAGAAGCGGCGCCAGCCACGCGGGGTCAGGCTGGTCCGCGTCGAAATATTCGAAGATCAGATGGATGCGGTCCGTACCGCCGGCGTTGCGCACCCAATGGGGGCCGAGGTTATCGACTTCGACCGCCTCACCCACCGGGAAGTGATGCTCGGCGCCGCCGAAGAACGAGATCACATCGCGATTAGTCGTCAGCGGCACGTGGATCTTGTGCGGCCACTTGGCGGCTGGATTGGCGTCGATATGCGGATGGATCACCCCGCCGGCCGGCATCCGCGCCAGCATCACCCGCGGGAACACGCCGCGCGCATAGCCGTAGTCGCGAACCGCTTGGGCCAGCACCGGCTCCAACCGATCCCGCCAAGCCGCCCAGGCGGGGCGATCGTGCGAACCGCGCCAGTCGCGCGGACTGTCGACGAAGCGGAAGACAATGTGCCGGGTCGTGTCCAGCACCTCGAACTTGTTGGGCTTGGCCGCATTCTCGGCGTCCCAGATCGCCTCGGGGATCGCCAGCACTGCGGCGCGCAGGGCGGCGATATCGACGGGGCCGAGGCGGCGCACCGCCTTCGTCTTGCGCGGATTGGCCGTCAGCTCGAGCCGCGCGCCGCTCATCGCGCGCCCTCGAAGTCGTAGCCGAAGAGCTCGAGGTCCTGGGCGTAACGTTTGGCGACGCCGTCGATCAGCGCGCGGTCGTAATAGGCGCGATAGTCCTGATGCGAGGTGCTGTTGACCCGATCCAGCGGACGCGGCGCGACGCCGATGCGCGCGCAGATCGCGTCGTAGGAGCCTTGCATGTCCTCGACCCGCCCCACCTGATCGGCGAGCAGGGTCTTGCCGTCGTCGTCGACCAGCAGCCAGGCCTGCGGCTGGAACAGGATGTGGCCTTCCGGCGGGTCCACGAACAGGAAATGGCGCATGGCCTCGCGCGGCTGCCGTTGGAACACGTCGCCGCCGCGCAGCATGAAGGCGCAGTACGAGACGAAGCGATCGAACGGATTGCGCACGAAGGCGAACTTGAAATAGGCGGTGAAAGCCTCTTCGCCGAGGTAGGGCCGCACCTGGCGCAGGGACAGGTGCCCATGCTGGATCGCTGCGAGATCGGCCCAGGGGAAGCGCTTGTTCACGAACAGGCCGACCTGCTCGACGTCCTCGTCGCCCATTCGCTCGCGCAAGGCCTGCCGGACGGCGTGCGTGCCTGTCTTGGGAACCGCGGCGAAGATGAAGCGGTGGCGATGAGAGACGATCATTTTGGCCGTGTAAGCGAAAAGTGGCGCCCCGCCCGACGAGCGAGACGCCACTTCCTGGTAGGCTTAGAACTTGTAGCGCAGACCCATCATGTAGGTCGAACCGCTCTGGTTCTGGTTATAGAGGTAGCGGTTCTGCCCCCAGAACTGCGTGTCCTTCTGGTTGGTCAGGTTGACGGCGTCCAGCGAGACCTGCAGCTTCTCGGAGATCTTGTAGAACGCCGCGGCGTCCACGTAGGTCGACCCCTCGAAGCCTCGGGTGCTGGCGCTCATCGGCGACGCGTTGCGGCCCGTGTACCAGCGGGTGCGGTGGCTGAGCGATCCGCGCAGACCCCAGTTGTCGGTCTCATAGTAGAGCGTGGCGTTGTAGCTGGTCTTCGAGATCCCGGTCAGCGCCTCGTCGGCGTCGACATAGGTGTAGTTGGCCATCGCGCCGAACTTGTCGAACGGCGCGGGTAGGAACGTGAAGTCCGCCTGCGCGGCCAGCTCGACACCAGTCAGCTTCTTCTTGCCCGCGACGTTCACGGGCATCGAGAACTCCTTCACGATCGTGTTCGCGGTCGCGCCGGGGATCGTGGTGAAGGGCACGCCGGTCTGGCTGAACGGCACGTTCTCCAGGGTCAGCGAGCCGATAAAGTTCTCGATGTCCTTCTGGAACACGCTGGCGGAGAACATGCCGATCTTGCCGAAGTAGTATTCGACGGCGACGTCCAGGGTCGTGTCCTTGTACGGCTTCAGGTTCGGATTGCCGCGCGACGCGGTGATCACGCCCGAGTCCGGATCTTTGAACGCGGTGCCCTCGGCGGCCATGGAGCCCATCCCGGGACGGTTCAGGTTCTGGGTCGCCGAGAAGCGCACCTGAACCTCAGGCGTCAGCTCCAGCACCGTATTCAGAGCCGGCAGAACACCCGAATAGCTGCCCTTCACGTCGGTGGTGCCAAGGTAGGCGTAGCTGTCGCCCTGGATCCAGCCGGTGCTGTGGGTGTCGGTCTGATAGCCGCGCAGGCCCACATTGCCACGGAGGCGCTTGCCGAACAGCTCGTGATCCCAATCCAGCTGAACGTATTCGGACACGGTCTCTTCCGTGGTCGTGTAGACGTTCTCGATGTCCTGCAGAGCGCCGCCCGTGCCGTCCGTGTTCGGGCCGAGGCGGTGATATTCCTTGTACTTGGCGAAGGCCTTGGCGTAGTCGCCGATCAGCCACGAACCGAAGTTGTTCGAGAACACCGTGGTGATGTCGCCCACCGACGTGCCGCGCGCCTTGGCGCGGGTGCCGTTGACGTTATCGTCGTAGAACAGGTCTTTGCCGTCCTGGCGGAAGCGGTGATAGGCCGCGCCGGCGCGTAGGGTCAGCGTGTCGTTCAGCACGTAGTGCGCGTTCAGAACGCCCTCGCGTAGTTCCGACTGGTTGTAGAAGCTGCGGTAGTAGAACGAGTCCATCGCGTAGTTGGCCGCATTGGTCGGATCCCAGCCCGGATACTGGAACGAAGCGGACTGACCGTCGGCGCCGTAGTTGGCGATCAGGTTACCCTTGGCGCGCATGTAGAGTTTGTCGTCATAGGGCGTCTTGTAGGTCGACTTTTCGTAGCCGACGTGGCCGTCGAACGTCAGTCGCTCGGTAGCGTCCCACTTGCCGGTGAGCGCCAGCTGGCGGAAACGGTTCTTGTTCAGCGAGCGGCGATGCTCGCTGCCGAACGTCGTCCCCGTGACGTCCATCGAGGTGACGTAGCCGTTGCTGTCGTAAGCCAGACTGTTGATCACCGACGGCTTCTGGAACACGGTCGGCCACACGCCGCCCGGCGCCGTGTCGAAAGCGACCGAACCCGTCGAAGAAAGCGGACGGGTGGCCAGGTGCAGCTCGTCGCGGTGCGTCGTGAACTGGCCATAGAGGCCGTCCAGGGTCAGCAGCAGGTTATCGACAGGCTTCCACTGGACGGCGGTCGTGATGCCCAGGCGTTCCATCTTGGCGTCCCAGGATGAAAGCCGGTTGCCGTCGGCGAAATAGAGGTCGCCGGAGACGAACTTGGCTTGCTGGGCGGCGCTCAGCTTCGAGATGTCGAGACCCTTGGTCACCAGCGAGTTCATCGTCGAGGCGGAGGGGTGCGAATAGTTGTAGGTGTTGTGGCCCTGCTCGGTCGTCTGGCGCTTGGCGTAGGCGATCGAAGCCAGCACGCCGAACCGGTTATCCCAGTTCTGGCTGAACAGAGCGGCGATGCGCGGCTGGGTGTCCTTGGTGTACTGGTTGGTGCCCAGTTTCAGCGACAGCGCGCCCTTGGAGCCGGGCTGGTAGTCGAACGGCTTGCCGGTGAAGAGGCCAACGGTGCCGGCCATGCCGCCTTCGTTCTGTGCGGCTTCGAAGGTCTTTTCGACCTCGACGCGCGAGAACAGTTCCGAGGCGAAGATGTTGAAGTCGAAAGCGCGGTCGCGCGAGCGTTGGCCGCGGCTGTCCTGCGCCGAGTCGACGTTACCCAGCACTTCCATGCCGTTCAGTTGCACGCGGGCGAAATCCGGGCCCAGGCCGCGCAGCGAGATGCGACGACCTTCGCCCGCTTCACGGTTGATCTGAACGCCCGGCAGGCGCTGCAGCGACTCGGCCAGGTTCAGTTCCGGGAACTTGGCCATGTCCTCGGCGACGATCGCGTCCTTCTGGATCACCGATTCGCGCTTGATGGCGCGGGCGTCGGCGAGCGATTTGCGGAATCCGGTGACGACGATCGCATCGACGGTGTCGCTGGCGCCCGCGCTCTCCGCGGCCTGCCGCGCGAAAGCCGCGGTGGCGCTGGCGTCGGCCACGAGCACGGCGACCGTGCACAGCAGACAGCTCTTCAAGTTCGGCCGCCAGGCCCGAACGGATTGCAACTTCAGCATGAGAATCCCCTGCCCCAAAACTGGTATGGACCAGAAGCTTTAAGCAGGCTGCCACGACACCTGCGTGACAGTGACGGGCCGTCAGCCAAAATTCGTTGCGCGAGCACCTGCCTTCGGCCGAGGGCCGAGATCATTTACTTTCGGAACGGATCATTCTTCCGGGCCATTCTTGTGGGCGCGGTTCAATAGGTCCAGGACGTGCTGGCGCGGCGTCGCCACGTGAATGGCTTTTGGACTATACCAATAATCGGCCCGTTGACGCTGGGCCGCCTGAACTCGAGGCGTCTTCCCAGCGCGCGCGCTTGTATTGCAGGGGCTTCCTGAGCATCTTCGCCGAACTTTCGGGGGAATATCGCGCTTGACGACCAAGAGGCCCACCATCGACGATGTCGCCCGGCTTTCGGGCGTGGCGCGCGTGACGGTGTCCCGGGTGCTCAACGGCGGTCCGAACGTCCGGGACGAGGTCCGCGCCCGAGTGATGCGCGCGGTCGAGGCGCTGGACTATAAGGTCAATCCCCAGGCGCGCAGTCTCGCCGGGGGCGCCAGCCGGCTGCTGGCCTTCGTCTTCGCTTCGGATCCCGAGAACGAGCCCAACTCCTATTATGAGTCCGCGCTGGAGTTGGGGGCGCTGAGAGCCTGCCTGGCCCTGGGCTATCAGGTGCTGATCCAGAACGTTCCGCATCAGACGCCCGACCGGCAGAAGCGCGTACTGGACCTGGTCACGACCCAGCGATGCGAGGGGCTGATCCTGTCCCCTCCCTACAGCGACGATGTCGCCTTGATCGACGCGGCCTTGGCGCAGGGGTGCAAGGTCGTGACCGTGTCGCCCGGCGGCCCCGGATGCGGCAAGGCCGACGCGGTTGGGGTCGACGACGAGGCAGGCGGCCACGACATCGCGCGCGAGCTGCTGCGCCTTGGCCACCGACGGTTCGGCTTTATCGCCGGGCTGGAAGGGCACCTGTCCGCGGACCGACGGTTCAAGGGCTTTCAGCGCGCCCTTTCCGAACAGGGCCTTGGACAGTCGGATTACGTGGTTTCGCGCGGAGACTTCACCTTTCGGTCGGGAGTCGACCTCGCCCCCGCCCTACTGGATCACCCTTTGCGCCCGACCGCGATCGTTTGCGCCAATGACGACATGGCTGCCGGCGTTCTGTCGGCGGGCCACGCGCGCGGCCTGAACATTCCTCAGGACCTTTCCATCACCGGCTTTGACGACGCGCCCGTCGCCGCCATCGTCTGGCCGCCGCTGACCACCGTGCACCAACCGGTCAAGGTGCTGGGCCAACGGGCCGTCGAACTGATCGTCGCCCGACTGACCGGCGCAAATCCAGAGCCGCGGCCGGTATTTCAGCAGCTCGACCACGCCGTCGTCCTCCGTCAGACGACGGCCACGGCCTAATCTCGCCACGTTTGCGCCTTGACAACGTTGTCGCCTTGGCGGCAATTGGAAGCGCTTCCATTGGAGCATTTCCACGGCCGGATTCGGCCGCATGACAAGCAAGAAGATGGATCGCCTTTTCCGCGGGCGAGTTCAGAGGGGAGAATTCATGCGAAACCGCACGACGAGCGGCGCGCGTCCGTCCACCGAAAAGTTCTACGCTACGGCTTCGGTCGCGGCCATCACCCTGGCCCTCGCCGGGCCTGGCTTCGCGCAGACCGCGCCCCAAGCCGAGGACGATACGGTCGAGGCGATCGTGGTCACCGGCATCCGCGCCGGCATCCAGAACTCGATCAACATCAAGAAGAACGAGACCTCGATCGTCGAGGCCGTGTCGGCCGAAGACATCGGCAAGCTGCCCGACGTCTCGATCGCCGAGTCGATCGCCCGCCTGCCCGGTCTCGCCGCCCAGCGCGTCAACGGCCGCGCTCAGGTCATCTCGATCCGCGGCCTGGCGCCCGACTTCACCACCACGCTGCTGAATGGCCGCCAGCAGGCCAGCTCCGGCGACAACCGCGCCGTCGAGTTCGACCAGTATCCGTCCGAGCTGCTGTCCAGCGTCGTGATCTACAAGACGCCCGACGCCCAGGTGTCGGGCATGGGCCTGTCGGGCACGGCCGATCTGCGCACCGTTCGTCCGCTGGAGTACGGCAAGCGCGCGCTGGCCGTGAACCTGCGGGGCGAGAAGACTTCGGGCAAGAAGCTGAACGACGACTCCCGCAACACCGGCGGCCGCTTCAGCGTCAGCTACATCAACCAGTTCGCCGACGACACGATCGGCGTGGCCCTGGGCTACGCCCACCTGGATTCGCCGTCTCAGGTGAAGCACTACAAGGCCTACGGCTACGAGGCCTTCCCGGCCGACTCCACCTCGCCCGACAGTGCCGACGGCGCCTTGATGCTGAACGGCCAGGAGATTTTCGCCACCTCGCGCAACAACAAGCGCGACGCGGTGATCGGGATCCTCGAGTATCAGCCCAACGAGCGACTGCACTCGACGCTGGATCTCTACTACTCGTCCTTCAAGCAGAAAGAACGCACGCGCGGCGCCCAGTGGTTCTCGAACCCCTACGCCGACGGCGTCACCTATTCGGGCGTGACCACCGAGACGCTGGGCGGCTCGAAGTTCGCGTCCGGCGGCACGCTGAACCATGGCGTTCTGCAGCTGCGCAACGATTACAACAACCGCATGGACCAGCTGTTCTCGGCCGGCCTGAACAACGAGTTCAAGTTCAGCGACAAGACCCGGCTGATCGCCGATCTGTCCTATTCGTCGAACAAGCGGAAAGAACAGATCATGGAGACGTACGCGGGCTATGGCCGCGGCGTCGGCGGAGTCACGCCGGATACGCCGGACGTGGGCCGCACCTATGACACCATCGGCTTCAAGGTCGCCGACGATGGCTTCTCGCAATACGACGAGGGCCTGAGCTACGCCGACGCCAGCAAGGTCACGCTGGGCGACCGCGCGCCCTGGGGCGGCTGGGGTCACGACGGCGCGATCCGCTTCCCGCATGTGAAGGAAGACGTGACCGCCGTCGACGTGCGCCTCGAGCACGATATGGACGGCTTCATCACCCAGGTCTCGGGCGGTGTGAACTACACCAAGCGCGACAAGGGCAAGACGGTCTCGGACAATGACCTGTTCCTGAAGAACGGCCGCCAGCAGGTCTATGTCGATGCGGCGGATCTTGTGGCCCCGACCAACCTGGGCTTCGCCGGCTTCGGCGACGTGTTGGCCGTCAAGATCGGCGATGTCTGGAAGAAGTACTACAACTCCGCGCCGATCCTCGACGCCAACTACTACGACAAGAACTGGGACATCACCGAAGAGGTTGCGACCTTCTTCGCCAAGGCCAACTTCCAGGCTGGCGACCTGCGCGGCAATGTCGGCGTCCAGGTGGTCAAGCAGAAGCAGGAGTCCAGCGGCGTCGTGATCAACGGCCTGGCCTCCGGCCAGCCAATCGTCCCGACCCGGATCAACGCCAAGGACGATTACACCGACGTCCTGCCGAGCATGAACCTGATCTATGACCTGGGCGGCGGGCATCGCATCCGCTTCGCCCTGTCGAAGACCATGGCTCGTCCGCGGATGGACGACATGCGGGCTAATGTGACGCCAGGCTTCAACGGCCTGGTCTGCTCCAGCCAGCCCTGCGGCCCCGGCACGACGGTCAATCCGTGGTCGGCGTCCGGCGGCAACCCTCACCTGAAACCCTGGATGGCGAAGGCCGCCGACCTGGCCTATGAGTGGTACGTCAGCCCCGCGACCTATCTGTCGGTGGCCGGCTTCTACAAGAAGCTGGACACCTACATCTATCAGCAGTCGGGCACGTTCGACTTCGCCGGCATCCCGCTGCCGCCGGGCGCGAATATCCCGTCGGGCACGACGATCAACAACATCGGTCAGATCACCCTGCCCGCCAACGGCAACGGCGGCTCGGTGAAGGGCCTGGAGTTCAGCGGCGCGCTAGACTTTGGCCAGTTCGCGGACATGATGAAGGGCTTCGGCGTCCAGGGCAGCCTGTCGCTGACCAAGTCGAACCTGAACCCGACCACGAGCACCGATCCCAAGCAGAAGGTTCGTATCCCCGGCCTGTCGGGCACGGTCTACAACGTCACCGGCTACTACGAGCGTGGCGGCTTCCAAGCTCGGATCAGCCAGCGCTATCGCTCGGCGTTCAAGGGCGAGGTCGTGCAGCTGTTCGCGACGCGCGGCTACACCGAGATCCTGTCGGACAAGCAGGTCGACGCCCAGATCGGCTACACCTTCCAGGACGGTCCGCTCGAGAACCTAGGGTTCCTGCTGCAAGTCAACAACTTGACTAACTCACCATACCGCACGCGGCTTGGCCTGGACGGCGGCGGGACCAAGACCAGCAACGGCGCCTCGCTGCCGGAAACCTACGAAAAGTACGGCCGCCAGATCCTGTTCGGCGTCAACTATCGGTTCTAAGCAAGATGGCGAGCCCGTCGCAGCCCCCTTAGCGGTCGGGCTCGCCAGCTAGAACCATCGGAGGCGGGGCCGCTCAGCCAGCGGCCCCGACCTTTGACCAAAAACGGGAGGCGAGTGGTTGCAACCGCTCAAGAAGATACTGATCGCCGGCGGCGGATCAGCCGGGTGGATGACCGCGGCGCTGTGCGCGCGCCTATTCCAGGGACTCTACGAGATCGTCCTGGTCGAGTCCGAGCAGATCGGCACGATCGGCGTCGGCGAAGCGACCATCCCCGCCATCAAGAAGTTCAATGAACTGCTCGGCCTCGACGAGGACGACTTCCTGCGCAAGACGCAAGGCTCGTTCAAGCTGGGCATCCAGTTCCGTAACTGGTGGCGGAAGGGCGAGAGCTACCTGCACGGCTTCGGCGTCATCGGTCAGGACCTCGGCTGGCTGCGCGCCCACCAGTACTGGCTGCGCATGCGCGAGCTGGGCTGCGCGCCGCCGTTCGACAATCTGGCGATCAACAACGCCATGGCCTTGAGCGACAAGTTCATGCGGGCGCGGGCCGACATGAGCGAGTCCCCGATCGGCCATATCGCCCACGCCTTTCATTTCGACGCTGGCCTCTACGCCAAGCACCTGTCGACCTACGCCCAGGCGCGGGGCGTCCGGCGGCGCGAAGGCAAGATCGTCGAGGTGACGCTGCGCCCCGAAGACGGCTTCGTGCAGTCGGTTACGCTGGACGATGGCGAGACGATCTCGGCCGATCTCTTCGTGGACTGCTCGGGCTTCCGGGGCCTGATCATCGAGCAGGCCCTGAAGACCGGCTACGAGGACTGGACCCACTGGCTGCCCTGCGACCGGGCGATCGCCGTGCCGTCCGAACGCTCGGAACACTTCACGCCCTATACGCGCTCGACGGCGCACGACGCCGGCTGGCATTGGCGCATCCCGCTGCAACACCGCACCGGCAACGGCCACGTCTATTGCAGCCGCTTCATCGACGACGACGAGGCCGAGCGCGTCCTGCTGTCCAACTTGGACGGCGCCCAGCGCGCCGATCCGCTGCGCATCCGCTTCACGACGGGCAAGCGCAAGAAGATCTGGAACAAGAACTGCGTGGCGGTGGGGCTGGCCGCCGGCTTCATGGAGCCGCTGGAGTCGACCAGCCTGCACCTGATCCAGTCTTCGGTGATCCGCATGGTCCGGCTGTTGCCGGACGCCGGCTTCGATCAGGCGACGATCGACGAGTTCAATCGCCAGACCGACTTCGAATACGAGCGCGTGCGCGACTTCATCATCCTGCACTACAAGGCCACCGAGCGCGACGACACCGCCTTCTGGCGCCACTGCCGGGACATGGAGGTCCCCGCGACCCTGCAGCGGAAGATGGACCTGTTCCGCGCCAACGGGCGTGTGTTCCGCGAGGACGACGAGCTCTTCACCGAGGAGAGCTGGATCCAGGTGTTCCTGGGCCAGGGCGTCATTCCGCGCGGCTACGATCCGCTGGTCCGCGTGCACTCGGACGAGGCCATCGCCCAGTACCTGCGCAACATTGAGACGGTGATCGGCAAGTGCCTCGCCGTCATGCCCAGCCACGCCGAGTTCGTGGCCCGCACCTGCGAGGCGCCGCCCCCGGCCGCGCTGCAGGCGGCCACGCCGCTCGTTCCCACACCCTGATGGCACGGAGTAACGCCATGACGACCGCCCAGCCTTCTTCCGCCTTGCGGATCCTGTGCCGGACTACCGCCGCCGTGGCGTTGCTATCGCTCGCCCCCGTCGCGGGGGCCGTCGCCGAGGTCATGCCGACAAAAGACAGCGCTCCGCTGGCGCCGCGCGCCAACGACCCGGCCTGGGCCCGCGCCGACGCCTTGGTCAAACAGATGACCCTGGACGAGAAGATCACCTACCTGCACGGCCTCTTCCCGCCCAACACCAAGCCCGCTCCAGCCGACATGATCCCATCGGCCGGCTATGTCCCCGGCGTTCCGCGCCTGAAGATCCCAACCCTGCGCGAAAGCGACGCCAGCCTCGGCGTCGCCAACCAGGTCGAGCAGCGCAAGGGCGACGTCGCCACCGCCCTGCCCTCTGGCCTGGCGCTCGCCTCGACCTTCGAACCCAAGCTCGCCTATGCCGGCGGCGCCATGATCGGCGCCGAGGCCCGGGCCAAGACCTTCAACGTCCTGCTGGCCGGCGGCGTCAACCTGACCCGCGACCCGTGGGCCGGCCGCAATTTCGAGTATCTTGGCGAGGATCCGCTGCTGGCGGGCGAAATGGTCGCCGAGCAGATCAAGGGCGTGCAGTCCAACCACATCGTCTCGACGATCAAGCACTTCGCCCTGAACGCCCAGGAGACCGGCCGCCACGTGATGGACGCCCAGATCGACGAGGCGGATCTGCGGGAGAGCGACCTGCTGGCCTTCCAGCTCGCGATCGAGAAGAGCAATCCCGCCTCGGTCATGTGCGCCTACAACAAGGTCAACGGCGACTGGGCGTGCCAGAACGACTTCCTGCTGAACAAGGTCCTCAAGCGCGACTGGAACTATCCGGGCTTTGTCATGTCCGACTGGGGCGCGGTGCACAGCACGGTCAAGGCCGCGCTGGCCGGTCTCGACCAGCAGTCAGGTCAGGAGCTGGACACCCAGATCTTCTTCGGCGACGACCTGAAGGCCGCGGTGGCCAAGGGCGAGGTCAGCCAAGCCCGCCTGGATGACATGGTTCGCCGCATCCTGCATGGGGTGATCTCCTCGGGCCTAATGGACAATCCGACCCCGACGACGGCCCAGCCCATCGACTACGACGCCCACGCCAAGGTCGCCCAGGCGGTCGCCGAGCGCGGTTCGGTGCTGCTGAAGAACGACCGCAGCCTCCTGCCGCTGGCTAAGACGGCCAGGAAGATCGTGCTAATCGGCGCGCACGCCGATGTCGGCGTGATCTCGGGCGGCGGCTCGTCCCAGGTCCGCTCGGTGGGCGGCGCGCCGGTCGAGATCCCGCTGAACGGCGGCGAAGCCGCCTCGTTTGTTCGCGTCACCTGGCACGCTTCCTCGCCGTTGGAGGCGATCAAGGCCGCGGCGCCGGGCGCTCAGGTGGTCTATGTCGACGGCAAGGACCCGGCGGCGGCAGCCGCCGCGGCCAAGGACGCCGATGTCGCCATCGTTTTCGCCTGGCACTGGCAGACCGAGGCCCAGGACGCGCCCTCGATCGCCCTGCCCGACAACCAGGACGCGCTGATCGACGCGGTCGCGGCCGCCAACAAGAACGCCGTCGTGGTGCTGGAGACCGGCGGGCCGGTGCTGATGCCGTGGCTCGACCGCGTCGGCGCGGTGCTGCAGGCCTGGTATCCGGGCCAGCGGGGCGGCCAGGCCATCGCTCGCCTGCTGTTCGGCGAGGTCAATCCGTCTGGCCGTCTGGCCATGACCTTCCCCAAGACCGCCGACCAGGCGCCGCGCGCCAGCGCGCCAGGCTTCGCCGAACAGGCCGCGATCGACGACGCCCGTCGCGCTGGCCAGAACGTCCCTGGCATCAAGAGCTTCCCGGTGAAGTATGTCGAAGGCGCCGCCGTCGGCTATCGTTGGTACGCCCAGCAGAAGCTGACGCCGCTCTACCCGTTCGGTTACGGCCTCTCCTACGCCTCGTTCGCCTACAAGAACCTCAAGGTCGAGGATGCGGCGGGCCTGAAGGTCAGCTTCGACGTGACCAACACCGGCAAGGTCGCCGGCGCCGACACGCCGCAGCTCTACGTCACGACCGGCAAGCGCAAGGCCATGGTCCGCCTGGCGGGCTTCCAGAAGGTCGACCTCGCGCCCGGCGAGACCCAGCGTGTCACCCTGACGGTCGAGCCGCGCATCCTGGCCGACTACGACGTCGCCAAGCCTGGCTGGTCGATCGCGGCGGGCAGCTATCCGCTCTATGTCGGCCGCAGCGCCGGCGAGCCCGTCCTGACGGGCAAGGCTAATCTGAAGACCTGGTCGAGGAAGCCCTGATGCGCACGCTCTGCACCGCCCTCGCGGCGCTCTCGGTGGCCTTTCCGGCCGCCGCCGCGCCCAAGCTTCAGGCCTGGGTGACGACCGGCGACAAGAGCCAGCTGCTGGCCGCCCAGCCGCCGTCGGGCGTCGTCCCGGCGAATGCCGTCGACGGCTTGCCGGTGATCGCGGTCGATCCCAGCGAGCGTCACCAGTCGATCGTCGGCTTCGGCGCGGCGATCACCGACGCCTCGGCCTGGCTGATCCAGAACAAGCTGTCGCTCGCTCAGCGCGACGCCCTGCTTCGTGAGCTGTTCGGCCGCGCCAACGGCGGACTCGGCTTCAGCTTCACCCGCGTCACGATCGGCGCCTCGGACTTCTCGCTGGACCACTACAGCCTGGACGAGACGCCGAACGGCGCGCCCGACCCGGCGCTGGAGCGCTTTTCGCTGGAGCGGCCCGAGCAGTACGTTTTCCCGACCATCCGCACGGCGCTGAAGATCAATCCGGATCTCAAGGTCATGCACTCGCCCTGGAGCGCGCCGGCCTGGATGAAGACCACGGGCTCCCTGATCCAGGGCGAGCTGAAGCCCGAAGCCTATCCCGTCTATGCCGACTTCTTCGCGCGCTACATCAAGGGCGCGGCCAAGCTGGGCGTGCCGACCGACTATCTGAGCATCCAGAACGAGCCGGATTTCGAACCGGACAGCTATCCCGGAATGCGCTGGAAGCCCGAGGGCCGCGCGCGCTTCTTCGGCGAGAACCTGGCGCCGGTGTTCCAGCGCGAGAAGATCACCACCAAGGTCCTCGACTGGGACCACAACTGGGACCAGCCCCAGCAGCCGATGACCGTGCTGGCCGATCCGAAGGCCAACGCCTTCCTCGCGGGCGTCGCCTGGCACTGCTACGCCGGCGACGTCTCGGCCCAGGGTCCGGTGACGGCGGCGCATCCGGACAAGGAGATCTTCCTGACCGAATGCTCGGGCGGCGAATGGGCGCCAAAGTTCGACGACAGCTTCTCGTGGATGGTCGAGAACCTGATCATCGGCTCGACACGCGGCGGATCGCGCGGCGTCTTGATGTGGAATCTCGCGCTCGACGAGAAGTTCGGCCCGCACAAGGGCGGCTGCAGCGACTGCCGTCCCGTGGTCACGATCGACAGCCAGACCGGCGCGGTCACCCGGACGCAGGAGTACTACGCATTCGGCCACGCCAGCCGGTTCGTGAAGCCGGGCGCGGTTCGGATCGGCTCGCCGGCCAAGCTGGGCGACCTGCGCACCGTGGCCTTCCAGAACCGCGACGGCGGGCGGGTGCTGATCGTGCTGAACGTCGGGCGCGAGCCCGCCAGCTTCGCGATCGGCGACGGCGCCAATCGGTTCAAGGCGTCCCTCCCGGCCAGGGCGGCCGCCACGTTCACATGGTGATCACTCCAACGCGCTGCTGGAACAGGCTCGGCGAGACTTCGCCGGGACCTGTTAGCCGCGTCAGAGAGCGATGATCCCGCGGCGATGGGCGACCGTCACCGCCTGGGTGCGATCCGTGACGTCCAGCTTGCTGAAGATGCTCCGCATATGGCCCTTCACCGTATCCTCGGAAAGCGACAGCGCGCGAGCGATCTCCTTGTTGGCGGCGCCTTGGGCGACACGCCGGAGGACATCGATCTCGCGCTCGCTCAGCGGCTCGGCGATAGCGTTGACGGCGATGTCGTGCGCCACCTCGGGATGAAGATAGCGTTGCCCGCCCACCACGGCGCGGATGGTGTCTATCAACTCACGCCTCAGGCTGCTCTTGAGCAGATAGCCGCTGGCGCCAGCCCGCAACGCGCTTAAGGCGCGGACATCGCCCGCATAGGTCGTCAGCACGATGACCCGCGCATCCGGCGCGATCGCGCGGATCGCGGCGATCGCCTCCACGCCGTCGACGCCCGGCATCTGGAGATCCATTAGGACGACATCCGGCCGGAGGCGTTCGAACTGGGCGATGGCGTCAAGACCGTCCGCCGCCTCGCCCACGACGCGGATGTCAGGCTCCGCCTCGAGAACCGCCGCAACGCCTTCGCGTAGGAGAGGGTGATCATCGACGATCAAGATCGATACGATGTCATTCATTCCGCCCTCCCTTCGCCAAGCCACGGCGTGGACCGACCAGCCAACTCGGCCAGCCGATCCGGCGACGGGCATAGGCCACCGCGCCCGGCGCGACCAGCTCCACGTCCGTTCCGCCTTCCGGACGCCCGCGCACGGTTAGGCTGGCGCGGATCTTTCGGGCCCGCTCGCGCATGCCGGCCAAGCCAAAGTGACCGTCACGTCCGCCGACCTCGAGGACCGCGGGATCGATGCCGACGCCATTGTCGCGAACATTGATGCGCAAGCGCTCGCTCTCGTACGTCACAATCACCTCGATTAGCGAGGCGCGGGCGTGACGATGGGCGTTGAACAGCGCTTCGACCACGATACGTTCGACTTCGTCGGCCACCAGGGGATGGAGGTCGATAGGACGGCCGACCGCCATCGTAACGACCTCGGCCGAGTCTCCGGCGCGCATCGCGTCGGCGACATCCCGCAAGGTCGTCAACAGGTCTCCGCCGACCGAGACGCGCAGGCTACGGACGCGGTCGCGCGCCTCGATCACGACCGCCTCGGCCCGATCCAGCGCGCGCTCTAGTTGGTTGCGGGCTGGCAGGTCGGCGGGCACCTGGCGGGCGGCGGACTGGAAGGTCAGGATCAGCCCCTGGACGCCCTGCAACAACGTGTCGTGCAGCTCGCGAGCGATCCGCTCACGCTCGGCGATGCGCTCGCGCAGGCTGGCCTGGAGGCGCTCGGCGAGCCGCCCCATCCGCCACTGGAAGGCGACGGCCAGCAACGCCAGGCCCAGAACGACACACAACAACTGGAACAGCCGGCTTTGAACGAGGGTGGGAGGAAGATCGAGGGTTACGCTCGCCCCTTCCTCGTTCCAAACGCCGTCGGCGTTCGCGGCGCGGACCCTGAACACATACTTGCCGGGCTTTAGGTTGGTGTAGAACGCCTGCCGACGCCCGCCGGCCTCGACCCAATCGTCATCGACGCCCTCGAGCCGATAGCGGAAGCGCACCCGCTCCGGCGAGGCCAGGCTCAGCCCGACATAGTCAATCTGAACCGACCGCGCGCCCTTGGGAAGTTCGACCAGCGATCCGTCCGTGGCGCGCTTGCCGTCCACCAGAACGCTCTTGATCGATACCGGCGGGGCGACTGTGTTGAATGGCAACCGGGCCGGATCGAGCGAGGCGATCCCGGCCGTAGTCGCCATCCAGACGCGGCCGTCGCCGCCGATCGCCAGATCGGCCCGGTACTTGTACGAGGCCGGCCCCGGCAGACCGTCCTTCAGATCATAGATCCGCGCCGGAAGGTCGACCTTGGGATCCTCGAAAGCCCGTTCGAGGTCGGCGTTCCGCATCCTGACGAGACCCGCGGCGCCCAGCAGCCATGTCTCGGTGGCCGTCTGCGCCAAGCCGTGACTTAGACCTATGAACGGAAAACGGTCGCGAGAGATGAACTGCGATCCCGTCTCGCGAAAGCGGGTTAGGCCGAAGTCGCTGCCGGAGATGACGCCGAGCGGACCATTCGCCATCGGCATGGTCCCGCCCCTTTGTCTGCGCGGCAGGGTCTTGATCAGCTTCACCTCCGCGCCATCAATCAGCACGGCGTTGCGGCCGCCGTCGGCCACGATGCGGCCCCGAGAGTCCGCCAGCAGCGCCGTGACCGCCACTCCTAGCGGCTCGGGCATCGCGTGCGTCCACGTACGCCCATCCCACTTCACCAAGCCGCCCCTGAAGCCCGCGCCCCACAGATGGCCCTGCGCATCCATCGCGCAGGCCGTGACCTGCACATTCGGGAAGGGCGGATCGGGAATTCGGGTGACACGATCACCGTCGACCCGGAGCACTTCCGAACCCAGGCCCATCCAGATGCCGCCGTTCGGCGCGTCGCACATGGCGGTGAACGGACCGAGGCTCCGGATCAGAGGCTTCAGCGGCTGACCAGGGTTGGCCTTGTACAAGGTCTCGGTGTCATAGACGTAGACGGCGCCCTGGGCGTCCGAGAACACGCCATAGCCGTATGGCGAGCTGATCGGCACGACGGTCTCGGGCGCGATCGCCGCGGGGCGAAAGCGATCCAGACCGCGTACGGTCCCCACCCAAATGTTGCCCTCGCGGTCCTCGAACGCCCGATAGGCCATTTCGGAGCTGAGGCCTTGCCCCGCCGAAAAGCGGTCGACAGCGGGCGTGGCGCTGTTGAGGCTCGCCGATGGGCGTATGCGCAAGACGCCGTCCGGATGGCGCGCGCCCCACAGGCTGTCGTCACGATCGAAGAAGATGCGTGTCTGACGGCTGACGGTCGGCAGGGGGTAGACCACCTGCCCGGCGCCTGGGCCTTGGATAATCCGCACGCCCCTGGCGTCGGCCGCCCAGATCGAGCCGCGCCGGTCCTCGGCCAGCGCGACCTCCTCGACAAAGCCAGACTGGATCGTGGTGAACCTGGGCTCTCCGGGACGCATGCGGGCCACGCGCCCTGAACCGGCGATCCACACCGCGCCATCCCGAGCGATGAACACCCAATCGGCCTGGTCCGGCATATCGATCAGCGGGTCGAGGATCTCCCAGGCGCCGTTCGAAAACCTGACCACCTTGGCGTTCGGATTGGACGTGGTCGCCCAGATCGCGCCGTCCTGATCCTCGGCGAGGGAGTGGACCACCGAGCGGAAGATCCTCGGGTCGAAGACGAGCCTGATCTTGCCCTTCTCAATGACAGCCAGGCCGCCTTCTTCGTAGCCGACCCAGAGCGCGCCGTTCCGCGTGACCATCAGCCGAACAACGCGGTCGTTGAGCTTGTAAGTCGTCGGCCGGGGCGGCCGCAGCGGCTCGAAGGTCACGCCGTCGAAGCGATAGAGCCCCAAGGGCGTTCCCAGCCAGAGATAGCCGTCAGGGGTTTGGGCGATGTCCTCGATCGCCGCCGGGACACCATCTTCGACCGTCCAGCGGGTGTGCTTGTACTGCGTGATCGCCCGCTGGGGGTCGAGCGCTAGCGTCGGCGACGTCAGCAAGAAGGCGACCAGAAGAGCCGCCCAGCCAATCCTTGCAGACCCCTTCGCCATGCGCGCCTTCTACCTTGAACCCTCTGCCTAAGCGCTGACGCTCATCGTGTTCAATATCGACCGAGCTATGCCAAGCCCACCCATTTGGCGATGTTCGGCTCCGCCAGAGCCATTCTGGTGAGGATCCGACGCCCATTGGTGTCACCACTGTCCAACCCGCCCGGGATTTACGCGACCGCCGCGTCACGTGACGCTCCGCCTCGATAACGACCGATCCCGACAAGACCGTCGACGCCATCGCGCGTCGTCTGGGCCCTGATCGCCGCGGCTTTTCCATCAGCTCTCAACCTTCTCCGGGGGACACGAAGATGACTGATCACGACCGAGACAACACGCGCGCCACCAGACGCCACGTGCTGGCCGCCGGCGCGGGCGCCGCGGCCATCGCCGCCCTGCCCTCCACCTCCCTGGCGCTGGCCAAGCCCGCGCCTTCAACCCAAGGCAAAGGAACTCACGACATGAGCAGCGGCTACGTCACGACCAAGGACGGCGTGCAGATCTACTACAAGGACTGGGGCCCCAAAACCGCTCAGCCGATCGTGTTCCACCACGGTTGGCCGCTCTCGGCGGACGACTGGGACAACCAGATGATGTTCTTCCTGCTGAAGGGCTATCGCGTCATCGCCCACGACCGCCGGGGTCACGGCCGCTCCACCCAGACCGACACCGGCAACGAGATGGACACCTACGCCGCCGACGTCATCGCTCTGGCCGATCATCTGGACCTCAAGAACGCCTTCCACGTCGGCCACTCGACCGGCGGCGGCGAGGTCGCCCACTATGTGGCGCGCGCCAAGCCCGGCCGCGTTGGCAAGGCGGTATTGGTCGGGGCGGTAACGCCGATCATGCTGAAGACGGCGGCAAACCCTGGCGGCCTGCCCATGGAGGTCTTTGATGGCTTCCGCAATGGCACGGCCTTCAACCGCGCCCAATTCTTCCGCGACGTCGCCGCCGGCCCGTTCTACGGCTTTAACCGGCCGGGCGCGAAGGTCTCCGAGGGGATCATCGACAACTGGTGGCGCCAGGGCATGCAAGCCGGTGTCAAGCCGCTGTACGACTGCGTCAAGGCGTTCTCTGAAACCGACTTCACCGAGGATCTCAAGAAGATCGACGTGCCGGTTCTGGTGCTGCACGGCGAGGACGATCAGGTGGTTCCGATCGACGCGGCGGCCCGCCAGGCCATCAAGCTGCTCAAGCACGGCAAGCTGATCACCTATCCTGGCTTCCCACACGGCATGGCGACCACCCATGCCGACGTCATCAACGCCGACCTGCTGGCCTTCTTCAAGGCGTAGCGAACGTGGAACCGCCGTCATGCGCCCAGCAGGTCCTACCCGGCCGGTAGAACAGGCCTACGCGCGTGACGGCGGTCCTTGGCTCGTGCTGGGGCTCGTCACGGTTCGAACACCGGAGGGCGTCCTCTTCGGACGATTGGAAACCCGCGTTTGGGATACGGGTCTTCGGTCTGAAAAAGGCATAAATGGGAAACGATGAGTTTCATTCATTTCCATTTATGCGCCGAGCTGACACCGGCACAGTCTCCTCATCAGACACCGACACGGCGGCCCGGGGCACGGTCCGCCAATCTTCAAAAGGACCGACATCATGACCCTGCAAGCCAAGGCCGTTCCGGGCGCTCGCCTCCTGAACCCAGCTGATCACACCCTGATCATGATCGACTTCCAGTCGCAGATGGCCTTCGCCACCAAGTCGATCGACGCCAGCCTGCTGCGCACCAACGCCGCCCTGGTCGCAAGCGCCGCTGCGGGCTTCGGCGTCTCGACCATTCTGACCACGGTCGCCGAGAAGAGCTTCTCGGGCCCGATGTTCTCAGAGGTCACCGACCCGTTCCCGGGCAAGCGCCTGCTGGACCGCACCTCGATGAACACCTGGGAGGACGCCCCGGTGATCGCCGAGGTCAACGCCATCGGCAAGTCGCGGATCGTCCTGGCCGGCCTCTGGACCTCGGTCTGCATTGTCGGTCCGGCGCTGTCGGCCTTGGAGCAAGGCTACGAGGTGTTCGTGATCACCGACGCCTGCGGCGACGTCTCCAACGAAGCCCACGAGCGCGCTGTCACCCGCATGGTGCAAGCCGGCGCCCAGCCGATGACCTCGCTGCAATACCTGCTCGAACTGCAGCGCGATTGGGCGCGCTCCGAGACCTATGACATGACGACCGGCGTCGCCAAGAAGTTCGGCGGCGCCTATGGCCTGGGCGTCACCTACGCCAAGGCCATGTTCGGCGCGTCGGAAGGCCACTGACCGCTTCCGGGCGAGGCCTGAGCGCCTCGCCCACCCTTTGCGGAGCGCCGCGATGAAGCCCTATCTCCTGTCCATCGGCGCCGGCCTTTTG
The DNA here is from genome assembly GCF_937900395.1 of uncultured Caulobacter sp. GTDB lineage: Bacteria > Pseudomonadota > Alphaproteobacteria > Caulobacterales > Caulobacteraceae > Caulobacter. The sequence goes on from NZ_CALCDX010000242.1 coordinate 41,166, forward strand.
GTAGGCGTCCTCTATTCGCTGATGGGCGTGCGTTCCCCCGCCCCGCCCGCCATCGCGCTGCTGGGTCTGCTCGGCATGCTGCTGGGCGAGCAGGCGGTCCCGATCGCCAAGCGCCTGCTGACCAAAGCGCCGGTCGCGGCCTATCTGAAGACGCCCGACTGCGCCGGCCGCGTGCTCGGCCCCCACGCCGGCGCCAAGGCGCCCGAGGACCAAGCATGACGCCGCTTAATCGCCGCCAAGCGCTGGCCCTGGGCGCGGCGCTGCTTCCTAATTCCCTTCTCGCCGATCCTCGGAGGTCCGGTCCCATGTCCGCCCAAGCCGATCTGCTGCTCATCAACGGCAAGTTCACGACCCTCGACCGGAGCAATCCACGCGCTGACGCCGCGCTGGTTCGCGACGGCAAGTTCGCCGCGGTCGGCGAAGAGCGCGAAGTTCGCGCCGCCGCCGGGCAGAACCCGATGGTCATCGACCTGAAGGGCCGCCGGGTGATCCCGGGCCTGATCGACAGCCACATGCACATCATCCGCGGCGGGCTGAACTACAACATGGAACTGCGCTGGGACGGCGTGCCGACCCTGGCGGACGCCATGGCCATGCTGAAGAAGCAGGCCGCCAACACCCCGCCGCCTCAGTGGGTCCGCGTGGTCGGCGGCTTTACCGAGCACCAGTTCGTCGAGAAGCGCCTGCCCACCCTGGACGAGATCAACGCCGCCGCGCCCGAGACGCCGGTGTTCATTCTCCATCTTTATGATCGTGCGTTGCTCAACCGCGCGGCCCTGCGCGCCGTCGGCTACACCAAGGACACGCCCAACCCGCCGGGCGGCGAGATCCAGCGCGACGCCTCGGGCGAACCGACGGGCCTGCTGCTGGCCCAGCCGAATGCGACGATCCTCTACGCCACCCTGGCCAAGGGCCCCAAGCTGCCGCCTGAGTACCAGTTGAACTCGACCCGCCACTTCATGCGCGAGATGAACCGTCTGGGCGTGACCGGGGTGATCGACGCCGGCGGCGGCTTCCAGAACTATCCCGACGACTACGAGATCATCGAGAAGCTGCACGCCGACGACCAGCTGACCCTGCGGATCAGCTACAACCTCTTCACCCAAAAGCCCAAGGCCGAGCTGTCGGACTTCCAGAGCTGGTCCAAGCAGGTCAAGCCCGGCCAGGGCGACGACAAGTACCGCCACAACGGCGCGGGCGAGATGCTGGTCTACAGCGCCGCCGACTTCGAGGACTTCCGGGTCGAGCGTCCCGAGATGCCGGCCAACATGGAAAGCGACCTCGAGCCGGTGATCCGCCACCTGGTCGAGAACCGCTGGCCCTGGCGGCTGCACGCCACCTATGACGAGACCATCTCGCGGGCGCTCGACGTCTACGAGAAGGTCAACCGCGACATGCCGTTCGACGGCCTGCACTGGTTCTTCGACCACGCCGAGACGATCAGCGACCGCAACATCGACCGGATCGCGGCCCTGGGCGGCGGCATCGCCGTACAGCATCGCATGGCCTATCAGGGCGAGTACTTCATGGAGCGCTACGGGGCCAAGGCCGCCGAGGCCACGCCCCCGATCGGCAAGATGCTGAAGGCCGGGATCCCGGTCGGCGCCGGCACCGACGCCACCCGCGTCGCCAGCTACAACCCGTGGGTCTCGCTGAACTGGCTGGTGACCGGCAAGACGGTCGGCGGCACGCGCCTCTATCCGCCGGCCAACCGCGTCGACCGCGAGGAGGCCTTGCGCCTTTGGACGACCGCCAACACCTGGTTCTCCAACGAGGAAGGCAAGAAAGGCCAGATCGCCGTCGGCCAGCTGGCCGACCTGGCCGTGCTCAGCGACGACTACCTGACGGTCCCCGAGGATGAGATCCCGCACTTGTCGTCGGTCCTGACCCTGCTGGGCGGCAAGGTCGTCCATGGCGAAGGCGATTTCGGCAAGCTGGCGCCGGTGCTGCCGCCGCCAATGCCCGACTGGTCGCCGGTGCGAACCTTCGGCGGCTACCAAGACCGTTCGCGCGGCCATGCTCGGGCCCTGGCCTCGGCCTGCGGCTGCGCCAGCAGCTGCAACGTCCACGGACACGACCACGCGGCGGCCTACGCCCGCGAAGCCCCCACATCCGATGCGCGCTCCTTCTGGGGCGTCATGGGGTGCGGCTGCTGGGCGGTGTGACGTGACCCGCTCGCGAGACATTCCACGCTGGGTGGCGGCCGTCCTCGACTGGCCGCAGACCGCCCCCCTGGCCCGCCTCGCCTTGGTCAGCGCCTACCTGCTGGGCGCGGTCGTCAAGACGGCCGACTTCCCCGGCGCGGTGGCTGAGCAGGCCCACTTCGGCATGGCCCCGCCGACCTTCTGGGCGGTTGCGACCATCGCCGTCGAGATCGTCGGCCCCTTGCTGATCCTGACCCGTCGCTGGCTGTGGCTGGGCGCGGGCATGCTGGGCGTCTTCACCTTGTTGGCGGCGATCAAGGCCAACGCCTTCTGGGCGATGCCGGCCGGTCAGGACCGTTTCATGGCCATGAACGCCTTCGTCGAGCACATCGGCCTGATCGGCGGCTTCGTCCTGGTCGCGTTGCTCGATCGTCGGGAGCGTGCCGCGTGAGCCCCCAGCGTCCCGTTCGTCTGGCCGGCGTGACTGGCATGAGCATGGCCTTTGTCGGCGGCTATGTGGATGTGATCGGCTTCGTGCTGCTGTTTGGCCTGTTCGTCGCCCACGCCACCGGCAACATCGTCATGCTCGGTGTCGGCCTGGCCGGCGACGCCAGCGGCCTTGCGACCAAGCTGTTGGCCCTGCCGGTGTTCATCGCGACCGCCGCCGCCGCCTACGCCCTGATCCGCTGGCGCCACGCCAAGGGACAGCCGTGCGAGGTGCTGGTGCTGGGGCTGCAGGCTGTCCTGCTGCTGGCCTTCATGCTGCTGACCGCCCGCGCCCTGCCCGCCGCCGGCGCCAACGCGCCGGGAGTCATGTTGGCCGGTTTGGTCGGCGTGGTCGCCATGGCGGTCCAGAACGTCGCCGCTCGCGTCGTCTTCGCCCATCTGGCGCCCACGACCATGATGACAGGGAACGTCACCCAGATCGCGATCGACATCGTCGACCTCGCCGTCGCGCGCGGCCGGCCGGACGAGGCGCTGAAGGCTCGGATTCGCAAGACCTGGCCGCCGGTGCTGGCCTTCGCCCTCGGCGCCATGGGCGGCGCGCTCGGCGTGCTGTTCGCCGGCCCCTGGAGTCTCGGTCTTGGGGGCGTCGTGGTCGCCATCCTGGCGGCGCTGCACGCGCTGCGCGGAGAGCGGTCGTGAAGCGGGCCGCGCCGGTTCTGCTGGCCGCGCTTGCGAGCGCTGGCGCTGCTCAAGCGTCCGAGCCGTCCGCCTTCAAGCTCGTGCGGTCCGACGAGGACTATGGCTATCTGCGCAAAGCGACCAACCGCACCGGACTCGATCCGCTGCGTTACGTCCCCGTGGGCGACGACGCCTATCTCAGCTTCGGTGGCGAAGCCCGCCTGCGGTTGGACGGCGTCGACACGCCGCGTTTCGGCTTGGGCGGCGCGCAGACCGACACCTTCGCACTGGGCCGACTGTTGCTGAGCAGCGACCTGCGCCTGGGCCAGGCCGTTAGGGTCTATGGCGAGCTTGGCCTTCACCGGGACTACGCCAAGAAAGACAAGCCCGCCGCGACCGATCGCGACGGTGTCGACGCCCAGGTGCTGTTCGTCGACGTCACGCCCGCTTCTGGCTGGCGTTTCAGGCTAGGGCGCCAGGAACTCCAGCTGAACCCGACCCAGCGGTTCGTCGCCGTGCGCGAAGCGCCGAACATCCGCCAGAGTTTCGACGGCGCGCGGATCACGCGGACAGCCGGCAAGCTGAAGCTAGACGCCTTCTATCTGCAGCCCGTCGTCATCTCGACCGGCGCCTTCGACGATACCCGCAGCCGCACGCAGCGCTTCTACGGCCTCTATGCGTCAACGCGCCTGTCTCCACGCCAGACACTGGATGTCTACGCCCTGGGGCTCGAGCGCGACGCCGTTCGCTTTGGGACGATCACCGGCGACGAGCGCCGGACCAATCTTGGCGCGCGGCTGTCGGGCGCCGAGGGCCAGGTCGATTACGAGGTCGAAGGCGTCGTTCAGGGCGGCCGTTTCGCCGGGCGCCGCATCCGCGCCTTCGCGGCCTCGGCCGGCGGCGGTTACACGCTGGATCAACCCTGGAAGCCGCGCCTGGGTCTGCGGCTGGATGTCGGCTCGGGCGACCGCGATGCGACGGACGGAAAGCTCGGGACTTTCAACCCGATGTTCCCGAAGGGCGCCTATTTCAACGAGACGGGTCTTTTCAGTTGGGGAAACCTGGCGGCCGCCCGCGCCAGCCTTGGCGTGACGCCGATAAAGGCCGTCAGCGTCGAGGCCAGCTATACGGTCCACCGCTTGTGGACCGGCGCCGACGCGATCTACCTTCAGCCGCTCGTTCCACTGGCCGCCGCGCGCAGCGGCCAACCCAAGGACGTCGGCGACGCCGTGCAGTTGGATGCGACCTGGCAGGTGAACCGCAACCTGAAACTTCAGGGGCAGCTTGCGCGGCAGGACGCCGGCCCGGCGGTGCGAGCGCTGGGCGGCAAGCCGACCAAGCTTGCGGTGCTGTTCGCCCAGTTCCGGTTCTGACCGGCCGGCTAGCGCGTCGCCCAGGCGCGCCCGACCTCGGCCAGCGGGATGCAGCCGTGATAGGCGCCCGGCACAGGATCATATTTCAAGGCGATCGTGGCGCCGGGTTCGGACGTGAAGTAGCCCACCGTCACCCAGTCCTCCAGGGCCGCGAAGAAATGCGGCTGGCTGGGGTTCTGGCCCTTGGCGACCGCGGCTTCCTGGTCGTACGCGGTCAGCATCGCGACCTGCTGCTCGGGCTTCAGCGCCGCGAAGACGTCGCCGTGCGATGCGCGGGCGTCGGCGTCCATACGCGTGAGACCGCCGATCAGCAGGTCCTTCTGGGTCTTGTCGCAATAGTTGGCCAGGGCGCGGTCGATGAACTGCGGCACGCCGGCCTGGCGCGCCCCTGGCGTATCCGTCGTCGGGATGATCAGTTCGGCCACCACGTCGACCAGACGCGCCTGGTCGCTGGTCAGCGCCGTGGGCGTCCAGCCGAGCGTCGGCGCGGCCGCGGCCGCGCGGCTGGCCCAACCGGTCGCCGCCGCGCCGACCGTGAGCGCCAGACCCTTGAGAGCGTCTCGTCGGTGCAGCATCACAGATCTCCCCGCTTGCGAGCCTTCACCGCGTGGTCGGCCGCCCGCGCCGTCAGCGCCATGTAGGTCAGGGACGGATTCACGCACGAGGCCGAGGTCATGGCCGCGCCGTCCGTCACATAGACGTTCTTGCACTCATGGACTTGGTTGTGGGCGTTCAGGACCGAGGTCTTGGGATCGCGGCCCATCCGGGCGGTGCCCATCTCATGGATGCCCAGGCCCGGCGCGAAGCCGCTGTCATAGCCGCGCACGTTCTTGAAGCCCGCCGCCTCGAGCATCTCGGCCGCGGCGTTCTGCATGTCCTTCCGCATCGCCAGCTCGTTCTCGCGCATGGTCACGTTCATGGTCAGGGTCGGCAGGCCGAACTCGTCCTTCAGATCACGGTTCAGGGTGACGCGATTGTCCTCGTAGGGCAGGATTTCGCCGAAGCCGCCCAAACCCATGCTCCATGGGCCTGGCTGGCTGAGCGCGGCCTTGCGCTCCGCGCCGAAACCGCGCCCGGCTTTCCGGAGGTCGCGCTCCCAGCCCGGACGAGACGCGCCGCCCTGGTAGCCGAAGCCGCGCAGGTAGTCGGACCTCTTGGTCGCGGCGTCGCCGAGGTTGCGGAAACGCGGCACATAGATGCCGTTGGGCCGCCGGCCGGAATAGTACATGTCGGCGAATTCGGGGGCCTCGCCGCTGGCCCCGACGCCCAGATGGTGATCCATCACGTTGCGGCCCAGCTGGTCGCTGCCGTTTCCGAAACCATTCGGAAAGCGCGAGCTGGTCGAGTTCATCATGATCCACGCCGAGTTCAGCGCGGAGGCGCAGAGGAACACGACGTCTGCGTAGAACTCCTCGTCCTTGCGCGTGGTCGCATCCAGGATCCGCACGCCGGTGGCCTTGCCGGCCTTCTCGTCATAGATCAGCTCGGTGACGATAGAGTTCGGGCGGATGACGAGATTGCCCGTGCGCTCGGCCGCGACCAGACCGCCGGAATTCGAGCTGTAGTAGCCGCCGAACGGACACCCGCGGATGCACATGTTGCGGTACTGACATTTGGTGCGGCCCAGGCTGAGCTGCTCCTCGGTCGGCGCGGTCAGGTGGGCGGTGCGGCCCATGGTTATCCGCCGTTCGGGGAAGCGCGCTTCGGACTTCGCCTTGAAGGCCTTCTCGACGCAGTTCATCTCCATCGGCGGCTGGTAGACGCCGTCGGGGAGCTGCGGCAGGCCCTCGGCTTGCCCCGAGACGCCGATGAAGCGCTCGACGTGGTCGTACCACGGCGCGAGGTCCTCGTAGCGGATCGGCCAATCGACCGCGATGCCTTCGCGGGCGTTGGCCTCGAAGTCGATCGGGCTGTGGCGATAGCTCTGCCGCCCCCAGGTCAGCGAGCGGCCGCCGACATGATAGCCGCGAATCCAGTCGAACCGGTTGGTCTCGGTATAGGGATTGGTGTCGTCCCGGACGAAGAAGTGCTGGGTGTACTCCGTCATGGTGTAGCCCGTGCGCCGCTGCACCTTGTAGCGCTCGGCCAGCTCATCTGGCGGCAACTGCCCTTGCGGGTACTTGGTCTGCCAGGGATCGAGGGTGGCGGTCGGATAGTCCTCGAGGTGACGCACCATGCGTCCGCGCTCCAGCACGAGAACCTTGAGGCCTTTTTCCGTCAGTTCCTTGGCGGCGATGCCGCCGGTGATTCCGCTGCCCACCACGATGGCGTCGTAGGTGTTCTTACGACGCGCGCGACCGTTCAGGTTGGCCATGTTCGCTCCCTTTGCGGTCCGCTCGCCAGACCGCGCCGGCATGCTTTACGCAACGCGACGCCAACCCTGGATGGAACCCATCATTCTTGCCTGGAGGCTTCCATGAAATGGGTTACATTGCAAGAAAGCTCGACATTCGATCGCGAAAAGTGGGCGTCCGGGAGGAAGAAAGCACTATGACCATCTTGTCCGCCAAGGCGCGGGGCGTCCGCCTGGTCGCGCTCGCGCTCGGTCTGGTTGCGGCCGCCAGCCCGGCGCTCTCTCAGGACCTCAAGGCCGGCCCCTGGAGGCCGCTGTTCGACGGCAAGAGCCTGAACGGGTGGATCCCCAAGATCGCCAAGCATCCGCTGGGCGAGAACTACCAGCAGACCTTCGTCGTCGATCACGGCGCGATCCGGGTTTCCTACGCCGGCTACAAGACCATGGATGGGCAATTCGGCCACCTCTTCTACAAGGCGCCGTTCAAAGCCTACCGCCTCCGCCTGACTTACCGATTCCTGGCCGACGGCGCCCTGCCGGACACGCCCGCCTGGGCGCGCAGCAACAGCGGGATCATGTTCCAAAGCCAGAGCCCCGAGAGCATGACGGTCAACCAGTCGTTCCCGGTCTCGGTGGAGTTCCAGCTGTTGGGCAAGGATGGCGATGGGCGCCGTGCGACCGCCGCGGTCTGCACGCCGGGCGTCACCATCACCATCGACGGCCAGAAGGTGAAGGAGCACTGCACCCCGTCCGCCAACGCGCCGACGATTCCGAACGGAACCTGGGTCAAGGCCGAGCTGGAGGTACGGCCGAACGGCGAGGTGTTCGAGAAGATCGACGGCGTCGTGGTCCACCACTACGCCGACATCACCCTGGATCCCGACGACACGGTGGCCGACGGCGCCAAGCCATACATCCTCGCCCGCGGCGCACAGCGGGTGACCGAAGGCTACATCGCCCTGCAGAGCGAAGGCCATCCGATCGAGTTCAAGGACATCGAGATCCAGGAGCTGACGGCGGGCTAAGGCGCCGTCAGAATCCTCACTTCTTCACAGTCCCCAGGTACTGGATCACCGCCGCGCGCTCTTCGGGGTTCGGCGCGCCCAGCAGCATTTTGGTGCCTGGCACCAGCTTGTTTGGCGCCTTGACGAAGGCGTCCAGCTTGTCAGGCGTCCAAGTGAGCCCCGAGGCCTTCATGGCGCTGCTGTAGGCATAGCCCGGCGCGGTCCCGGCTTTTCTACCGACCACGCCGGCCAGCGGCGGCCCCATTTTGCCGGGAGCGGGCTGCAGCGAGTGGCAGACCGTGCAGCGCTGCTGGAACACCTGCTCGCCCGTGGGGGGCGCGGCGACCGCGCTGGTGGCCAGGCCTGCGGCAATGGCGAAGGTAAGCTGGAACTTCATCGAGTACTCCGTCGGATCGGGCGCATTAGAGGCCAAGGAGGCGGCGGTTACGACCAGGATCCGAAGCGCCGCCGGCGAAATCGTCGAACGCCTTGTCGGTCACCTGGATGATGTGGTCGCGGATAAAGGGCGCGCCTTCGCGAGCGCCCTGCTCGGGATGCTTCAACGCGCACTCCCACTCCAGCACCGCCCAGCCGTCGTAATCGTACTGGGCCAGCTTCGAGAAAATGGCTCGGAAGTCCACCTGACCGTCACCCAGCGAGCGGAACCGTCCCGGTCGGTCGATCCAGCCCAGATAGCCGCCGTAGACGCCCGATTGGGCCGAAGGCCTGAACTCAGCGTCCTTGACGTGGAACGCCTTGATGCGCTCGTGGTAGCGGTCGATGTAGCCCAGATAGTCCAGCTGCTGCAGGACGAGATGGCTGGGATCGTAGAGGATGTTGGCGCGCGGATGGCCGCCGACCTCGTCCAGGAACCGCTCAAAGGTCGCGCCGTCGTGCAGGTCTTCGCCCGGATGGATCTCGTAGCAGGCGTCGACGCCGTTTTCCTCGAAGACGTCCAGGATCGGCTTCCAGCGACGACCGAGCTCGGCGAAGGCTTCCTCGACCAAGCCCGCGGGCCGTTGCGGCCAGGGATAGAAATACGGCCAAGCCAACGCGCCCGAGAACGTGGCGTGGGCTTTCAAGCCGAGGCGTCGACTGGCGACGGCGGCGGCCTTGACCTGACCGACCGCCCATTCCTGGCGCTCCTTCGGCTTGCCGCGCAGCTCCGGCGGGGCAAAGCCGTCGAACAGCTCGTCATAGGCCGGATGCACCGCGACCAGCTGACCCTGCAGGTGGGTCGAGAGTTCGGTGATCTGCAGACCATGGTCGGCCAGCAGGCCGGCGATGTCGTCGCAATAGGCTTGGCTCTCGGCGGCGCGCGCCAGATCGAAGAACGAGTCCGCCCCGCCCGTCGGCATCTGCACGCCGACATAGCCGAGATCCGCGACCCATTTTGCCATGGTCTCCAGCTTGTCGAACGGCGGCTTGTCGCCGATGAACTGGGCCAGGAAGATGCCGGGTCCCTTGAGCGTCTTCATCACGCGTCTCCTTCCAGGCTCACCCAGCCGGCGTCCTCGCGGCTGGCGGCGACGGCCCGCTCGACGAAGGCCATGCCGCGCACGCCCTCGGCGATGTCGGGAACCAGCGCGCCCCCCCCGCCCTCAATGGCGTCGGCGAAGTCGCGGTAGATATTGGCGAAGGCCTCGATGAAGCCCTCCGGATGGCCGGTGGGCAGGCGGGTCACCGCGCGAGCCGCTGCGCTGAGGTAGCCGGAACCCGCATGCAACACCTGGCTGGGGCCTTCCAACCAGTCCAGGGTCAAGACGTTCGGATCCTCGTGAGACCAGGTCACGCCGCCTTTCTCGCCATAGACGCTGAGTGTCAGGCCGTTGCGGGCGCCGGCGCTGATCTGCGAGGCGATCAGCACGCCCCGTGCGCCGTTGCCGAAGCGCAGCAGGACATTGCAATCGTCATCCAGGGCGCGTCCCGGCACCACCGTGGCGACATCGGCGCACAACCGCTCGACCCGCTGGCCGGTCACGAACTCGGCGATGTTGAAGGCGTGGACGCCGATGTCGCCGATGCAGCCGCCGACGCCCGACTGGGTGGGATCGACCCGCCAGCTGGCTTGCTTGTTGTCGGCGTCGCGCTCCAGCGGCTTGGACAGCCAACCTTGCGAGTACTCGACCACCACCTTGCGGACCGCGCCGAGGTCGCCCCGCGCCACGATCTCGCGCGCCTCGCGCACCATCGGATAGCCGGTGTAGGTGTAGGTCAGCCCGTAGTGCTTGCCCGAGGCCGCGACGATGGCGGCCAGCTCCCGCGCTTCTGCGAGGTTCAGAGTGGCCGGCTTGTCGCTGATCACGTTCAAGCCTCCGCGCAGGGCGGCGGCGGAGACGTCGAAGTGCAGATGGTTGGGCGTCACCACCGACACCAATTGGACGCCGTCCGCGCGAGCCCGCTCGGCGGCGATCATCGCGTGGTGGTCGGCATAGACCCGGTCGGGAGCGACGCCCCAGGCCGCGGCGGCCTGGGCGTTCTTGGCCGGGTCTCGGCTGAACACCCCGGCGACGAGGCGGATGCGTCCGTCGAGCTCGGCGGCCATGCGGTGCACCGGACCGATGAACGAGCCGGGGCCGCCCCCGACCATGGCCATCCGCAGGCTCATCAGGCGACCACCTTGGCCAGATAGTCGAAGCTGATCTTGGCTGATTCCAGGCGGGGCCCGGGGAACGGCGGCTCCTGCTCGTAGAAAAAGCCGCGCACGCCAGCGTCATAAGCGGCCGGCAACAGTTTCGGCCAGTTGATCATGCCAGAGCCGACTTCGGTCGGATCCTGGCGCAGTTCGAAATTGAACTTGGTCGTCGGCTTGATGTCCTTGACGTGCATGTGGGTGAAGCGGCCCGGATGCGCTTTCAGCATGGCGAACGGATCATGGCCTGCGGCCGTCACCCAGCCCGCGTCCATCTCGAAGGAGACCAGGCTCGGGTCCGTGCCCTTTAGCAGGATGTCCATGCCCGTCGTGTCGCCCAGCGGCACGAACTCGAAATTGTGGTTGTGGTAGGCGACGCCGATGCCGGCCTTCTTCAGGACGGTCGCCTTCTGGTTCATGAAGTCGGCGTTCCACTTCCAGTCGTCGGCGGTCATCTGCATCCCAGCTTGACGGAGATCCGCGCCGGTGAAGCGGTCCGGGATGTAGAGGATCGGCATGATCGCCGTCTTCACGCCGATCACGCGCAGGTCATCGGCCAGCTTGGCGAGATCGCCGCTAAACGCGGCGCCGGCGCCCTTGGGCTGGACGTGGGCGCTGGTGCAGGAAAGGCCCGCGCGATCGAAAGCGGCGCGCAGCTCGGCCGGCGTGCGGCCGAGATAGCCGGCCAGCTCGACCGTCTTGAAGCCGATCTTGGACACCGTCGCCAGCTGCGTATCGAGCTCCTTGGCCAGATCCGGACCCAGACTGTAGAGCTGGATGCCCAGCGGCAGCTTGCGGCGCTGGAAGAAGTTGGCCTGAGCCGCGCTGGCGGCGCTCGTCCAGGCTGAGGTCATGGCGGCCGCGCCGGCGGCGAGGAGCCCACGTCGAGAAAGGGCGGCGGCTCGGGTTTCGTTGGAAATCGTGCGCACGAGGCTTTCCTTTCGGGCTTAAGGCTGCGCCGGGCTGGCGGCGCCCACGGGGTCTTCGGCTTGGGTTTCGGAGACTGGGCCGCGCGAGGGCGGGCGGAAGAAGATCGCCATCAGCAACACGGCGACTAGCGCCATTCCGGTGGGGACCATGAACAGTCTCGTGTAGTCGACCGTCCCGTTGGCGCTAAGGCGGCTGATCAGCTCGGGGAACAGGAAGCTGGCCGCGACATTGCCGACGCCCAGAATCAAGAGGTTGAACAGACCCTGAGCGCTGGAGCGAACGTCCTTGGGAAACACCGCGTCGACGAAGATGTAGACCGTCGCGAAGAAGAACGCGTAGCAGATCCCGTGCAGCAGCTGGACGGCGACGATCACTGGAATGCTGTCGGCGAAGAACGCGAACACGGCGAACCGAGCGGCGTGACCCAGCACGCCGATGATCATGGTGATCTTCCAGCCCAGCCGCGCCAGGACGCGCCCCAGGAAGAACATCGTCAGAATCTCGGCCACCTGCCCCAGGCTCAGCACGACCATCGACAGGTTGCCGGCGATGCCGACCCGATTGGTCAGGAAGGCGTCGGCCATCACGAAGTAGCCGTTGTGGATCACGGAATCGATGAAGGTGACGATGAACAGCACCAGCACGAACGGCGCGCCCAGCAGCTTGAAGGCCCGTCGCCAGGCCAGCTTGTCGACGCCCGCTTCTTCCTTGCGCGGCGGCGTGTGCGGCAGGGTCAGCGAATAGGCGGCGAAGGCGAAGGACAGGATAGCCGCGACCAGGAAGATCCAGCGAGTCTGCTCGGCGGTGGCGTGCGCCCCCAGCAGGAAGACGAAGGGCCAGCTGACCAGCACCCAGCCCACCGTGCCGCCCATCCGCACCGCGCCGAACTCGCCGGCCGGGTCTTTCAGATTGGCGAAGGCGATCGAGTTGGTGACCGACAGGGTCGGCACATAGACCAAGCTGAAGATCAGGTAGCAGCCAAAGAACGGCCAGAAGCTTGTCGAAAACGCCGTGCCGACCAGGGCTAGGCCGCCGATCAGGTGGCTAGCGGCCAGGAACCGCTCGGCCGAAAAGTTGCGATCGGCGAACTGGTTGGAGAAAAAGATGCCGACCAGGGCCGCGACGCCCCAGGCGCTGCCGACCAGCGATTGCTGCCAGGGCGCGAAGCCCAGCATGCCCATGTAAGGAAAGATCTTCGGCGCCCAGGCGCCCCAGATCGCCAGCTGCAGCACCATCATCAGGAAGAGCCGGAAGCTCGTCTTCATGGTCCTGGTCCTCCCCGACCAGCTTGGGCGCCTTTTGACCATTCCGGCCACGCGCGCTCCGATGTAATCGAAATCATCGATAACAGGGGTCGGGCGAACCGGCAACCGGCTCCCAAGCTCCAGCTTCGCCTTGCCAAGGCTGGGAGCAGTCGCCAGTGTCGCCGCGATGGCGACCATTCAAGATGTTGCGCGGGCCGCGGGCGTGTCGACGGCGACGGTCTCGCGAGTGTTCAGCGCCCCCGAGCTGGTGATCGAGCCGACGCGCCAGAGGGTCATGGCCGCGGTGGCCCAGCTCGGCTACGAGCCCAACTTCGCCGCCAAGAGCCTGCGCACCCTGCGGACCGAGAAGATCCTGGTCACGGTGCCCGACATCTCCAACCCGTTCTTCTCGCAGGTCATTCGCGGCGTCGAGGAAGCCGCCCTCGCCGCCGGCTACTCCGTGCTTCTGGGCGACACGCGCCATGAAGAGGCGCGAGAGGAGCAATACGCGGCCATGTTCCGCCGCAAGGAAGCCGATGGCCTGATCTTCCTCGGTCACCGCCTGCCCGACGCCCTGGCCGAGATGGTCGCCGCCAAGGGCGTGAAGACTCCGATCGTCAACGGCTGCGAATTCCGCCCTGGCCTCGCCGTCTCCAGCGCGCACATCGACAATGAAGGCGCCGCCGCCGAAGTCATGGAGCATCTCTATGGCCTTGGTCACATCCGGATCGGCGTCGTGACCGGACCTCTGGCCAGCCCGATCAGTAGCGATCGCTTGTCCGGCGTCCTGGCGGCCGCTCAGCGCCACGGCCGGGCCAGCGCCCTGCGCATCTCGATCGGCGACTTCTCGATCGAGTCGGGCGTGCGCCAAGCCGGAGAGCTGCTGGATGAGCCGGGCCGCCCGACGGCGATCTTCTGTTTCAGCGACGAGATGGCGATGGGCGCGCTGGAGGCGATCCGTCAGCGCGGCCTTTCCTGCCCGCGCGACGTTTCGCTGGTGGGCTTCGACGACATCCGCTTCTCGCGCCATCTCGACCCGCAGTTGACCACCGTTAGCCAGCCGATGGAGCAGATCGGGCACGAGGTCGTGCGGCTCCTGCTCGACATCCTGGCCGGCCGGGCGACAACGCTGCAAAACGTAACCCTGCCGCACGAACTGGTCGTGCGCGCCAGCACCGCGCCGCCGGCGGCCTAGGGCCGGGGCGGCAGCTCCCGCACCCAGATGTTGCGGAAGCTGATCGGCTTGCTGGGATCGCCGTGGGCCTGCAGCTTGATCGGCGCGGGCCCGTGCGGCTTGTAGGACGGCTTGCCGATATAGACGGTCTCGCCAGCAAGGATCGCGTTGTCCTGCACGAGCACGCCGTTGTGCAGCACCGTGACCGTGGCTGGCGATGCGAGCGTTCCGGCGTCGGTGAAGCGCGGCGCGCGCCAGACGATGTCGTAGGTCTGCCACTCGCCCGGCTTGCGGCTGGCGTTGGCCAGCGGCGGATGCTGCTTGTAGACGCTGGCGGCCTGGCCATTCACGTAGGTCTGGTTCTCGAAGGAGTCGAGAATCTGGACCTCATAGCCCGCGTCGCGCGGCCCCGTGGACGCCAGGAAGACGCCGCTGTTGCCTCGCCCCTGGCCGCTTCCGTCGATGTCGGCGGGAATGCGCCATTCCAGGTGCAACTGGTAGTCCTGAAAGGCGCGTCTGGTCTCGATATTGCCCTTGGCCTTATCGACCGTGATAACGCCGTCGACCACGGTCCAGGCCGCCGGTGACTTGTCCTGGCTCGAGACCCATTGGTCGAGCCCCTTGCCGTCGAACAGGACGATCGCGTCGGACGGCGCGCCTCCGGCGACGGAGGCCGGCGTGACGATCGCCGGCTTCGGGCTCCAGACCTCGGTGTCCTCGGGACGGGACTGGGCCTGCGCCGAAGACGCGGCGAGGATCGTCAGGCAGACTGCGCTCTGGAGAATTCGGGTCATGGCGCGCGTACTCCAACCGTCCCACCAAGGCGATGGATGCGGCCGCCCGCGACTCCACCGCGCGTAGCGGATATGATCCCGATCAATCTGTCGACCCTCTCCGCGTGGCATGAGGCGAAAGTCGCCGTAGGCGGCGTTTCACGGTTCTTCGGTGATGATGGACGCGTCCGCACCCCGCTCAGCTAGACGCTTCTGGGCGTTGCTCCTTGGCGGCCTTGTGCTTTTGGCGGCCGTGGCGGCTGCGGCCTTGCTGCTGCGACCTCCCGCCGTGGAGATCGCCAAGACGAGGACGGGCAAAGCCGTGGACGTCATCTACGCTTCGGGCGTCGTTGATTACGTCCGCCAGGCGCATGTCGCGCCGATCGTCACCGCGCCCATTCGCCACGTCGATGTGGCGGAGGGGGATTGGGTCAAGCCCGGCCAGTCGCTGGCGCAGCTTGAGGACGGGCCGGCGCAGGGCACGGCGTTGCAGCTGGCGGCTCAGGCCTCACAGGCGCGGATCTCGGCGGGCCGTGTGCGACGGCTCTACGCGGCCGGCTTCGCGGCGAAGGCGGCCGACGACGACGCCCAGGCCCAAGCGCGCGCCGCGACCGCGGCCGCCGACAGCGCAGCAGCGCGCCTCCGGGACTATCGACTGACGGCGCCGTTCGCCGGCCAGGTGCTGCGACGCGAGGCCGAGCCCGGCGATCTCGGAACCGTCGGGACGGCGCTGTTCGTGATCGCTGATCCCCGGACACTGCGGATCACCGCTGACGTCGACGAGCGCGACATCGCCCGGCTGAAGCCAGGCGTCCAGGCGTTGATCCGCTCGGACGCCTTCCCCGGCCGCACCTTCGAAGGCCGCGTCTCGCAGATCACGCCGGCCGGCGACGCCAAGGGACGGGTGTTCCGCGTTCGCATCGCGCTTCCGGCCGACAGCGGACTTCCGCCCGGCATGACCGTGGAGACGAACCTGGTGACCGATCGCCGCCCGAAGGCCGTGCTGGCCCCGTCCAGCGCGGTGCGTGACGGCGCGGTCTGGACGATAAGGGATGGCCGCGCTCGACGTGTACAGGTCCGCATCGGCGCGGTCGGCGGCGACCTCACGGAGATCCGGACAGGCGTCGCGGCCGGTGAACGCGTGATCGTCAAGCCGCCCGAGGGCCTCAAGGACGGGCAACGCGTGCGGGTCGCGAGCGATCCATGAGCCTGCCGTCAGTCCTGGCGAACATCGCCTTGGCGCATCTGAGAGTCCGCGCCCGCCAGACCCTCGTGGCGACCCTGGGCGTCGCGATCGGCGTCGGCTTTTTCCTCGCCGTCTCCGGCATGATGGTCGGCTCGCAGAAGGACTTCATCCGCACGCTCGTGGACTCCGCGCCGCACATCATCGTCCGCGACGAGCAGCGTCGCCCCGTCCGCCAACCCGCCCTGGACGCCTTCCCGAACGCGGCGGTCGCTATTCGCGGCCTGCGTCCGCAGGAGGAGGTGCGTGGCCTGAAGGACTGGCCGGCCATGCTGGCGGACGCTCGCGCCATTCCGGGCAGCCTCGCCGCCCCCTCCCTGACCGGCGCGGTGACGATCGCCTATGCCGGCCGCAACGCGGCGGTCGCCTTGAACGGCGTCGATCCTCGCCTCGAAGGGCGGCTCGCCAAGATCAACGAAAGTCTGACGGGGGGCGCCTTGACCGATCTGGAGGCGCGGCCGGACGGCATCATCATCAGCCGCCCGCTCGCGGACCGGCTTGGAGCGAAGCTAGGCGACACCCTGGTGGTCACCGCGCCGACCGGTGCGCTGCAGCGGATGCGGATCCTGGCCCTGATCGAGCCCGACGCCCGCGCGGGTTTCTATGCCGGCGACACGGTGGCCTATGGCCTCCTGAGGACGGCGCAGGTCGTCTTCGCCCGGCCCAGCATCGTCAATCAGATCCATATCCGACTGGCGGACTCGGCCGACGCCGAAGTCCAGGCCAAACGGCTCGAGGCGCGGTGGGGCTACAAGTGGGAGTCCTGGCAGGAGCGCTCGGTCGACATCCTGAACCTGCTCGTGGTGCGCAACATCATCATGTACGCGGTGATCATGGCCATCCTGATCGTGGCCAGCTTCGGCATCTACACCGCCGTCTCCAACAGCGTCGCCGACAAGCGGCGCGACATCGCCATCCTTCGCGCCATGGGGTTCACCACGGGCGACGTGCAGGCGATCTTCCTGCTGGAAGGTCTGCTGGTCGGCGTGATGGGAGCGTTGGTCGGCTTCGCGATCGGCACGGGCCTGCTGCAGGTGTTGGCCAGCCTACCGCTGTCGATGGGCGGCAAGCCTCTGGTGTTGCCGCTGGATCGCAGCCTGCCGCAGTACCTGCTGGCCGGCGGCGCGTCGCTCAGCGCGGCGATCGTCGCGGCCTGGCTGCCGGCCCGCAAGGCCGCGGGCGTCGATCCGGTCGCGATCCTGCGAGGCGCGGCATGAGCGCTTTGATCGAGGCTCGCTCCGCGACGAGAATCCTGTCGGATCCCGAGCCCTTCACGCTGGTGGACGGGGTCAGCCTCGCCGTGGAGGCCGGCCAGATGGTCGCGATCGTCGGCCCATCGGGCTGTGGCAAGTCGTCCCTGCTCTATCTGCTGGGCCTGCTGGATCGGCCAAATGACGGCGAAGTGTTGATCGACGGACGCCCGACCGGGAGTCTGAGCGACGCGGCCCGCACCCGCCTGCGTTTGGAGCGGATCGGCTACGTCTTCCAGTTTCACTTCCTGCTGCCGGAACTGACGGCTCGCGCCAACGTGGCGCTGCCGATGCGGCGCCTCGGCCACAAGTCCTCCGCCGAGATCGACGAGGCAGTGCAGACCTTGCTCGAGAAACTCGGCGTCGCCGCCCAAGGCGACCGGCGGCCCGACCGCCTGTCAGGCGGCCAGCGTCAGCGGGTGGCGATCGCCCGGGCGCTCGCCAACGACCCGGCAATCCTGCTCGGCGACGAGCCGACCGGCAATCTCGACAGCGTCAACACGCGCCTGGTGATCGAGGAATTCCAGCGTCTCGCGCATATCGAGGGCCGCGCCGTTATCTGCGTGACCCACGACGAGGGCTTCGCAGAAGCGGCGGATCGGCGCATCCGGATGCTGGACGGCCGGATTGTCGACGAGAACTAGGCCGCGACGCGCGCGTCCAGGGCCTCTAGCCGCACCAGGATCCGATCCAGCGTTGAGCGCTTGACCGGCTTGCCATCGCGCAGCTTGGTCCAGGTGGTCTCGCTGATGGCGTAACATGCGAACAGATGCTCACGCGTGACGGCGGGCAGCCGGGCGCGCAGACGCTGGAAGATTTCTCGGGAAGCAGTGACGGTTTCAGCCATGGGATAGCGCGGAGCAGTTACGCACGAGAAGATGTCTCTACCGCGTCCCTATGACGGTCTTGTTGGTCGGCGATATTTCAACGCTGTTACGCAAGGCCAAGTTTCCGACGAAATCGGTATTGGCGGCAATCAGCGGTTACGTTTGGGGTGCTCTCAACTGGAAACGCATGCCGTCATAGCCCGGTTCGACGCCCGGCGGCAGTCGCGCGGCCAGAGCGTGGTAGTCGAGATCGATGTGCAGGTTCGTCAGAATCGCGCGTTTGGGCCTGGCCCGCGCGATCCATTCCAAGGCGAGCTCCACATGCGCGTGGGTCGGGTGCGGCGTCCAGCGCAGGGCGTCGACGATCCAGACTTCGAGATCAGCCAGATCGGCCCAACTGCCGTCCGGGATCGCCCGCACGTCGGGCGTATAGGCGACGTCGCCAATCCGATAGCCGACGGCGCGCACCTCCCCATGATCGACGTCGAAGGTGTGGACGGAGATATCGCCGCTGGGTCCCGAGATTTCGAAATCATGGCCCAACGGCGGCAGCAGGCGTGGCTCACAGATGGCCGGATAGCCGCCGCGGGTATGGAAGATGTATTCGAAGCGCTTCAGCAGACCGTCGTGCGTCGCCTGGTCCATATAGGTCGGGATGCGGACGCGCTGGTTCAGGAAGAAGGGGCGCAGGTCGTCGATGCCGTGCGCCTGGTCGGCATGGTCGTGCGTGAACAGCGCCGCGTCCACGCGCCGGACGCTGGCGGCCGCCGTCTGAAGCCGCAGGTCAGGCGCCGTGTCGATGATGACCGTCGTCTGGTGAGTCCGACCGCCCTCGCCCAAGCGGCGCACCAGGAGCGAGCAGCGCGAGCGATGGTTCTTCGGCTCCGCTGGGTCGCAGTCCCCCCAGTTGCCGTCGGCGCGAGGAACGCCGCCCGATGAGCCGGAGCCCAGGATGGTGAACTCCAGCGTCGCGGTCATGGGCGAGGGATCCGGTCGAACAGGGCGAAGAAGGCGTCCTCGGTGCGTTGCTCGGTCTCTGACCGGCTCCAACCCCGGATCTCGGCCAGCTTGTCGTAGATGTGCGGCAGATAGGCCGGCTCGTTGCGGCGTCCTCGCATGGGCACGGGCGCCAGATACGGGCAGTCGGTCTCGACGATAATCCGTTCGGCCGGCATGTCGCGGATCACCGCCCTCACCTCCTCGGCCGCCTTGAAGGTGGCGATGCCAGAGACCGAAAACCAGGCGCCAAGGTCGGCGGCGCGTCGAGCCAGCGCCGGACCGCTGGTGTAGCAGTGCATCAGGATCTTGAACGGCCCGGCGGCATGCTCCGCCTCCAGGATCTCGCCCATGACCTCGTCCGCCTCGCGCGTATGGACGACGAGCGGCAGACCGCTCTCCCGCGCGGCGATGCAGTGCTGGCGAAAGACTTCCGCCTGAACTTCGCGCGGCGACAGGTCGTAGTGAAAGTCGAGTCCGCACTCGCCGATGCCGATCACGCGCGGACGGCTGGCCAGCTCGACCAGGCGCGCGGCGGTTAGGTCAGGATCTTCCTTGGCTTCGTGCGGATGCGTGCCGACCGTGCACCAGATGTCGGGTTCGGCCATGGCGATTTCGTGAACCGCCTCGAAGGACGAGACCTTGTCGCAGATGGTGACCATCAGGCCGACGCCGGCCTCGCGAGCCCGGGCGATTACGGCGTCGCGATCCTCGGCGAACTGCGGCGCGTGGAGATTCACATGGCTGTCGATGAGCATGCGGCTCACATCGCCGCCTTGGCCGCCGCGCGCAAGTCCGAGATGACGCTCCAGAACACATCGCTGCGGTCGAGGTTCACAGCCTCGGCTTCGCCGGGCACGCTGGAGAGGCGCTCCCAAGCCGCCGCCCAGCGGTCGAGGCCCGGTGAGTTCTTGCCGTCGGCGGCGACCTGGGTGGCGAAGATCCGCACCTGGTCAGCCATCCGGTCCATCAGAAGCTCGAACCGCGCCGCGCCCTCCGCGCCGCGGAACGTATCGGCCATGGCCAGTAGCGCCCCTTCGTCGATCTTCGGCAGACCGCGCAGGATCTCGTTGGCCGCGTCGTCCATGGCGATCGCGCCGACGGCCGCCAGCTGCAGCGCCTTGCCCGGCGCGCCGTGGGCCATCCGCGCCAGACGCTCGGCGTCCCTGTGAGGCAGGTCGGCCATACGCTCGACCATGTCGGCGGCGGCGGGCACGCCCGGCGCCGGAACCGGCAGGCGGCGGCAGCGCGAGCGGATGGTCGGCAGCAGCTTCCCCGGCGCGTGGCTGATCAGCAAGATCACCCCGCGCGGCGGCGGCTCCTCCAGCGTCTTCAGCACCGCGTTGGCGGCGTTGACGTTCAGGTCGTCGGCGGCGTCGATGATCGCCACCCGATATGGCGAGACCGCCGGCGAGTTGGCGAAGAACTCGGGCAGCTTTCGCGCCTCGTCCACCGGGATCGCCTTCCGGGCCTTGCCGTCGTCGGTCAGGCGTTCCAGCACCATCAGGTCCGGATGCGAACGCGCGGCCACCTGGCGGCTGACGACGTCGGACGGCGCCGCGCCCAGCAGGCCCAGGGACGGCTCGGGCCGCGCGCCCAGCAGACGCCGCGCCATGCGATAGGCCAGGGTCGCCTTGCCGACGCCTTCAGGCCCCGTCAGCAGCCAGGCGTGGTGTAGGCGTCCGCGATCGAGCGCGTCCAGAAACGCGGCCTCGGCCGCCGACTGTCCTTCCAGCGTATAGACGTCGCGAGGATGCGCCGGGGCGTGCATCAGCGCTCCAGATTCTGGTCGACCGCGTCGCTGATGGCGGCGGTCACGGCGTCGATCTCAGCGTTGGCTTCGATGACCACGCAGCGGTCGGGCTCGCGGCGCGCGATCTCCAGATAGCCGGCGCGGAGCCGCTCGTGGAACGCCAGCCCCTTGGACTCGAAGCGAGCCGCCCCGCCTCGCGCCTCGGCCCGCTGCAGGCCAACCTCGGCCGGCAAGTCGAGGATCAGCGTCAAGTCCGGGATCGTCCCGCCCAGGACGTGGTCCTCCAGCGAGGCGATCAGGCTGGCGGGCGCGTCGCCGCCGGCGCCCTGATAGGCGCGGGTCGAGTCGGCGAAGCGGTCGCAAAGGACAATCGCGCCGCGCGAGAGGGCTGGGCGGATCACGCGCTCCACGTGGTCGCGGCGCGCGGCGTACATCAGCAGGGTCTCGGTGACCGGCGACCAGCGATCGGCGGCGCCATTGACCAGAAGCTCGCGGATCGCCTCGGCGCCAGGACTGCCGCCCGGCTCGCGGGTCACGACCACGTCATGGCCGGCGGCCTGAAGCCGGTCGGCCAGACGGCGGATCTGAGTGGACTTCCCAGCCCCCTCGCCGCCTTCGAAACTGATGAAGAAACCCTGGGTCACCGGCCTCCATTCGACCGGATTCCAAGGCTTGTCCAGAGGGTCTAGGGGCGAAGGACCGTCGCGCCGGAATAGCCGAGCGCCTCGACCCGCTGACGCAGGCTCCAGGCCTCGCCTTCGTCGTCGCCGGCGGCGACCACGACGCGGTATAGCGTACCGCTGGGCCGTTCCAGCGGCTCGATCCTGGCGCTTCCAGCCAACGCCAGCTGCTGCACGGCCTTCTCGGCGTTTTCACGGCTGGAGAAGGCGCCGGCCTGGATTCGATAGCTCGCCTTGAGCGCGGGCGCCGTCACGGGCGCGGGTTTCACGGGATCCGGCGGATTGATCGGCGGGGCCGAGAGGGCCGGCGAAGGCGACCACTCAGGCTCTGGCCTAGCCGGTAGAACCTGCACGCGCTGCGGCGGCTCCTGGATTTCGGCGAAGCTGCGCGTTGTCGGCGCTTCGGTCCGCGCCTGGGCGTACCGACGCGGCGGATCGAAGACGCTCTTGGGCGCCGGCCCGATATATTTGACCCGCACCTTGGCCACGCCCGCGCGCCGATAGCCGAGCTCCTCGGCCGCGGCCTTGGAAAGGTCGATGACCCGGTCGCCGACGAACGGCCCCCGGTCATTAACCCGCACGATCATCCGCCGCCCGTTGTCGAGGTTCGTGACCTCAACCAGGCTTGGCAGCGGCAACGTCTTGTGGGCCGCCGACGGGATGTCCATGTCGAAGATCTCGCCGTTGGCGGTGCGGCGATTGTGGAACTGCTCGCCGTACCACGAGCCAATCCCGATGACGTTGTAGTCGCGATCTTCCTTCGGATAGTACCAGACGCCGTTGATCTGATAGGGCTTTTCGGTGCCGCGTAGCGGCTTTCCGTTTGGACCGACCATGTCGCTGGGGCGCGGCGCGGCGTTGCGGGCGCCGATCATGGGGCGGCCGACATCGTATTTGGGCGTCGCGCACGCAGCCAGGCTGAGCGCCGCGAGAACGAAGAGCCCGTGCAGGCGGACCATCCGCCAGAAGCGATCGATGTGCTGGTCCATGCGCATGCCGTTCCAGATGAGGGGCGCGCCCCTCTGATCGATCAAGGTGACCGAATTGTTTTGAAGTCTGGTTAAGACGATTGCCGTCTGGTTAAGGCGATGACGCGCTGATATAGCCGCCTGCTCCGGACAGGTGGCCGAGTGGTTTAAGGCAGCGGTCTTGAAAACCGCCGTAGGTGGAAGCCTACCGTGGGTTCGAATCCCACCCTGTCCGCCACAGCCCTTCAGGGCGGAAGACCCTTTCAGGACAAGCATGTCGGCGAACCGCACCGCGCTCTATGGTCAGCCCGATCACGATCTGGCCCCAGCCGCGCCGGATGCGGTCCAACTGTCGCCGGTCATCGTCGGGTCCAGCGACATCGCCGGGATCGCGACCGAATCTCTTAACGCCGTGACGGTCCGTGCGCCGGCCGGCGCGGTCGAGCGTCGCTTTGTCCTCGCCCATGCCTTGCGCGTCCTGGCGCCGGGCGGCCGCCTCACGACGTTCGCGCCCAAGGACCGCGGCGGCCTGCGCCTGAAGAAGGAACTCGAGGCGTTCGGCTGCGAGGTCGGCGAGAGCGCCAGGCGGCACAATCGCATCTGCATGGTCGTGCGCCCTCAGGCGCCGAAAGGCCTGGATGAGGCTATCGCCGCCGGCGCCCCGCGCCAGATCGCCGACAACGGTCTTTGGACCCAGCCCGGCGTCTTCAGCTGGGATCGACTGGACGCCGGGACGAACGCTTTGCTTCAGGTTCTGCCGGAATTCTCCGGCGCCTGCGCGGATTTTGGCGCGGGCATCGGCCTCTTGGCGCTCAATGTGCTGGCCTCGAGCAAGGTGACAAAGCTGACTCTGGTCGAGCTGGATCGCCGCGCGGTCGAGGTCGCCAAGCGCAACATCGCCGATCCGCGCGCCGCCTTCATCTGGGGTGATGTCCGCAACGACGCCGCGGGCCTCAAGGACCTCGACTTCGTCGTCAGCAATCCGCCGTTCCACGAGGGCGGCGGCGAGGACAAGGCGCTGGGCCAAGCCTTTATTCGGGCAGCGGCGGGCGCGCTGCGCAAAGGCGGCGCCCTGTGGATGGTCGCCAACCGCCACCTGCCCTACGAGGCGATCTTGGCGGAGAGCTTCGCCAAGGTTCGACTGGTCGCCGAAGGCGGCGGCTACAAGGTGTTCGAGGCGCGCAAATGAGCAAGGCGCTGATGGCCCGACTGGACCGGCTGTTGGCTAATCTGGGCTATGGCAGCCGCAAGGAGGTGCAGACCCTGGTCGCCGCCGGCAAGGTCATGCTGGACGGCAAGGTGCTGAAGGACTCCGGCGCTCGGATCGCCGTCGACGCCACCTTGCCCGAGCGCATGACCATCCGCGGTGTTGCGGTCGATCCGCCAGCCCCGCTGGTGCTGATGATGCACAAGCCGCTGGGGGTTGTCTGCTCGCACAAGGAGGACGGTGAGAAGATCTACGATCTGCTGCCGCGCCGCTGGCGGCTGCGGGATCCGGCGCTGTCGACGGTCGGGCGTCTGGACAAGGACACCAGCGGCCTGATCCTGATCACGGACGACGGCGACTTCCTGCATCGCGTGATCTCGCCCAAGCGCCATGTGCCCAAGACCTACCTCGCCAAGCTCGACCGCGCGCTGAACGGTTCCGAAGCCGAGACCTTCGCCGCCGGGACGCTGATGCTGGAGGGCGAGGAAAAGCCGTTGCTGCCGGCTCGGTTGGAGATCGTCGATGAACGCACGGCGCGGCTGACGATCTCCGAAGGCCGCTACCATCAGGTCAGGCGGATGTTCGCCGCTGTCGGCAACCATGTCGTCGATCTGCACCGCGAACGCATTGGCGGCATCACGCTGCCGGAGGACTTGGCGCCCGGCCAGCATCGCATCCTGCCGGCCGCCGAAGCCGAAAAGGTGTTCGCGGATGGTTGAACCAATCCTCGTGGATGCGCGCGGGCACCATTGCCCGGTGCCGACCCTGAAGCTGCGCAAGGCGCATGAGGCCGCCGCGCCAGGCGCGGAGCTTGTCCTGCTGGCCACCGACCCGATGGCCCGGATCGACGTCCCCCACTTCGCCGGCCAGATCGGCGCGACTGTGCTGGAGATCGCCGACCAGGACGGCGGCGTGATCAGGTTTCGTATTCTGAAGGCGGCCTGAGCGGGATCGCTTTCGGGCCCTCTAGAAGGGCCCTAGGACGTTCGTCCAGTGCGATCTCGACCTCGGTGGCCAGGGCGCCGCCGAAGAAAATAGCGTTCACGCTCCAGGACAGCCAGATCAGGAAGATGATCACGGCCGAGATCGAGCCGTAGGTCGCGCCCAGGTGGACGATCTTCTCGACGTAGAAGGCGCTGGCCCACGACATGAAGACGCACAGCGCCGCGGCGGCGACTCCGCCGGAGGTCGAGGCGCGCCAGCCCACCGGCTCGCGCGACATGGCGTAGCGGTAGACCAACGTCATGCCGACCACGATGCCGAAGCTGGCCCAGGTCCATTCGGACTGGATCCAGGAGACGCCGGCCAAGGGCCGCAGGTTCAACGCCGAGCCGAGCAATCGCAGGGTGAGGAAGACGCCCGACATGAAGAAGAGCAGGCCGAAAGCGGCGATCAGCACCAGCAAGGCCATCAGATTGAAGCCGAAGAAGCCGCGCTGGTTCTCCTCGTCGTGGATGAACGAGAGCCCCGCGAGCAGCGCCTTGAAACCCCGATGGGCGGCGTAGGCACCGACGATCAGCACGACGCCGCTCTGCAGCGAGATCGCGCCGCCGGGCGCGTGGGCCAGTCGCCCGAACTCGTCCTGGAACATGCCGCGCGCTCCGGACGGGATCAGCTCGGCCAGCTTGTTGGCCTGCCGCGCGGCGGTCTCGGGCGTCAGGAACAGGCTGTAGAGGCCGATCAGAATCGCCAGGCCCGGGAACACCGCCAGCAAGGCGAAGAACGAGACCCCGCCGACATAGAGCATGACGTCGCGCCCCCAGAGCCTGGAGAGCGCCAGCCCCAGCACGCGCAGGATTTCACGGGCCCAGTGGATCGGATCGAGGTCGAGGTCGCGCCAGCGGATCTGATGGAGCGGATCTTTCATCCGGCGGACCATGGCGGCGCCGCCCCCGGAAGTCAAAGACGCGCCGTCATGGGGGACGACGCGTCTTTCAAGGCTTGGCCTGGAACCGATCGCCGCATCGAGGGACGGATGGCGCGGAGACCGATCGACCTTCGAACGCTAGGCCCCGGCGCCTGAACCGCACCTGAACGGGTTAGAGGGCGCCGGACGCCTTCAGCCCTTCGATCGCGTCGGCGGAGAAGCCCCAGTCGGCCAGCGCCTGGTCATTGTGGGCGCCGATCTTGGGCGGCGGGCCCTGGATGGCGCCGGGCGTGGCCGAAAAGCGCGGGGCCGGCGCCGGCTGGGTGACGCCCTCGACCTCGACGAAGGTCTGGCGCGCGGCGTTGTGGGCGTGTCCCGGCGCTTCGTCCATGGTCAGCACCGGCGCGAAGCAGACATCGGTGGCGTCCATGATCGCGCACCATTCGTCGCGGCTCTTGGTCTTGATCACGGCCGCCAGCTTCTCCCGAAGCTCGGGCCATTCCTCGCGGCTCATCTGGTGCTGGAACTGCGGGTCGGAAATCCCCGTCTTTTCCAGCAGCAGCAGGTAGAACTGCGGTTCGATCGAGCCGATCGAGATCCACTTGCCGTCTGCGCATTGGTAGGTGTCATAGAAGTGGGCCCCGCCGTCGAGCAGGTTGGTCCGCCGCCCTTCGTTCCACATGCCGCCCGCCTTGAAGCCGTAGAACATCGCCATCAGCGAAGCCGCGCCGTCGCTCATGGCGCAGTCGATCACCTGCCCCTGCCCCGTCTTGCGAGCGTGGATCACCCCGGCCAGCAGGCCGAACGCCAGATAGAGCGCCCCGCCCCCGAAGTCGCCGACCAGGTTCAGCGGCGGCACGGGCTTTTCCTCGGTCCCGATCGCGTGCAGCGCGCCGGTGATGGCGATGTAGTTCATGTCGTGGCCGGCGGCCTTGGCGTAGGGCCCGGTCTGGCCCCAGCCGGTCATGCGGCCGTAGACAAGCTTGGGATTGCGGGCCAGAGCGACGTCCGGTCCCAGGCCCAGGCGCTCCATGACGCCCGGCCGGAAGCCCTCGATCAGGCCATCGGCCCGCTCCAGGAGTTTCAGGCAAGTCTCGATCGATTCAGGGTTCTTGAGATCTAGCGCCACCGAGCGCCGCCCCCGCGCTGTGACATCGGCCGGCGAGCCGCGCCCCTGCCCCTTGCGGTCGATGCGGACGACGTCCGCGCCCAGGTCCGACAGCAGCATGCCGCAGAACGGTCCCGGACCGATGCCGGCGAACTCGACGATCTTCAGTCCCGAAAGCGGCCCCTGGCCCATGGCGTCGTCTCCCTTCCGGCTCTCACCAAGCGGCCGGTCCGCCATACTAGAGCGGGCCTGACGTTCGGTCAGGCAAGTCCTCGCGCTCACGCCCCCAACGATCTTGGATTCGCCCCCAACCTGCGGCGTTGCGCGGCTTTGACCGGGCCCTTGGTCTGCTATGTTGCGGCGGCGAATCTCGAAGCGCGCCGCCTGGTCGGCATGGCGAGCATTCGGGCGGAGGTTGGTTTGGCGGCAGACGCCCGGATCCTGATCGTGGCGCGCGACGACGTTCGCGCCGGACCGCTGGCCGAAGGGCTGGACCGGCTGGGCTGGCGCACCATCACCGCGCGCGGTCCCTACGCCGCCGTCGCGGCCCTGGGCGACCTGCCGATCGAGGCGGTGATCGTCGACCTGGCCAGCGCCGGTCCGGACGTCCAGACCCTGTCGCGGCGCCTGAAGGCCGCCGTCGCACCCCGCCGCCTGCCGGTGATCGCCATCGGCGACCCCGAGGCCGACTATCGCGATCAGACCTTCGACCTCACCCTGTCGCCGCCGCTGCACCCCTCGCAGGCGGCCTTGCGGCTCGAGACCCTGGTTCGCACAGCCATCGCCGAAGAGGAGTTCGAGCTGCGGCTGGAGACCTTCGGCGATCGCGGTCGACGCCTGGATCTGCCCGAGCAGTCGGAGGCGCCGTTCCGGATCCTGGCCGTCGGCGAGCCCGCCCCGCAGTTCCTGGCCTTGTCGAACGCCCTGCAGCGCAGCGGCGCCGAGGTGGTCGGCGCCTTCACCGCCTACACCGCCTTTGACTATCTGCACGAGCGCCCGTTCGACGCCGTCGTCTTGTGGGCCGGCGACAGCCAGCAGGAAGCGCTGTCGATCGCGGCCGGCATGCGCCGCAACACCCGCCTCTATCACATCCCGGCCCTGCTCTATCTCAAGGCCGAGAGCTATGTGACCATGTCGGACGCCTTCCATCGCGGCGTCTCGGACGTGGCCTCTCCCGAAACGCCGGAAACCGAGACCGCCCTGCGCGTCATGGAGCTGGCCCGCAATTTCCGGCGCGGCGAAGCGATCCGCGGCGCTCTGGAAAAGGCCCGAAGCTCGGGCCTGATGGACGCCGCCACCGGCCTCTTCACGCGCGATCTGTTCGCCGCCCACCTGGCGCGCCTGGCCACAGCCGCCCGCGAGCGGGCCCGTCCGCTGTCGATCTGCGTGCTGCGGGTCGCGGAAAAGCCCGATACCGTCTGGGCCCGCCAGAACGGCTGGCTGGACCGCGCCATTCCGCAGATCGGCTCGATGATCGGCCGCCTGGTCCGCGTCGAGGACACCCCGGCTCGCCTCTCGACCGAAGTGTTCGCCCTGGCCCTGCCGGCGACCAACCAGAACGCCGCCCGCGCCGCGGCCGAGCGGATCGCCGCCGTGATCGGCTGCACCGCCTTCGACGCCGGCGAGGATCGTCCGCCGTTCGTCTGCGAGTTCGACATCGGCGTGGCCGAGGTCCAGCCCGGCGAAGGCGCGGTGAAGGCCCTGGAACGCGCGGCCGCCGCCGCCATGAAGCGCGAGGTCGGCTGACCGCTCGCGCTTGGGCGCGCAGTCTCTTCGGCCTATATGCGGTCGGTCCCGTCTCGGACAGACCTTCTCCAGGAGTACGCCGTGGCCCAGTCCCAGCCCATGATCATCGATGTCGTCGCCGACGTCGTCTGCCCCTGGTGCTTTCTCGGCTGGCGGCGCCTGAAGTCGGCCCTGGCCCTGCGGCCGAGCCTGGACGCCCAGCTGATCTGGCGGCCCTATCAGCTGGACCCGTCGATCCCGGAGGAAGGCGTCGACCGCAAGGCCTACATGGCCC
Source organism: uncultured Caulobacter sp. (assembly GCF_937900395.1). Classification (GTDB taxonomy): domain Bacteria; phylum Pseudomonadota; class Alphaproteobacteria; order Caulobacterales; family Caulobacteraceae; genus Caulobacter. The sequence goes on from NZ_CALCDX010000242.1 coordinate 69,777, forward strand.
AGAAGTTCAAGGACCCGGAGCGGCTCAAGGCCGTCCACGCGGCTCTGCTGGAAGGCGGCGCCGAGGAAGGCATCGCGTTCGATTTCGACGCCATCCAGCTCTCGCCCAACACGAACGCCGCCCATCGCCTGATCCGCTGGGCCCTGACGGCCGGCGTTCAGGACCAGATCGTGGAAGCGTTGTTCAAGGCCTATTTCGAACAGGGCCTCGACATCGGCGACCCCGTCGTGCTGGCCGACATCGCCGAGGCCGCGGGCATGGAGCGAATGGTGGTGCTGCAACTGCTCTCCGAAGGCGCTGACAAGGAAGCCGTGGCGCGCGAACATGCCATGGCCGTCCAGGGCGGCGTGACCGGCGTGCCGTTCGCCATCTTCGCCGGCAAGGTCGCCGTGGTCGGCGCCGAGACGCCGGAGCGGATCGCCGAGGCGATCGATCAGGCCCTGGCGGCCTAGGCACACGACTTAGCCGCTTCACGCGGCTGGCCGCTGAAGGGATAGGGAGGCGACGGAGCGGCCGGGCGAACCCGGAGACCGTGAGTGTGATTTGCGTTTCGGCTCGACTGTCCGCTCCGCCAGGCTGTTCTTGCCCGTGAGGATGGGGGGCGTGAGCGTGTTTC